>JBBRSH010000146.1:0-10493 GCA_038245555.1 Pyrinomonadales bacterium | reverse complement strand
CAAGATGGACGGTGTGGTCGAGGATTTCAAACGTAAACTATCCAACGTCCGTACTGGACGTGCAACGGTCGGTTTGCTGGACGCGATTCACGTAGATTATTACGGAGCGTCAACGCCCCTAAGCCAGTTGGCCTCAGTTGCGGTGCCGGAGGCCCAGCTGATAACCGTCCAACCATGGGACGCCACCGCCCTCGCCGCGATCGAGAAAGCGATCGTAGCCGCAAATCTCGGCATGAACCCGTCCAATGACGGAAAGATCATTCGCCTGACGGTGCCTGCCCTCAACGAGGAACGCCGTAAACAGTTTGCAAAACAGGTCCACGAGATCGCCGAAGAGCATCGCATCGCCGTCCGTAACATCCGTCACCATTCGAATGACCTACTAAAAAAGGAACTCAAAGAAAAAACGATCTCCGAAGACGAAGAACGCGGCGGCCTCGACGATGTACAGAAGCTGACAAACACCTACATCGCCAAGATCGACGAACTAACCAAAAACAAAGAACACGAGATCATGAGCGTCTAGGTCGACCTTATGACATTATTTATTAAAAGGCCGCGAATCGCTTCGACGGCCTTTTTTGTTTGCTGCTCCGTCGTTGCTGCTACGACGCTGGCCGACAATCGGCCCAAAAAAAATGGACGATGGGTTCGCGTTAACGTTCCCATCGTCCGAAATTCGCGGTTTTGAATCAGTTAAGGCGTTTGGCTCATCCCCCTTGAAAAACCATCACCTTATGAACTAAACGACTTAGCTGCTTCTTCGCGACATGTAGCCAGTGAATACCAAAAGAGCTTTTGGGATACTCAGCGGGTTTGATCTGTCCTGGCAGACTTTCAACAGTTCCATTGGCCTAATATGAAATTGCCAAAACTCAAGGGATCCCGTCTGTGCGATACCGTACATAGCCGTCTGCAGGCAAGAAATAAATTATTTTACCCAGGCGAATCCTCGATGAACCTATTTCTTCTTTGCAGTAGCCCTCCTTGCGATCTTGTCAACATCCACACCTGCGGCGGTCGCTTTCTTTGCTAGACCAACCATTCTTTCGCGCCTTGCCTCAAGCTCCTTTTCATCCAGCTCCTCAACGTCGAGAAAGCGGTTATCGGCTTGTTTCATGGCGTAGATCAGTTCGTCCAGTTTTAGCTGAACCGCGATCGAATCCCGGTTTTGCGTATTCTGGATCAGGAAAACCATCAGGAACGTAATAATGGTCGTTCCCGTGTTGATAACCAACTGCCACGTATCGCTGAATCCGAAGATCGGCCCCACAACTCCCCAGACGACGATGATCGTAACGGCGAGCATAAACGTAACGGGCTTGCCGGCGGCGGATGCAGTCGCTTTTGAAAATAGTGTGAAAAATGAGGGTTTTACTTTGCTCATAACGCCGACAGCTATTTATTTATCGCGTCGGCCACACCTTTGACCGCATCGGACACACTTCGCTTCGTCTTACCCCAAGCCTCCTGAACCTGGCCTTCGGCATTTTCGGTCTCACCCTCGGTTTCAAGCCGCTTGTTACCGATCAGTTCCCCGGCCTTGTCCTTGATCGTTCCGGAAGCCTGTTTAAGTTTTCCTTTCACTTCGTCTTTATTCATAACGGTCATATTTTGTATTCCTCCGATTGAGCGGAACGTTTAACCTCTTCGTCCGCGAACGAACTGCAGAATCACTACGACAACGGCCACTACGACCAATAGATGGATCAAACCGCCGCCGGCTCCGAGCCCTCCAACACCGATCCCGAGCGCCCATAAAACGATAAGAATTAAAACAATTGTCCAAAGCATGATTTTTTCCTTCCGAACTTATTTTTTCTGCTCACTAAGAAGGGCGTCCGGTTCTCTTCTTTTTCTCCAAAGAAAATAATGATTGCTATCAACTAAAACTTTGCATTTTCCTCCGCCGCCGGTCTGTGCTCTACCACACAAAAGGAAGGTGAAGGGTTATTTAAGAGTTATGTGCGATAACGTACAGCGATTGAAACTTGATTACCTTAAACTAAATTTCAGGCTGCTATTGGTTAATTTCACTCGGCCGCAAATACGTACGTTTTTTAACACGCCAAACGCAAGCCGAAATCAGGAGAAATTCAAATGTCACTTTTAAATTGTCCGGAGTGCGGGCATGAAGTCTCAAGTACCGCGGTTGCATGTCCGAATTGTGCTCGTCCACTACACGCCCCACCTGTCGTCGAGCGTAAGATCGTCGTGATGGACAATTCACCCAAAAGCGAAGGGTTTCCGGCCTGGGGATTCGTACCCATCGGCGTAATGGCGCTGATCGTCCTGGCCGTGGTGTTCTTCGTTTTTAGCCGTAACAGCGATGAATCGGCAAATCAGCGCATAAATGTCAGCGTGGATTCAAACGCCCAGCGTCAGACGGCTACGAGCCGGCCGGTTGCTCCGAGCGAGCCGGCAACCGCTAGCACGGCACCCTCGACTCAAACGATACCCGGCTCCCAAACCAGCGTCGCTCAGCCAACAAAAGGGAAAGTTACGATCGATGCCAAATTGATCACCCGAAACGGTGCCCCGCAGGCAGTGCGAAATGAAAAATTCTACCTTCTCGATCAGGACCTCGAAACAGTTTTGAGCGCGGCCCGTCTTGAGCCGATCGAGGGACAAACCCTTGCAAACAGCATGGGCCTTTCGCTGTTATTTCCGGACCGTTATGGAGATTTTAATCGCAACGCCCTCCGCGCAATTCAGCCACATATCAAATACACCGGCCGAACCGATGGCTCCGGAAAGGCACAACTTACCGGTATTGATCCGAACAGCTATTACCTTTTCGGCATGACAAAGGCTGGCAAGGGGTTCGCCGTGTGGAATTCACAGGTTACGATCCAGGTCGGCGACAACGTCCTGAACCTGACTCCACAGAACCTCACCGAAATGCAGGACCCGGTTGGCTAAATTCAGTCTGTCGCTTTCTGCTCTGCCACCATGTTCGGAAAGCCGCGCCAATCATCCTATCTCTGCAACGTTTTCCTCTTGACGCAACGACACATTGCGATTTATCATAATGTGATGGGACACGAGCAAGAAGAAGATCTGCGAAAAACAGAAGGAGCGATGTTCGCGAGCGGGGATCAGGACTATGCGACGGGCGCTGATTGGGACCCGGTCAAGGAAAATATCGCGAAGATGGAGGCCGAGTCGCGGAAAAAGGACCCGCGAGGATGGGCGGAAGCTCCTGAGATGCTGTTTGTTCAGCGGGCACAGTATTTTGTTGAGACAGGAGCGCAGGGCGGGCCGATGCCGCAGCTTTTTGGGCCGTTTTGGTTGATGGAGGAGATGGCGATACTGTTTTCCCCGCCCGGTGTCGGCAAGAGCGTGCTGGCGACGCAGATCGCGGAAAGCTTGGCTCGCGGCGTACCGTTTGCCCCTTTTTCGCCGCGAACAGGGCCGAAGGTTCCTCCGCAGCGCGTGCTGTATATCGACTTTGAGATGGACCTGACGCAGTTCGCTCAAAGGTACTCGATCGTTGGCGAGGACGGCATCACTCTCGAAAACAAGTACCAGCTCTCGCCCGAACTGCTGCGGGCTGAAAATCATTGGAACGGCAAGATGATCGAGGGCTACGAAGACTATACGGATATGCTTTTCGAAGACATCGGGCGGCAGGTTTACGCACACGAGGCGACGGTGTTGATTATTGACAACATCAGCCATCTGACTCGCGGGTCCACGGCTCACGCGGCAGTCGCTTTTCGCCTGATGGAACGTCTAAGGTACCTGAAATTCAATCAATTCATATCGATCCTGACAATCGCCCACACACCCAAACAGCCGAGATTCGGACACCTCACCGAAAGCGATATGCAGGGATCGATCGACCTTTCCAAGGTTGCCGATTCGGTCATCGCCCTCGGCCGCAGTCGCCAATCGACGGACCTCCGCTATCTCAAGCAGGTTAAGTATCGTTCCGGACGCATCGAACACGGTGAAAACAATGTCGCTCTATTTCGCCTCCACAAGTTCGACTTCGCTTCGCATCTCCAAACAGAAGGAGCCGAAACCGGACACGAAAACTTTCTCGGATTCGAGTTCGACAGCTTCGTCCGCGAGGAAGACCACTTCCAGTTTCGCTTCCAGCCGTCTGCAAGGATAAAAGGGCGGTCGAGGAAGGATCATTATCTCGCACGAAGAGTCAAGGAATTATCTGCCGAAGGCCTGAGTTTTGCTGCGATAGCCAAAACACTTGGGGTGGGAAACTCCACAGCACATAGATATATGGGTCGAATTCCACCCTGACACCGACCGTCCCACATAAGTGCCGGAGCAATTTCTTAAGTGGGACGATTTTTCGACGCAAGTCCTGATTATTCTTGGTTTAGTTGTCCCAATTTCGCAAACACACGGCGTTCTCGAAAGTGCTTTATGTCGTTCAATAATTGGAGTATATTTTATAGAGCTTAAGCCGTCCCTCTTACCCATGAAAACGATCTCTAATTTAATAGTTTCACTGCTCCTCGTCTTCTCGTTCGTGGCAAATACCCTGCCCTGTGGGCCAGGTTATGTGTCACCCGTTTTCGAGAACAGTAACGCACCCGAGAATCCGTATTCTAATTACGCTTCGGGAATTCTGGGCATCGTCAATCCTAAGTTCCGGCGCTCGCTGCTGATTGCGGCCTATCGATATGTAAATGGCGGCAGCTTTAGCCCGGACGAGCAAAAGGCTTTGATCGAGGAATGGAAATCGGAGATCGATCGTGATTACACCCAGACGGATGAGATCTCAGAAGTGGTAACTGCCTGGATCGCAAAGCGAAAGGACGTAATGACTAAGGAAGAAAACCCTCCAGAGATATACGCCGAACGGGATTACGGAGGTTATGATTTTTTCCCAAACTGTACTAAGAATGCTTTCGAAACCGCGATCGCAACATTGTCCGACCGGATATCTGGGCACAGCGCGACCGACCCCAATGTTGTTGACTGGGTCAAGGGCCAGGATCAGGTTTTTGCCAATTGCTCGAGCGGCAAACAAACTCCCGATGACGCTCCGGCGGGTGCCCCCGAGTGGCTGCAAAAAGATCGTGCCTACCAAAAAGCTGCTGCGGCTTTTTATTCGCTAAACTACAAGGATGCGAAAGACCGGTTTGCCGAGATCGCTCAGGATGCTGCATCGCCCTGGAGCGAAACGGCCGATTATCTGGTTGCCCGAACGCTCATCCGCCAGGCAAGCCTTTCCAAATCGGCCGAAAAGTCGGCCCCGCTTTATGGAGAGGCCGAGACCCGACTCCAGCGTTTCCTCTCGGGCAGCGGCAAGTTCGCGGCTTCGTCCGAACGCCTCGAAGGCCTCATCAAGTACCGTCTGCGTCCAAAAGAACGCGTCGTCGAACTTGGAAGAAAGCTCGCCGGCCAGAGTGGAGATGACAATTTCAAGCAGGACCTTATCGACTACACATGGCTGCTCGACAAGTTCGAGTCGGAGATCCTGACGGCGGAGGACAAGCGTAAAGAAGAAGAAGAACGTCGCAAAGAGGCTGCCAATTCTAAAAACACCAACACGGCTCCGACAAATTCTGCCCCGCCCGTCGCCAATAATTCAACCAAGGACGTTGATGAGATTCAAATAAATCTCTCCAATTCCGACTACTCAAAAACGTGGACTATACACGTAAAGCCGGACGCCACCGACGAGGAAGCTCTCGCCGAGGCCGAAAAAACGGTTGGTTCTCCGCTCACCGAGGACCAGAAAAAGTTGGTTCGACAAATGCGGCAGTCTGGCTGGGCCGAACGGTTTAACAAAAACCGCCAGCCCGATTACGAGGGCGGCTATTATGGCGAGCGGCGGCTGGACCAATCCATAATGCCTGAATTCCTGAGCGGCGACGACCTTTCGAGCTGGCTGTTTGCCTATCAGATGAAAGGTGACGAAGCGTATCTCTTTTCATTAAAGAAGTTCCGCGAAACCGGCTCCGAGCTTTGGCTGATGACTGCCCTTTCACAGGCGAACAAATCCTCGACCGATCTCAAGCGCCTTTTCGACGCTGCCGAGCGGGCGAATCGGTCGTCGCCGGGCTTTATGACGATCGTTTTTCACACGGCTCGCGTGTATCTGGAACTTGGGAAAACCGCAGAGGCTCGCAGGATAATTGACGCCATGATAGATGCTGGCAGCGATGTGCCGATCTCCGTTCAGAATCAATTTCGCAGCCTCCGACTCCAGACGTCGATAACACTCGAAGAATTTCTGACATATTCCCTGCGAAGGCCGTATGCATTTGATTTTGGCGGCTCCGTTGGGTCGATCGATGAGTTGATCGCCGAACAAAAGAAATACTACGACCCTGAATATAACAAGGATGGACGAGAGGCTTTTGACCGCGAGGTCGAGGACCGTTTCAGAGACGAAAAGGTATGGATGAACCGGATGATGCTCGACAGCGATACGGTCGACTTGATGAATAAGACCTTTCCGCAGTCGGTGCTGATCCAGATCGAGAAGTCGCCGGCATTGCCGGATTATCTCAGGTCAAAATTTGCGATCGCCGTATGGACCCGTGCCTATTTGCTTGAGGATTACCCTACTCTGATCAATATTTCGCGGGAGATCATTAAATACGAGCCTGATCTGGAGGAGCCGCTGACAGCTGTCCTAAACGCAAAAACGCCCGCGTCAATGAAAAACGCCGCGCTATTTTTCATAGTAAAAAATCCAATGTTTAGCCCGTATCTTGAAGCCGGAATGGGCAAGACGGACAACGAATTCAGCCAATGGGACTCGAACGATTGGTGGTGTTCGTCGTACATGGAGGACGGCGATGAAAGCGCCAACGACGACCCCGATCACAAGCCGTTAAAACCGCCGCCATTCCTAACCGCAGCCCAAAAAGCGACAGCGGCGACAGAGCGAACGAAACTGATCGACCTGGGAGACGCACCGCAGATACTCGCAACCCGAGTGCTTGCCTGGGCTGCCCGATCGCCGGCCGATCCACGCGTTCAGGAAGCGTTGTTCACAGTTCACCAGGCAAACGGCTGGACGAAATACGGTTGCGGAAATAACGAAGACCTGCAAAAGCAGGTCTCCGATCTAATGAATAAGCGGTATCCGAACAGCCCTTGGACGAAGAAGTTGACCGAGGAAGAATCCGACAAATAGTTATTTGTCTTTCTTCTTATCTTCGTCCGCTTTGAATTTTACGAGTTGATCTTTGAAATCTTTACACTGTTTCGCGACTTCGGTATTGTCGCCGTTTTTGTCTTTGTTGTCTTCAATGGCCTTTTTGATGCTTGCCTTTATCTTGTTGAAAAAGAACTGCTTTCCGGCTTTAACGATGTACCCGTCGTCCGGATTGTTGGCCTCCGCGGTCATCATGTCCATCGCGTCGTCACATTCGGGAATACCGATCTTCTCTTCTCCTACGACGACATCGACGCCCTTGTCCGTAAGCGTCTTGTCTCGCGGCGTTGGCGACGGAGCTTTTCCCTTCGGCGAGAGCGGATTCAACGAACCGCAACCGAGTACTGATCCTACCAAAATGATAAGGACCAGCGTGATCGTAAATTTGTTTTTCATAGCGAGACTTCCCCTTTTTGTTCTCTTACGCCGTTATGACGAGTTACGTTCAGACTTTTTGCAGATTTGCGTATTTTTCGATCAGTTTTTTCTGACCAAATCCAGGGAAACTTACCGTTAGTTTCGTATTGTCACCCGCCCCTTCGCGTCGAAGGACAAGGCCACGGCCGTATTTGGAGTGCATAACATATGTGCCCGGATTCAGTTGGCCGGAGTTGGATGGCGGCGGCGAGCCGGTTTTTCCGATCGTCGACGTTGCTTTTAATTTCTCAAAGGCGGAAGGCTGCGGGGCGGTTCCATGATCGCTTTCTTTGGCCTCCTCGAACTTCGTCGACGAAATGTCTTTCTTTTTGAAAAACTCGGCGATCGCGTCTGCCGAGTTGTATGTTTTGCCAGCGTAAACGTTCCGCGGCTTTGGGGGTGCCGACTCGCCGCGCAGCGTACTGAGGGTCGCCTTTGCCGCCATCGCGGACGTGCTACGGGTAAACGAAAACCACGAGGCACCATGCGAAAGATCGTCGATCATTTCGGCTGGCAGCTCATTCAGGAACTGGGAAGGCTCGGAGGCGATCTCCTCGCCATACACTCGCCGCCGCATCGAGTGTGTGACAAAAAGGGTTTTTTCCGCTCGCGTGATGGCAACGTATGCGAGGCGGCGTTCTTCCTCAAGTTCCTTCGGATCATTGATCGATCGCGAATGCGGGAAGATGCCGTCCTCGAGGCCGACCAGGAAAACGACGGGAAACTCGAGCCCTTTGGCTGAATGAACGGTCATGAGCGTCACCATTGAGTTCTGATCGTACTTGTCGGTGTCAGAGGTAAGGGCCGCGTGGTCGATAAAGTCGCGAAGGCCATTCTCCTCCTGCCGGTCGTAGTCGACGGCGGCATTAACGAGTTCCTCGAGGTTCTCAAGCCGGGCGGCCGATTCGTCAGTGTTCTCGATGCGTAAGGCGTTGGCGTAGCCTGTATCTTCAATAGCTGAGATCACGGCGTCAGACACGGGACGATCGGATTCCTTAGGGCCGGCGGCGGTCTTTATCAGGCCATCGATCGTTTTCTTAAAGGCGGCCAAAGCCTGCTGTGCCCGAGGCGTTAGATTGGTGGCCGAGGGAACATCCGCTGAGGTCATTGAGGAGATAGTCATCCAGAGCGAGGATCCGGCCGTCTTCGCTTGTCTCTGAAGCTCGTCAAGACTGGTTTTGCCGATGCCCCGCGTCGGCGTGTTGATAACTCGCAGAAGAGCGATATCGTCAAACGGGTTCAAGGCGAGTTTCAGATAGGCGACGATATCTTTGACCTCGGCCCGTTCGTAGAATGAAAAGCCGCCTACGATGTTGTATTCGATCCGCATCCGCCGTAACGCCTCTTCGAAAAGCCTTGACTGGGCATTTGTGCGATACAGTACGGCAACTCGCGTTCGGGTGTCATACCGTCGAAGTTCTTCTATTTTCGCCGCAACGAAGCGAGCTTCGCCGTCGGCGTTGGAGGCCTGAAAATAAGATATCCGGTCGCCGCCCGGGTTAGCGGTCCAAAGCTTCTTTTTCTTTTGATTTACGTTGTTTTCGATGATCGCGTGGGCCGCATCGAGGATGGTCTGAGTCGATCGGTAATTTTGTTCAAGGAGGATGACCTTTGCCGACGGAAAATGTTCTTCAAACTCCAGGATGTTGCGGATGTCCGCCTGTCGAAAACCGTAAATGCTCTGGGCATCGTCGCCGACGACGCAGATATTTTGCTGCTTTTCGGTTAGAAAGCTGATGAGAGCGAATTGAAGGGCGTTCGTATCCTGATATTCGTCAACGAGTATGTATTTGAACCGATCGTTATATTTTTCGCGGGTCTCAAGCGATTTTCGCAGCAACTTTACAGTTTTTATAAGCAGATCGTCAAAATCGAGTGCATTCGCAACATTTAGCTGCTTGTCATACATTCTAAATACCTTTGCGATCGCGGCCTTTTTCTCATCACCCTGTTCAACACGCGAGGTGAACATTTCGGCATCTTCACCACGGTTTTTTGCGGAACTTATGGCGTTGCGAACCATGCGCGGAGCGAGCTGTTTTTCGTCCAGGCCGAGTTCCTTGATGCAGGACTTTACGACCTTTTGCGAATCGTCGGTGTCGTAGATCGTAAATGATTTTTTATAGCCTTCGTCAAGTTTGTCGATGTCTTGACGCAGGACCCTGACGCAAAGGCTATGAAATGTCGAGATAAGCGGTGCCGACTGCAGCTTTTCTCCGGTCAGAAGGTCGGCGACTCGCGAACGCATCTCGCCGGCGGCCTTGTTCGTGAAAGTGACCGCAAGTATGTTGTGCGGTGGAATTTGCTCATTGACAATTAAATATGCGATCCGGACGGTGATAACGCGCGTTTTTCCCGAGCCCGCCCCTGCGAGAATAAGCAGCGGCCCGTTGGTTGTTCGCACGGCTTCGGCCTGTTGCGGATTCAGTGACTTAAATAGATCCATGTTGGAGGCAATGCCGGGTCTGTGAATGCTTCGTATTGATTGATGAATGATAGTTCGGCCCACTAAAGATAGGACTCATGATCTAAAAAAGGCTAGTCGATAACCTTATCGGATTCGGCCTTCTTTCGGGCAAGCCGGTTTTCTTTTTCAAGCATCTCTTTTCGGTAGGTCTTGAAAAATGCGTAGACAGCGAATCCGCAGACAATGATTATCAGAAACATCATTGCGGAAATGAAAAATAATTCGGACCGTCCGAACCCTGGCATTGTCCTAGTTTAGGCGTCACCGGACGGAGATTCAAGGCGCAGAATGAAGGAGGTATATTTGCCGACGCAAACGAACGAAGAGGTCGCTCAAGCTCGGTGCCTGATCTGCGGGAATTGATTCGTCGACGCGGCGGAGCAGACGCTCTTTATAGACTGAAGGCAACATCTTGACCCTCTTGTTTTGATCGGTAACGAGGTGTAAGGTTTCGCCCTCCGCAAGAAT
>JBBRSH010000145.1:0-10616 GCA_038245555.1 Pyrinomonadales bacterium | reverse complement strand
GGACGAGAATTGCGGCGAGACAATGCTGATGTCCGAGCAGACCACAATAAACGCCCGGAACCAACCGGTAGGATAATTACTGAGCTAGATCAATTAGCTTTAGAGGACTTTTCCTCGTCTTTGTTGTTCGCAACCTGCTGTTTTTGATCGTTTTCCTGTTTCAGCTCTTCAGGTGATTTCCACCCGCTTTGTTTAAGTATCTCTAACGCGTAACGAACGGGCACGGCCATATTGGCTGCTGTATTTTCCGTAAAAACCCCAAAATTCACCCCGATCACTTTACCCGACTGGCCAAACAACGGTGCACCGGATCCGCCCTCGGCAGTTTTGGCGTCATGCACGATCCGGCGTGCATCAAGGTCCGTGATCGCTCCCTGCGTTGTTAATGGAACAATCTTTTGTGACTGTGCGAGAAAATTAATCAGGTTTTCCCGCGAATTTCCGAAACGTGAGTTTATTGATTTGGCCTCGTCGTCATCGACCATTGCCAGCAGCCTGTCTGGTCCGCTCGGGTATCCCATCGTGACAACGGTTTTGCCGATGGCCGCCGAGTCGGTATCGACGTCGAGCGGTATCGAAGGAACCTGCGGAGGCATGGTCGAGGCGTCGATCGTTCCAACTGCGATGTCCTCACGGACACCGGTTTGTCGCAATTTGAGAGGGAACGGCTGGGCATAATTCGGAAAATACAACACCAGTCGCTTTACGCGTGGGCGTCCGTTTGCTGATGCCATCATTTGCTTGACGTTGTCATCTTCGCGCCACGGCTGCAAAACGTGCCGATTCGTAACAATATAGCCGCTGCCAACATGAAAACCTGTCCCGATAAAATCGTATTCGACGGGCGATCCGTTGCCTTCGGTCGTGAGCCCGACCTGTGGCACTACCGGCCGAAAAGCAGGATCTTCACTCTGCGACGGCTCATATGGGTTGGGCCGAAGAGCTTGCGGGTCAGCGTAACGCAATACCTTACCGCTCTTTTTGTCGACGAGGTCGTAGAGGCCCACGATCAGGCAGACCGCACCGCCATATTCCACGCGAAGGTTTGGGGCAAGTGAGACGGTCTGGATCAACGCCTTGTTGGTTTTCTCCACCTGTCCGATCTGTTCGTTGGTCTGCCCAAGTTTTTCTTCGAGTTTAGCAATGATCTCGCTTTGTTTTACTGATTGTTCGCGGCTTTCACGAAGCTCGCGGCTCACGGCAAAACCGAGATACAATACGCCGGTAATAAAGCTCGCGACCAGGACCAGGGCGATCAATTTGGTGGTGATCGAGACCTCGCGCATCAATTCGCGGGTAAATTCGCGAAGGAACGCCTTGGCGTCGTCCCGTTTCGCCGAGGTCGCCGACTCAAGTGCTGCATCCTCAATAAATCGTGAAATGTGTGGCTGGTCGCGATTGGTCGTGATCAGCGAGGATTTTGACTCAAGGGAGAAAAACGAGAATTCGATCTCGGAATTGTCGATCGTAATAACATCGCCGTCGTTGACCGCTATGTAACGCCGGATGCCCTTATCATTTGCCTTGAGGCCGATGGTTGCGTCAAAGTCAATAATTCGAAAAACGCCCTCGGTGTTCTCCAGTTCAAGCCAGATCGTTGAACCGGCGACATCTGTGGCGTGGATCTGCAGATCACAAGTTTCGTCGGATCCGATCCGAATATTATCTTGCGAGAAGAATTCGGTCCGTTTTTCGAGGCCGACCGTGATGTGAATGATAATGCCTAATGCCATCGCTAGCGTGTGTTACGCAATCGAGATTCTAACATAATTGACGTTAGCTCAGATGCCATTTTGCCGTCTTGCGTGCCAAAATAAATAGCGATGGCGAAACCTAAATTCATAACGGACCGAGCCGAACTCGAAAAGCTCGCTCCAATGCTCCTGGCTCCGATCAAACGACAGGTTTTTGTCTGCAACGGTAAATCCTGCGCAGCGCTAGGCAGCGCCGAGGTCAAAGCCGAGTTTGCCCGAATTCTTGAAGAAAAACATCTGCGTCAAGGGAAGGAATCAAAAGGCCGAAACCCGATGGGCGAGATCGTCCTCACAGACTGCGGCTCGATCGGCTTCTGCTCCATCGGAACGGCAGTAATGGTATATCCCGATGGCACGATGTACGCCCAGGTCACTGTCGAAGATGTGCCGGAGATCATTGAGGAACACCTGGAGAAGGGAAATGTGGTTGAGAGACTGGCATTGATTGAGTTGCAGAAGCCCGCGCGTTAGCAAGGGCTTAACGCACAACATTAATGTTAAGCCCTACCAACGCACTAACTTTTGCATTATTGACTAATCTCGAAATTCAAAAGGAATGTCTTCTTGGCAGTACTAAACATAATCGACCGCTCCTTCGACGTGGCGAGGCTTCCATAAATAGCGAGTGCTAGCGCCCCGCGACCAAACTTTCTCTGTTGGTAAAAATAACCTCTTTGACCGCAAACGTCGTGTCGCATACACCTTGAAATCATTGACGATCTTCTCCGGGTTTAGGCAGGCAGAAACGACTGCGTGGGCATGATTTGTACGGACGTTTAGAGCCCGAAGACTGTATTCCCTGAATTTACAGACTTGGTTGATCGCGACTTCAATACATGCTCTTTGGTCTGCATTCAGAGTTACGGAATCTCCGCGTTGGCCAACCTTCATCGCTTCCCTTAGGGGAATGTTGGGCGTGATCTTAGGCCCACCAAACCGATTATTTCCATTACGCCTGACCGAACCTCGATCATCGCCATGCCACCATGTGCCGAATGTCCGAAAAGTTAGCAGGTAGGCTATAGGAAAGGAGTTTTCTTCGTAAATTTCGAAACCGTAGTCGTCGAGCATCGGGTTGCTCCATGTTGAGTGTTAAGCCCTTGCTTACGCGCGGGCTTCTGCATTAAGCTCGCATCGCTGCCAAAATCTCATCCACAACCTTCTTCGCATCGCCAAAGAGCATCAGCGTATTGTCTTTGTAAAACAGCGGATTGTCGACGCCGGCGTAGCCGCTGGCCATGCCGCGTTTCATGACGATGACGTCGCGGGCTTCCCAGACGTGGAGGACGGGCATGCCGGCGATGGGCGAGCCGGGATCGTCCATGGCGGACGGGTTTACGATGTCGTTTGCTCCGATCACCCAAGCAACATCCGTTGAAGGGAAGTCGTCGTTGACCTCGTCCATCTCGAAGACGATATCGTAGGGAATATTGGCCTCGGCAAGCAGGACGTTCATGTGGCCGGGCAATCGGCCGGCGACAGGGTGAATGGCAAATTTGATCTCAACGCCTTTTTCTTTGAGGATCTTGCAGACTTCGGCAAGAGAATGCTGAGCCTGTGCGACAGCGAGGCCGTAGCCTGGAACGATAATGATCTTTTTCGCATTCAGGAGAAGTTCCGAAGCTCCGGGAGCCTCGATCGGGTGAACTTCGCCCGCTGGGACCGACGCCGATGAAGACGGTGTCCCGCTCTCCGTGCCAAATCCACCGAGCATCACGCTGACGAACGAGCGGTTCATGCCTTTGCACATTATCTGGCTAAGGATCGCACCGCTTGATCCGACGAGGGCACCGGTAATGATGAGAAGGTCGTTGCCGAGCATAAAGCCTGCCGCGGCAGCCGCCCAGCCCGAATAGCTGTTCAGCATCGAAACCACAACCGGCATATCGGCACCGCCGATCGCCATGATGAAATGGATCCCTAAAATTCCAGTAATGCCGGTCGCAATAAGCAGTGGAATTTTACCCGAAGCTGCGTCCGGAGACATGAAGAATGCGATGCCGAGGCCGATCGTTAGAAGCAGCATCACCAGATTTATCATGTGCCGGGCCGGTAGAAGCAACGGCTTGCCGCTGATCGAACCACGCAGCTTAAGAAACGCGATGACCGAGCCGGTAAATGTGATCGATCCGATACAAACCCCGATAAATACTTCGACCGTGTGCAATGAATGCTCAGCGGCATCCATCTTGGCCTCGGGCCCGAGATAGGTCGCAAAACCCACCAGCACCGCCGCAAGGCCGACAAAGCTGTGCAGTATCGCGACAAGCTCCGGCATCGATGTCATTTGAACGCGCGACGCTAAAATGCCGCCAATTATCAGCCCAGGAACCAGCGCCGCGACCAAAACAGGCAGCCCGCCCGTCGCCATCGCCGCTCCCGTCGCAACGAGAGCGATAAGCATTCCGATAATGCCGTAAAGATTACCGCGCCGAGCGGTTTCCTGCCGCGACAATCCGCCGAGGCTCAAAATAAACAACGCACTCGCGGCGATGTAGGCGATAGTGATTAGTGACTGTTGCATTAAATATTTGACCTTTCGTCAGTTGAGATCATTTACCGCATTTGCTTTATAACAAACTCATCGAGCCGTCTTTCCAAGTCTGGAAGGAGTGGAAGTATCGCGTCGTCGATTTCGTCGGACCTTTTTCCTTCAATTTCATCATTCCAACCATTAATCACGGCGTTCCGATGTTCGAGGTTGGCTGGAACACCTCCGGGAAATAACTCGCAAAAGTCTAATAATTGTGACCGAACGTCCATAGCATCAAGCTTCGCTAGAGCATCCAGACACTCATTACAGTGATCAGCGTATGAGTTATAAAAATAGCTGACCAGTCCGCCGTTGTTAAGCGACAACAGAAAAGAGCCTACATCTAACCAAATGCCTTCCCACTCCAAAAGTGCTTCGTAACCTTGCTCCGCCTGCTTCTCGCAGACCTTATGCCAAACTTTATTCAGTTCTTCGTTCACAAGCCTTTGCCACCTATTTCCTAAACATCGCAAACATCCGATTCGTCACTTAAAATCCACCTGCAATATTTACTGAAATTGGACCCATATTACATCATCAGGATGATGCATTTTTACGCTCGCGATATCCGGCATCTCTTCCGCTTCGACGGTAAAGTTTGTTACGCTGACGCCATGCGACCTCAGGGCGGCAAGTTCTTCGACCGTTAGGACGTCTTGCTCAACCCAGATGGGGGGCGGTTCCAAAAATTCTTAAAATCTCGTCGTAACCGCGGCGATCCCGAACGTAAAAGACCATGCTCTATTACTTCCTAAACATCCCGAGCATCCGATTCGTCACGAGAAATCCGCCGGCGATGTTTATCGAGGCGATCAGGACGGCGATGGCACCGAGGATGACGGTTAGATTTAAGGTTGACGAGATCAGTTGGAGCATGCCGCCGACCAGGATGATGCCGCTGATGGCGTTGGTGACGCTCATCAGGGGCGTGTGCAGGGCCGGCTTGACGTTCCAGACGACCTGATAGCCGACGAAGCACGCGAGCATAAATACCGTGAAATGCGACAGCACCGACGAAGGGGCGACATATCCGATCCCGAGCATGACGAGGCCGACAACCGCGAGAAGGATCGGGCTTGCCCCGTTGCCTTCGTCGTGGCCATGACCGGCCGAGGCCTTTTTGACCGCCGCAACGGCTGCCGTGCTCTTAGTTGGCACTCCGGGTTCAGGCGGAGCCGCAGGCGTCGGCGGAGCCGGTGGCGGCCACATGATTTTGCCGTCGTGAAGCACGATCGCACCGCGAACGACCTCGTCTTCGAGGTCGACCTTTAGTACTGGGCCTTTTGATTCCTCAGTGCTTGTATCCTCTGTATCGGAGCCCTTACTTACGTGCGGGCTACTGACACTCGGGCTGCTGACAGTCGGGCTACTGGCACTCGGGCCAACAAGATCTGCGAGCAGGGCGACGATGGTCGATCCGTATAGTTGGCTCGACATGCTGGCCATTCGCGATGGCAGGTCCGTGTAGCCGACAATGGTCACGCCTTTGTGATGGACGATCGTTCCGGGCTCAGTAAGGGCACAATTGCCGCCTTGTTCGGCCGCCAGATCGACTATCACCGATCCAGGTTTCATCGATTCGACCATTCCCTTAGTAATCAATTTTGGGGCAGGCTTGCCGGGAATAAGAGCGGTTGTGACGATGATGTCGACCTGCATCGCCTGTGCGGCGAAGAGGGCCATTTCGGCTTTTAGGAAGTCGTCGGACATTTGTTTGGCGTAACCGCCTTTGCCTTCGCCCTCTTCCTTGACGTCGAGTTCGAGGAATTCAGCACCCATCGACGCGACCTGGTCCTTTGTCGCCGAACGCGGGTCGAATGCCCGCACAATCGCTCCCAATCCCTTAGCCGCGCCGATGGCAGATAGTCCCGCAACACCGGCACCGATAATAAGGACCTTCGCGGGGTCGATCTTGCCCGCGGCTGTGATCTGGCCGGTGAAGAACCTGGGAAAGTTATTCGCGGCCTCGATGATTGCTCTGTAGCCGGCGATATTGGCCATCGCTGAGAGCGTGTCCATCTTCTGCGCTCGCGTGATGCGAGGCACACAATCCATGCCGAAAACAGTCGCCTTTCGCTTTGCCAAACGGTCGAGCAGCTCTTTATTTTGTGCCGGCCAGACAAAGCCAACCAACCAGCCGCCTTCTTTCAGCAACTCGGCTTCGTGGACGTGAAGCTCTTTATTTTCCTCTGGCGGGCGCACCTTTAAAATGACATCCGATGTCGCCCAAAGCTCTCTGGTGTCATCAATTACAGTCGCACCGGCCTCGCGGAACTCGCTGTCGATGCAGTTGATGCCGTGACCCGCGTGGGATTCGACGTGAACGTCGAATCCCAGCTTCTTGAGCTTTAATATTGTCTGCGGTGTTGCCGCGACCCGTTTTTCACCCGGATGGATCTCTTTCGGGATTCCAATTGTTACCATAATTAAGAGTTAAATATATAGGACATCCGTTTGCGGCGCAAAACGAGACCCGCGTTTGCGGCTCGAAGCCGTAAACGATACATATCGATCGGAATTTGCCGCAAAACTACATTCCGTCCTTGGCCATTTGCTGGATCGTGACCATCACCATTGGATCGCTCCCGGCGGTGCGAACATACGAGATCCAAAATCCCGACTTGGGAAACTTGACCAGTTTGTTGATGGCACCTTCAGCATTTGGTTCGGCATCTGTTCCCAAGACTTCTTTTGCCGAAGGTGCCTTAATTTTGTCACCAAAATAACTCGTAGAAATGACCTTTACCTTGCCCGCATCGTAAACGATCTGAGTTGATTCCCCACTGCCAATAATGAAATAGTCGCCCTGATCAGACTTTTCTTTTGGCTCACCAAGCTTATCTCGCGTATTGGCTATAGTGGTACCGATCGTGATACCGCGATATGCTCCGAACGCGTTACTCGAAGGTGGGGCATCCGGCGTGGCTGCGGTCAAAGGCGAACTGGCCTTGATTGCTATCACTCTCGCCTGGAAACGTGAATCTAAACAGGCCAAAGAGAGTAGTAGCGTAAAAACTGCGGCCAAAAATATCCTGACATTCATGTTGCCTCCTGTAGATTGGGAGTCAAATTACAACTGCTCAAGATCAACTAACGTATAAACAAACCAAACAATGATTCCACTAACGGAAATCGACGGTCCTTTAGTCCCCCGTTGGGCCCATACGCACATTCTCGCCAAGACCAAGATCGTTTGATGTGATGTAAATCACCGAATAGGCAATAAATTGCAGATCCACCTAAGGCTAATCGCTTACTGCACAGCAAGTTTCTGCAGCGTCACAACGATCATCGTTTCCTTGCCGCCAGTGCGAACAAACGATGCCCAGTAACCATCCTTGGGGAAGCTCATCATCTTCGTGATCGATCCGTCCGCTTCTTTTTTTACATCTACGCCGAAGACGTCCTTCGGTGATGGAGCGCTTTTTAGATCGCCTGTGTAATTCACGGTTAGGGACTTGATGGACAGGTCCTTTTCAAAAATTAACTGAACGGACTCCCCGGGCGATAACACATAGTAATCGCCCGAGTTTGAACGCTCTTTTGGAGTTCCAAGTTTTTGGCGAGCCTGTTCGGCAGACATGCCGATCGATACACCGCGATAGGATCTAAATTGGATCTCGGACGGTTCCGGTGTCGGTGCGAGAGCGACAATTCTTTTCGGAGCGTCGGCCGTGCCCTGTAATGCCACAGAAAAAGCGGAGATGGCAAGAATTCCTATGACCAATGCGAACTTTAGATGTTCCATAAAGAACTACTACCAGAAGTCGAACTGAGCGACAGCGAATCGATCATCGCCAGGAGATCCTATACGACGCTCTAAGCCAGCTGCATGGTTCCGCGTCATCTCGTCGGGGCTGCAAAATGTGAATCCACGGTATGCATCCAACTTGAATTACACAAAGGTCCGGGAAATTTCTCACATCTGCAAGGTATTCTGCCGGATTATATAACCATTTCCGGCGGGCGCGCAATAGCGACTGCGTCTCTGGGACGCAGTCGGGGTAATTGTAAATGTTGTTGGATCAGGAGCCTATCGTGACCGAAACCGAATCCTTTCCCGCTTTTGTCTTAAATGAAGGCAGCGGGTTGTCGGCGGGGCCATGAGCGGCATTTCCGGTTGCCGTGTCGAATGTCGAGCCGTGTTTGGGGCAGACAAACTCTTTTTTTGCGGCATCGTATTCGATGATACCGCCCTTATGAGTGCATTTCGCTGAATACGCAACGAAGGACGACTCGCCGGTTCGAAGTATCGCGATCTTGCCGCCCGCGGATTCGACGACCTGAAAGCCGCCCACCTTGCTTAGCGGACTATCGCTTCCGATCGGAACGACCAGATCGTCAACGACAGTGCTGCCCGCCGAAGCGGTGGCTTTAAGGGTTAATACAAGGCCGCCCGCGACCAAGAGAGACTTTACAAGAAACTCGCGGCGGCCGGTGCAATTTACAATTTCGTCACAGTTTTTCAAGATATTATTCCTCCGATAAATCTGACGCATATTCTGACAATATGGTTTTACGCAAAGTGAAGCCCTTCTATTATTTGAACCAATTAATGATAGCGCCGCCAAAGAAGATGTAAAAGACGCAAAGGATCGTCTCGCCCACGATGACCGCTGAAATGAACTTGAAAAAGTTCATCCTGGTCGTTCCGGCAACATAACAAACAAGATCGGTCGGAACCAGCGGAAAGAACGCCCAGAGTGCGACGAAAACAAAACCGAGCGGGTGTTCGAGCTGTGCTTTGATCTTGTGGATCAAATCTGGCTTATGGCCCTCAAAATACTCGTTAAAGCCCAGGTATTCCGAAAAGAAATAGATCATGCTCGACGAGAGAAAGATCCCTGCGAGCGAAACCGCCAAAACTGCGAACGGTTGAGCTGGAAACATTAGTGTTCCGGCGATAATTAATGGCGTGCTCGGCAGCAGCGTCAAACCGCGTATTGTCGAAAGACCGATGTAGATCAGCCAAATTTCATTGTGAAAGCGAAGCAGAAAAGCCGCCATATTCTCGGCCGTGAAAAGGTGAGGTGCTGAAATGTACGAGATCAGGCCCGCCGCGACCGATCCGATCCAAATGATCTGGCCGAGCCTTCTCAATGTAGGAGCGAGCCGCGGAGCGTTTGCCATTTGAACTTAGCACGAAAGTATAGATCAGATCTGAATTTTCGAAAACGAATAACTGCCGAATGCGACAAAGATCAAGGCCGCTACCGCGAGGACGGCAAAACTCAGTTCGGGAGCAAATTGACTTGTGCCGATCAGAATACTTCGGAGGCCGTCGACCCCGTAAGTGAGCGGATCGATACGCGTAAGAAAGTTCAGAACAACGGGGAGATCGGTTAGGGGGAAAAGGGCTCCGGAAAGAAAATAGATAGGCAAAACCACGAAATTCATGATCAACTGCATGCCCTGGATGTCCTGCAGCATAGAACCGATCGCGACCCCGAGCCCGGCAAACACGATCGCCGTCATTATCATGAAACCGAGGGCGAGCGGCAGCGTGAGCCAGTTAACAGGACGAAAACCGGCGATCAAACAGATCGTCAGGACGAGTAGGCCCTGGATCGTCGCAACGGTCGCCCCACCGAGCGTTTTGCCGATCATTACGGTAACTCGCGGCACCGGGGCAACCAGCGTTTCTTTTAGAAAGCCGAACTGACGATCCCATAGGAGGCCAATGCCCGAAAAAACAGATGTGAAAAGCACCGACATACCGATCACGCCCGGGGCGACAAACTGCAGATAGCTGCCATTGCCGGCTTTTTGAAAAACAGGGCCAAGCCCAAAGCCCAACACAAGCAGGTATAAGAGCGGCTGGCCCAGCGATGCCACGATCATTGCCCGCGAACGCACGTACCGTTTTAACTCTCTAAGCCAGAGTATATAGATCGCATTCATCTTATTTTTTCCACATTTTAGCCATCGTACGCATCTGGTCGGCGGAGTCGGCCTTTTCGTCACGGACCGAGGAACCGGTCAATGCAAGGAACGCTGTTTCCAGCGAATCCGTCTCGGTCTGTTTTTTCAATTCCTCAGGCGAGCCTTGAGCAATGATCTTGCCATGGTCGATGACGGCAATACGTTCAGCTACCCGTTCAGCTTCGTCCATGTAATGCGTTGTAAGAAAAACAGTTACGCCTTCGTTCTCGTTTAGATTTTTTACGTGGGTCCAAAGCTGATTGCGGCTCTGCGGATCAAGCCCCAGTGTCGGTTCGTCAAGAAACAAGATCTTTGGCGTGTGAAGAAAGCCGCGGGCGATCTCGAGCCTGCGTTTCATGCCTCCTGAGAATGTTTTCACAAAATCTTTTTGTCTGTCCCAGAGCTCG
>JBBRSH010000144.1:0-10902 GCA_038245555.1 Pyrinomonadales bacterium | reverse complement strand
GTTCCTTTCGACCTGCCCGAGGCTGAAACGGAGCTTGTTGCCGGATTTCATACGGAATACTCGGCACTCAAGTTCGCGTTGTTCTTTATGGCTGAATACGTGAATATGTTCACGGTTTCGGTAATGTGCACGGTGCTTTTTCTCGGTGGATGGTATGTTCCGGGGCTTAGCCATTTGTTCGAACCTGGCTCAATACCTTATGCATTGGTTAGCCACGGCGCCTTTATCGGCAAGATCTGTGCGTTCTTGTTTTTCTATATTTGGGTCCGCGGTACCCTACCGCGTTTCCGCTTTGATCAATTGATGAATTTCGGGTGGAAGTTTTTGCTTCCGGTGGCATTGGGGAATGTGATCCTTACTGTCGTGGTGGTTTTCTTTCTGAATAGATAGTTCGTATGGTTGGAACAGCATTATTTTTTATCTTCGCCGGACTCGCGATCGCCTGCGCTTTGTCGACCGTATACCATCGCAATCCGCTCTACAGCGCGATATCGCTTGTCGGCGTTTTTATTTCGCTTTCATGCATCTATATCACGCTGGCGGCGCCGTTCATTGCGGCGGTTCAGATCCTGATATACGCCGGTGCGATCATGGTTTTGGTCGTTTTCGTTATAATGCTGCTTAACCTGGACGAAGATGCGGGATTCAACCGGCTTCGATATCTGTATGTACTTGGCGGTGGGTTGGGCCTGCTCCTTTTAGGCCAGACTTTCTTTATTTTCTACGCGGTCATGCGGGCACCTAACGTATCGTCCGACCAGGCTCAAACTGTCGGTAAAACGTTGAATATCGGCCAAGCGATGTATACACAGTATCTGCTGCCGGTAGAGATCGTCGGAGTTCTATTGCTGATGGCGATCATTGGTTCGGTGATACTGGTGAGGCGATTGGGCCAGCCGCAGCTTGAGTTGGTTGTGAAACAAGAGCTAGAGGATGAGCACTTGGAAAAGGGCCTGTTGAACTGATAAAAAGACATGGAACCAAGTTTAGCCAGCTATTTGGCGCTATCAGGAGTATTGTTTACCATCGGAGCCGTTGGCGTTATTTTCAAACGCAACGCTATTGGAATGTTTATGTGCATCGAGCTGATGCTCAATGCCGTCAACCTGACGTTCGTAGCTTTTTCGCGGTACTACGGCGACGTCACCGGCCAGTTGTTTGTGTTCATGGTTATGTCGGTGGCGGCGGCTGAGGCAGCAGTCGGCCTCGGCATTATCATCGCGTTTTTCCGAAACAAGGAATCGGTGGACGTTGATGACGCGAGTTTGATGAAGAATTAATAGCGGCTAATTTCTAGATGAAACATAGAACCTCAATCCTTTTTAGCCTTATCTGTCTACTTGCTATCTCTGCCGTCTCGGCTAGCAGTCAGGCAAAGGTTGAGTCTTTCAATTCGATCTCTCGTCACGAGGTCGAATTGCTCATCGCCGATATTGCCAAGACCAACCCTGCTATCTTGAAAAAATTCGCTGATGATCCGGAAATGAAGAGACAGCAGCTTGAGAATCTTCAGCAGCTCCTCGCATTTGCGAGCCAGGCAGTAAAGGACGGATTGGCGTCCGATCCGACGAACAGGCAAGAGTTGGACAGCATTCGTGCCGAGATCGTCGCTGTAAATTACGACAAGGAGTTCAATAAAGGCAAGGCCGCAATGCCGGCCTTTGGCTTCATCACGGATGCTGCGGTCACTGCTTATTGGGCAAGCAAAGAAGTTGCCGGACAAAGAACTCACGAAGCGGAGTTTAATGACTTTATAAATGCCAAGATCAGCATACTTAAGGCGAGTAACCCTGACATGAAAGATCTAGAGATTTCGGGGAAAGAAAAGGTGCAAGCCCGCGATGCATTCGCTAAGATCCGCATATACCAGGCCGAATATGAGCTAAAGCTGACGAACGGCACGCTGACGAAAGAATTTATCGAGAAGGCCACTCTTAAGGTCAAGCTCCAACAGGCACAGTTTCTGTCACGGCTATATTCTGAAAAGGCAGCCGATCAGACCAAGGCCACCGATGCCGAAGTGGCGGCATACTTTACCGCTCACCCCGACCTCAACCCATCTCGAAAACGAGCCTTTGCCCAGGGAATATTGGCCAGGGTAAAGGCCGGCGAGAATTTTGCCGTTCTTGCTAATAAGTTTTCTCAAGACCCCGGAAATATCGGTGCGAATGGTGTTCGTAACGGAGGACTATACAAGGATGTTCCGAAAGGAAAAATGTTGGCTCAGTTCGAAGCGGCTGCATTGGCACTCGCAGTCGGTCAACTCGCCCCAGAGCTTGTCGAAACCGATTACGGCTACCACATCATAAAATTGGAACGAAAGCTCGGCAAAAAGAAGATTTCGGATGAGCCGACCTACGATGTTCGACACATACTGATTTCCACGAATATTGAGGATCCCGAGGACCCAAGTGCACCGGGAACGCCGGCAAAAGACTTTGTCCGGAACGAGTTGGAGACCGCAAAGGAAAAGGCCTTGATCGACAAGTTGGTGACGGCCAACAACATTCAGGTTCCAGGCGATTTTACAGTTCCGACACTTGTAACTGCGCCGGTAAAGAAACCGACTCCGACGAAACCACGGAATTGACGAAAGTTTATGGCACTCGGAATGAAAGAGTCATGCGAAAAATGTTCAGACCCGCTTCGGATGAATGATTGTGCTGTCATTTGTAGTTATGAGTGCACATTTTGCTTAGATTGTGCGAACAATATGGACTCGATTTGTCCCAACTGTGGAGGGGAACTCGTTTTTAGGCCGCGGAGAAGGGTAACCTCGATAAATATCGATGACTGAAAACAATCTTTTAAGTCTAATAATTTTTGCCCCGCTCGCTGGTGCCGTTATCAATTGGCTCATCGGCGGCAAGTTGAAGAATGAATTTTTCAGCGGTGTGGTTGCATGCGGAACTATTGCCGTCTCGACGATCGTTGCGTTTATGATCGCGTTTGGCATTGGCACGCCACACGAAGGTGCGTTATTTACAAAGGATCATCAGCCTATTCTCGATCACCTTTGGACTTGGATCCAGGTTGGAAGTTTTCGAGCGGATTTTGGACTCGGAATGGATCGTCTGAGCGGAATCTATGCTTGTTTTATTACCTTCGTCGGGCTTCTGATCCATATCTTTGCTACGGGCTATATGAAAGGCGACAAAGGCTTTTACCGCTTTTTTGCCTACCTCAACCTGTTCATGTTCTCGATGCTGACGCTCATCCTGGCGGATAATTTCCTGCTGATGTTCGTTGGTTGGGAAGGCGTCGGACTATGTTCGTATTTGCTGATAGGTTTTTACCTCAAGAAGGATGAGGCCCGAAGGGCTGCGAAGAAGGCCTTCGTAATGAACCGCATTGGCGACTGGGGCGTGCTGATCGGCGTGTTTTTGATCTTTACATTGACCGGTTCGATCTCGTTCTACGACAAGGTAGTCGACGGAACACCGGTTTCCAGCGCCCTGAATCTGATTGCCGCGATGCCGACGGAGGCTTTTGGCTGGGGAACGCTGATCGCAGGCGGCATTACATCCGCTGCCTTCCTGCTCTTTATCGGGGCGACCGGCAAATCGGCACAGATACCGCTATTCACTTGGCTGCCCGACGCGATGGCGGGCCCCACGCCCGTATCGGCTTTGATCCACGCCGCGACTATGGTGACCGCGGGCGTTTACATGGTCGTCCGCTGTAACGGCATCTATCAAAACGCACCCACCGCGATGTTTATCGTCGCGATCATCGGATGTGCGACCGCAATATTTGCAGCGACTATCGGCCTTGCTCAAAACGACATCAAAAAGGTCCTCGCGTATTCGACCGTCTCGCAGCTTGGATATATGTTCCTCGCGTGCGGCGTCGGAGCGTTTGTCGCGGCGATCTTTCACGTGATGACACATGCCTTTTTCAAAGCACTGCTTTTCCTCGGCTCCGGTTCGGTCATCCACGGGATGCACCATGAGCAGGACATGCGGAAGATGGGCAACCTAAGAAAATACATGCCGATCACGTTCATCACGATGATGACGGGCTGGCTTGCCATATGCGGCATCCCGATCTGGGCGGGCTTTTTCTCGAAGGACGAAATTCTCTACCGTGTATTCGCGGCACCTAATCTGCCCGCGAACTGGAATTACGTTCTCTGGGGCGTGGGACTGCTGACCGCGATTCTGACTGCCTGCTATATGACCCGGCTCATGGTGATGACTTTCTTTGGCAGCGAACGATTTCACGACGACATCGATGGTGGGCATGTAGTTGGGAGAGCTGGGACACTCGGGACAGCCGGACAGTTGGGACAGTGGGACAGTGAGACCGACCCTCAAGCCGTGGATGACGACGACGAGGAGGAGCATCACCATCTTCCGCACGATTTCAAACCGCATGAATCACCGTGGACGATGACGCTCCCGCTCATAGTGCTGGCAATTCTTTCAACAGTCGGCGGCTTGGTCGGAATTCCGTATGCGGTGAGTTCGCTCTTTGGTGGGGGCGACGTAAATGTTTTCGAGCACATTCTCGAACCTGTCATTGCTAAGGTCAGCCCGCAAGCCGCACACGAAGCAAAACTGTCTGAAAGCAGAGAATTAAGATTTGAGGAAGCAACGGAAAAAATTAAGAGCAACCCTTCGTTGCACGATATTACAGTTAAATCGGAAGAACAGGCCGTAGAACATTCCCCTGCGGAAATGTCTACCGAACGCTCGCTCGCGGTCCTTTCCGTGCTTCTTGCTTTGTTCGGCATTGGAATAGGATGGGTCATGTTTGGCAGTAATCCGCTGCGAAAGATGCCGAAGATCCTCGAACGAAAATGGCGAATCGACGAGCTATACAACGGCTACATTGTCGATCCGATCACTGTGATCTCCCGCGAAGGCCTGTGGAAGGGCTTCGACGTGGGATTCGTCGATGGCATCGTCAACGGTATTGGAAACGTTGTGGTCGAGCTCAGTGGCATCACCCGCCGAATTCAGGTCGGATTCGTTCGCAGTTATGCCGCGTTTATTTTGCTCGGTGCTTTGGCGGTGATCGGATATTTTATTTATTACGGTTTAAAACTGGTCGGATAGAACGAATTGGGCTTTTTCGGCTTTGGCTCTCGTCCTTTGATACTTGAGACCAAAAGCCCAAGGCCAACAGAAAGATGGATTTTATTAACGAAAATCTCTTAACAGTATTGATCTTGCTGCCAGTCGCAGGCGCGCTGTTGACGCTTGGTTACTTCATGTTTTCGAAGCAGGAGAGCCAGATCAAATGGATAACGCTAGGTTTTACCGTCCTTAATTTTCTAGTATCTCTAGCTCTATTTTCGCGATCGGCTACAGTCAGCGCGGCCGGATTTTCTTTTGAGCAAAACGTCCCCTGGATCAAGGCGATCAATACTAATTTTCACGTAGGTGTTGATGGTTTGAGCATATGGCTGGTCGTTCTGACGACCTTTATCATGCCGATCGCCGTAATATCGACATGGCATGCCGTCGAGAAACGAGTTGCGGCATTCTACATATTCCTGCTCCTTTTGGAGTCGGCGATGATCGGCGTTTTTGTATCGCTTGATCTGTTGGTGTTTTACCTTTTCTTTGAAGCTTCGCTCGTTCCGATGTTTTTCCTCATAGGTATCTGGGGCGGCGATAATCGGATCTACGCCGCCGTCAAATTCTTTATTTTTACGGCACTTGGCAGCCTATTGATGTTAGTTGCGATCCTTTCGCTTTATTACATTTACGCTGATCAAACCGGTTTGGGCGGATCGTTCGATTTTGTTGCGATATTAAACGCGATGAAGACCGGGACACTGCAGCTTGCTCCTCAGGCCGGAACCCTTCTGTTTCTCGCATTCGCCTTAGCATTTGCAATTAAAGTGCCGTTATTCCCTTTTCACACATGGCTACCTGATGCTCATACTGAGGCTCCGACTGCTGGCTCAGTGATCCTGGCCGCAGTGCTCCTCAAGATGGGTACATACGGCCTGATGCGTTTCAATTTCTCGTTGTTTCCCGACCAGAGCCGCGACTGGGCGTGGTTATTCATAATATTGGCAATCATCGGCATCATATACGGTGCTCTTGTAGCCATGGTCCAGCCAGATATTAAACGTCTGGTGGCCTATTCGTCGGTCGCACACATGGGCTTTGTGATTTTGGGCATGTTCTCATTCACCGAAGCGGGCATGCAGGGTGCGTTATACACTATGCTCAGCCATGGCGTTACGACGGGTGCGTTGTTTCTGCTGGTCGGATTTATTTACGAGCGGCGCCACACGCGTGAGATAACGCAGTTTGGTGGGCTGGCAAACGTTATGCCGGTTTACGCTACGATCTTTGTGATCACGACAATGGCGTCGATCGGGCTGCCTTTGCTGAATGGGTTTGTTGGCGAATTCCTGATAATGATCGGGATGTTCGGGTCGCACGCTCTCAGTGTCACAACGGAGATCAATTGGAATTACATTGCAACGATGTTTGCCGGAACAGGCGTTATTTTTGCGGCCGTATATCTCCTTTGGATGGTCCAGCGAGTATTCTTTGGCAAGGTGACGAACGATAAGAATAAGACGCTAGCCGACCTCAGCTGGCGAGAAATTGGGCTCATCACGCCGCTGCTGATCTTAATGGTCTATATGGGCGTGTTTCCAAAACCTTTTCTAAAGCGATCGGACGAAGCGATCAAGGCGATACAAGAGCGTGTCATGCACCAAGCCGGCGGCACGGTCGAAAAGACCGAGCTGAAGCCGCAGGCAGTTGAGGAGCACAAATAGGTCAAAGGGTTTGTACCGGCCTTCACTGCAACGATGAATACTGTTTTGTTATCAGGTTTAGTTACTCCGGACACGAATGTTTCGATAATTCTGCCCGAGGTGATCATTGCCATTGCGGGGATAATCGTGATGGTCTATGACAGTTATTTCCCCCGGCAGAGGTCGGTGTCCGGAGCGATCTCGCTGGTCGGCATCATTGCGGCGGGTGTCGTTATGGGCGTCATGTGGGGAAGCAATGGTCCGGCGACAGCCTGGAACGGGATGATCGCTTTCGACAGTCTGCGCCTCAGCTTTTCGTTCGTTTTCTTGTTTGTTTCGGCGATCACGATCCTGATCTCAACCGTTTGGGTCGAGCGAGAAGATGTGCCGGTTGGTGAGTATCACGCTCTGCTGCTCTTTGCCACCTTCGGCATGATGGTCATGTCTGCTGGCAACGATCTTGTCGTCATATTTCTCGGCCTGGAAACGCTCTCGATCGCAACGTACGTCATGGCCGGCCTCCGAAAAGGTGATCTCCGCTCTAACGAATCGGCGATGAAGTATTTCATTCTTGGATCCTTCGCCTCCGCGTTCCTTCTGTATGGAATGGCATTGACCTACGGGGCCACCGGTTCGACGAATTTGACAAAGATCGCTGCCAATATCGCGACACCTAATTTCCCCGGCCTCCTCCTCGCGGGCGGAGCAATGATGCTTGTCGGATTTGGCTTTAAGATCGCGATGGCACCGTTTCACGTTTGGACACCGGATGTTTACGAGGGTGCACCGACGCCGATCACCGGCTTTATGGCCGGCGGGCCAAAGGCCGCAGCCTTTGCTTCGTTCGTGCGGGTATTTGTTCTCGGATTTCCGCTGATCGCTGGGGTTCCGGCCGCAATGTATCTGCACGAGGCATGGGTGACGGCACTTGCGATCCTGGCAATGCTGACGATGATCGTTGGTAATATTTCGGCTGTCATGCAGAACAACGTAAAGCGCATGCTGGCGTACTCGTCGATCGCTCACGCCGGTTATGCTCTGGTTGGATTTGTCGGAGCGGGCATGGCAAAGACCGATCAGGCTCGCGATGCCGCTATCGCGGCCGTCGCCTTTTATCTCTTGACGTACGCAGTAACAAACCTCGGTGCCTTTGCGGTCGTTACCCTAATTGCTCAAAAGAACGATCGACGAACCGAATTCGAGGACTATAACGGGATCGGTTTCCGTTCGCCCATACTGGCATTCACACTCTCGTTGTTTATGTTGAGTCTCCTTGGGCTCCCGCTGACAGCCGGCTTCCTTGGCAAGGTCCTCGTCTTTCGCCCGGCATTGGAGGCGTCGAATACCCTTCTTACTATCATGGTGACCGTGGCCGTAATAAACACGGCTATTTCTGCATACTATTACCTCCGTCTAATCGTCGTGATGTTCTTTCGTGAAAGGACGTCGGATTGGCGAAATCCAAAGATACCGATCGGCCTTGCGGCTGCTCTGATCATCACGGTCATTGGTGTCTTCTATCTCGGCATCGCGGGCGACAAGGTGATCGAACGATTCACACAGTCACCTTCGCATTCGGTAATCAGGGTCGAGAAATAGATTACCTGTGGCCATGAGCAGATCAGCCGGAGTTCCGATTCAGCTAATTGATAACTGGATTCCGACCATCTATCGCGAAAAGGTTCGGACGCAACGGACCAGGTCTTATGCCCTTGAAATTCCTAGCCGGGAAAACATTGCGGAGATCCTCTACACACTTCTGGGTATCGAGCTCAAGATCGGCAAAAGTCGTTTCGCCTGTCCCGACCTGGCAGCTGCAAGATATATGCGTACCTTCGCGAGGCTTGGCTGTCCGGAGTTCGCCATTCCTTACGACATAACAAAAACGTCCGTTATCGCTGACGAACTCGAGACCGCGTGGCAGAGAACGCTGTTGGTTATTGAAGAGGACGCGACCGATTTGTCGATGTCCGCAAAGGCCCGTTATCGAAACAAGGTCCTAAAGGCGATCCGTGACGAGATCAGCGAGATCGGTGCGGGCTCGGCGATGCCAACTTTTGATCGGGAAACTCGACGAAAATAGCCGTCTATATAAGCCTGATGCCTTACTACGACGACGAAGGAAATGAACTTGACCCGAGTAACGTGCCCGTGCCAAGGATGTGCCTGATGTGCGATAAAAACGACGATCCGGAGGAAGAGATCCTTTGCAATCTGAACCGGCTTGATCAAGTTGGAGAGCCGCATTTCAAGTGCGGGGCCTTTGTAAGTCTTTACGGTGCATTGATTGATGATATAATCGAGTGATACGCCATACTTCTGATATGGCGACTTTATTTATGTTTGATGCCGTGGAAAAGGTGAATAAGTCCGAATCGCTGCCTTTTCCTTACAACAAAAGCACGTATTGCCGTTACGAGCCGATCGAAAAGACGATCGACCATGCAAAGGTCCTAATCGTTAATGATCTCCTTCGTTATGAGTCTGATCTGTCGCCGCTTGCTCTCAAGGACTGGAACGGTACCACGCAAAATAAGCTTGAGTTCGAACGAAAAGTGTCCGGCATGGCGTGCAATAATATTGCCCGCAATGTCCTGCGGCTGGTAAAGAATCCCAAGACGATGACGGTGCACCTGTCGGAGATCGAAGGGGCCGTCAGTCAGTTCAACCCCGACGCGATCGTCATGAGCGGAACGTTTGCGGATTTTGACTATTACAATCAGGATCACATCGCATCGTTCAGGTCCTTTATCCACCAAAACAAAACACCCGTTCTGGCGATCTGCGGAGCTCATCAACTGGTAGCAATGGCTTTTGGATCCGAGCTAAGAACGCTTGACGATCTGTCCCTTTCGAAAAAGCGGACGGACCGAATGGTCGAATATCAGTATCGGTTTGTAAAGATCGTCGATAAGAGCGATCCAATATTTGAGGGCAATGACGATCAGAAATCGGGTATTTGGCAGGATTACACAAAGGATGACGATATCCTTCGCGTTTGGCAAAACCACGGTGTTCAGGTCTATGGCGTTCCAGCCGGTTTCAAGCTGCTTGCAACCTCATACCTCTGCAAAAACCAGATGATGGTCAAACGCTCCGACCGCCAACTGATCTACTGCGTCCAATTTCACCTCGAAAAGTCTTTCGAAGATTGGTCGAAGAATCCCACCCGATGGGAGCATCCCAACGAGTCGCGTGATGGACGCATCTTGTTTGAGAACTTTCTTAAACTTGCTTTGCAACATCCGGACTTGGATCAAAAGTTGGACTTGCTGCCTTCAAAAATCGATCGAACATAATAAAGTCATCCCATTATCAGGAGAATCAGATATGAAAAAAATGAGCATTGCGTTGGTCTTGTTGGTGCTAATTTCCGCGACCGAGTCGTTTGCTCAAACTCGGATCCGTTTTGCGCGAGGGCGAACTTCGACATCATTAACGGGAACGATGGGTTCGGTTGGCGAGCGAGATTTCGTTCTAGGAGCTCGTGCGGGCCAGTATTTGACAGCCAATGTGAGTTCGCGTGGCGGCTGTATTATGTTCAGCACGGTTTCCACCAGCATGGAGTTTAGAACGGACTCTGGAGATAACTGGATCAAACTCATGAATAAATGCCGCGGTTCCGTCTCGTTTACTATGACGATCTCCATTCAATAGCAGTAATATGTGGTTGTAAGCCGATTTGTTAACTTTTTTCGCGCTTGGCTGCTACTTTCAATAGCTTTTCAAGATCCATGAATTTCAAAGACATCTGTTCATGGATGTGGTCCACCTTTTCATGAAGGTGTGCAACCTCTAACTCTGCCTTCACATTAACGTCATATTCAATGTCGGCCCTTATTTTGTCTTTTGCGGACTGACGGTTTTGCGAGATCAAAACAAAGCACGACAGGAAGATCGCCTCGAGCGAGACGATCATCGTCAGCAGGCCAAAGGGAAATGGGTCGAACTGCTTTTCGGGCGAGGGGATCGTGTTGGCACCGATCCAGATACCAAACCATAGTCCGTTGATGATCAGGAACTGCATGCTCCCGCTAAACCACGCGATCCAATCGACGATCCGCTGAAGCGTTGGTAGCTTTTCCTCCATCTCCTCGTTCGCATTCCGCGAGACGCGTGTCTGGAGCAGACGGTCGACCTTTCGCAGCATTGCGCTCATGGCGGCAAGCATGTTG
>JBBRSH010000143.1:0-10955 GCA_038245555.1 Pyrinomonadales bacterium | reverse complement strand
TTTCCAAAATCGAGCTTATTTTCCATCATGAAGCGCATGGCGTATTGCAGACTGTGGTTGCACTCGATTTCATATAGTTCGTCCTCGACAAAATCGAGAAGCTCGCTGATCGTATCCTGCTTTTCGGGCAGCGAGTCGATAAAAGCCTGGAGTTCCTCGCCACTCAATTGTTCGAGATTTTCGATCTCACGTTTTCGAATAATTGGCATAACCCTAACCTAACGGAAAAATCAACCACGGATAAACACAGATGGACACAGATAGGAACGGATAAAACCGGGAAACTATATATCCCATACTTCACCATTCATCTACACCTCTTATCGGTGTTTATCTGTGTCCATCCGTGGTTAAATTCCTCTAAAATTCGGCTTCGGAAATGCGGCCTAGCTCCGCTCGTTCGGCTTCCTCGATCTCACGCTGCTTGACGCCCTCGCGGCCGTCGTATTTTGCAAACTTCGGGAGAAACGCCGCTGCTCCGAGAACTGCGACAATACACAGCACGCCGCCCGAAACCAACGCGGTCTTCACGCCAAACCGCTCCGCCACGATACCCATCTTAGCACTGCCGAGCATCGGCCCCGTCAGGTAGCTCATCATTTCAATGCTTGCGAGACGGCCACGAAGGTAATTTGGAATCGTCTGGTTCCAGATCGATCCACGAAAAATGCCCGAGATCATATCGAAAAAACCAGCGGCCGCGAGGAAGAGCAAGGCCGGAACAATGCTAGTCGCAAACCCAAAGAACACGATCGCGACGCCCCACAAGACCGCGGCGATGATCACCATCAACCCATGCCGGTGTACCTTTTTTGCCCATCCGGATGTAAGGCCTGCGATCAAGGCTCCGGCCGCGATCGCCGACGGAAAAAAACCTACATATTGCGCGCCGTAAATAACAGCCAGGGCGGGATAAAGGGCCTGCGGCATCGCAAAAAACATCGCCGCGATGTCGATGAAATACGTCCCTACCAACTCTTGCCGGCCAAACGCATACTTCCACGCCCGCTTAACGGATTGAAAACTCGGCTTTTCGGCATTCTCAGGCGACGGCACCGCACGTATCATAAACACAGCCGCGAGCGACGCCGCAAACGTGATCAGATCGAACGTGTAAGCGACCGCAGAACTGAATTGCGTTGCTATAATGCCCGCGACGGCCGGGCTCACGATCGCTCCGACGCTGAAGCGGATCGAGTTCAGGGCCATCACGGCCGACATCATCGTCGGTGGGATGACTTTTTGGATAAACGATTCAAAAGCCGGACGCTGTATAGCCGCAAAACCCGCGTGCATCGCTACGGCCAGGAAGAGCAACCACACCTGTGGATTTGGCAGCAACGAATTTGCAAGAAGAATGGCCGTAACCGCCGTCTGCCCGATCTCGGTCAACCGCAGCATTTTCCGCTTATCAAGAAAATCCGCCAGAGCTCCGCCGACAAACGCCAGGCACACCATCGGTACAAATTCGGCAAGATAGATGTACCCAACCATCGCGGACGACTCCGTCAACTGGTATATCTGCCACGGCACGACGATGAACGTCATCATCGAACCGAAAAATGAAACGAGTTGGCCAAAGAACAAAAGACGGTAATCGCGTGAAGCCTTGAGGGGAGAGAGATCGAGCAGCATCGTTTGCTATTCAGCTTATCGCATCAGCGAAGCGGTTGTATAGCGACCGATCCGGCACAAATACGCGTATTTTTGGCGTTTTCGGAAGACTTTTGTGAAACAAAGGGTGTATTAGTCGTCACTATTGTAATGAACCGCTGCGGTTCCTGGGGGCGTTCTACCGGCTCGATAACGATCGTGTCAGTTTCCGAAACCTTTCCCGCTTAATTTTTTATGGCCTTAGCAAAAACCGGTTACTGGATCGTATTGCCGACGTACAACGAGCGGGAGAATATCGCCGCGTTGCTCGAACGCCTGCTCGGGCTCGGTCTGGCAATGAATATTCTCGTCGTTGACGACGATTCCCCCGACGGCACCGGCGATATTGCCGCGGGAATATCTGCACAAAACGATAAAGTTCAGCTCATGCGCCGTACGGGAAAACGCGGGTTGGGAGCGGCCTACCTGGCTGGTTTTGAGTACGCACTAAATGCCGGGGCTGAGGTGGTAATATCGATGGACGCCGACTTTTCACACCAGCCTGAAAGCTTGCCGTCGTTGATCGCGGCCTTGGATGGAGCCGGATGTGTCGTTGGTTCCAGATATGTTGCCGGCGGTCGTATCGAAAATTGGCCCGCCCGCAGAAAAATCCTTAGTGCCGCGGCTAACCGGTTTGTTCGCCTGCTATTTAGGATGCCGATCACCGACTGTACGTCCGGCTATCGCGTCTATCGCCGCAGTGTCATCGAAGACGTAATTCGCCTGTCGCCGCGATCCCAGGGCTATTCATTTCTCGTCGAAATACTACGGATCGCCGCCAACGGCCCACTGCCGGTCGTCGAATCACCGATCTGTTTTGTCGAACGCCAGTTTGGCACGAGCAAGATGGCACTCAAGGAAATAATAGGCGGTGCAAGATCGCTGATCTCACTTCGGTTGAAAACCATCTTTTTGGCCCCGACGAAAACGAACTCCCAACCGCTGGTCGCCGAGGTTTCCGATCGCTGATAATGTCTAAAAACCGAAAATCGAAAATTCCAGAGAAAAAGGCGAGTGCCTTGTCGACTGTGGTGGATGGTCTAACTCGAAATCCATTTATCACCCTCGTGATCATTGGGTTTCTCGTTTGTCTGCCGCTGATCTGGAGCGGCCTGCCGACAACCAGCGACGATGCCGTTTGGCACGTGATCTATTTCGACAATTTTGCCACTCAGCTTTTTTCCGGTGAGATCTATCCGAGGTGGCTGTACCTCACAAACGGGGGACTTGGCAGCCCAACATTCTTTTTCTATCAGCCGATGTCGTATTGCATCGCATTGATCTTTCGTCCGCTGCCGATCTCGACGATCCACCAACTCGGCCTGGCCGCATCGCTCGGCGTGATCCTTTCGGGAATAACCTCATTTCTTTGGCTCAGAGAAATTTCCAGCCCGCGCGCGGCCCTCATCGGCTCACTTTTCTATCTGATACTTCCCTATCCGGTCGCTCATGACGTATACGTCCGGGCCGCCTTTGGCGAGGCATTTGCGTTTGTATGGATGCCGCTCGCGATGCTTGCGGTAGTGCGAATATGCCGCGGAAGTGGGAAGGCCGTGATCGGGCTCGCATTCTCCTACGGAATGCTCTGTCTGACGCATTTGCCGATAACGGTGATCTTTAGCCCGATCCTAATTTTTTACATTGCCGTTTTCTCTCAAAAAGGAAAATTTCCGCGCACACTGATCCTCACCCTTGCCGGTGTCGCACTTGGAGCGGGCATAGCCGCTGCCTATATTATTCCGGCGGTCGCATATCAAAACCACGTCTATCTGAACGAGATGAAGGAGGGTTCATTCTTCTTTGGAAATTGGCTGATGACGCGCAACCTGGCGATCTACGGGTCGATGAAGTACTTCCAGTTGACCGCCGAGGTTTTGCTTGCCGCCTTATTTTGTGCGATCGTCGGCAGCATCGATTCCGACAGCCGGCAGCGGCAGACTTTCATTTTCTGGTCGACGATCGCCGTCGCGAGCGTCTTCATGACCTTGTATATCAGCTATCCTGTCTGGTCGGCCATCACAATGCTCCAGTCGCTTCAGTTTCCATGGCGGTTCAATGCGATCGCCAGCCTCGCTGTCGTGGCGTTGATCGCCTTTTCGCTAAACACTTTAGATCGAGGAAGATCCTCTAAGTCCATCGCTCTGACACTCTTTCTGGCGCTGTTTGGCGGCTATTGCGTCTATGACTTTGTGCAGGTAGTCAACGATTCGCAGGTGCGGCCTCGCGAAGAATGGAAAAAAGATTACGACAAAAAACTCTATCGCCTGCAGGAAGAAACTCACGGACGATGGCCCAAGGCCGTCTCACCGGGTGTCGTTGATCTCGATGAGGGCCTGAAAACAATACCGTCTGCAGACGGCAAGCCGGTCAAAGCCTTTTTTGACAACGGGCAGGCAAATATAGATGTAGTGCGATGGAAGCCCCGTGATATTGAACTGACCGTTGAAAATGTCGCGCCCGACACTCTGAACATTTCGCAATTCTCCTTTCCGGGATGGACGGCTCGGGACCTTGATTCAGGAGTGGTCCTGAAAACCGAGCTGGGCGGCGAACTCGGGCTGGTAAGCGTAAAACTGCCCGCCGGAAAACACCGTATCGCCTTCGCACTTGAAAAACTCTGGCCCGAGATTCTTGGGGACGCCCTGTCGATCGTATGCGTGATTGTATGCTTGCTGCTGCTGTTTGTAGCCGGAAGGTTTTCGCGTTCGCCGGTCGACGCCCTACCGGCCAGCGACGAAGCCGCGGACTAGACCGCCGCGGCCCGCATCAGATCTTTCGCCATTGGCCGATCGCCATGCACGAGAATTTTGCGTTTTGGATCTTTTCGATCATTGCCTCCAATCGCATAAATAACGGGGAATATATCTTTTTGACCGAAAGCGGGATGCGAAATACCATCGAATTCAGAACAAAAAGATACCCAACGTTTCCTGAATATATCTCCGCTTTCTGCTCAAACATTTCGCTGAACTCTGCCCTCATTGCGGCCAGGTCGACGGCCTCCTCATTCGAGGCAAACATGTCGTCGTTCCGGTACCAGAGCTGGCGTACGGAATCAACGATCGTGCCTTTGTGAGGCTCCGCGAAACACAAGTATCCGCCTTTTTTCAGAACCCTGTGTATCTCACGCATCGCGTCCGACAAGTGGGGATGAAGGTGATGCAGGCCGCCAACGACGACCACGCAATCCACTGATTCGTCTTCGAGGTTCGTCGAAAACATCGACGCGCAGTACCCGATGGCCTGCGGCCAACGTTCGCGAAACTTCTCCACCTCAGAAGGCGAAACGTCCAAACCCGTCACTTCCGCCCGGTGTTCGAGCAGGTACGAAGTCGTTTCGCCCGATCCGCACATTGCCTCGAGCACTTTCATCCCTTTTAGCTCGATTCCTTCAAACAGGTGCTTGTTGATAAATCGCCGGCGGTATTCCTGGCTGTACTTGTCGCCGTAGTGCTCCGAGTAGTCTTCTGCGATCCGGTCGTAATGATCGGCCTGCAAACGTTCCGCTAGTTCGTAGGCGGTCGGAGCCACCTGAGCCTCTTCCATCATAAGTATAAATAAACGCTTTGTGCTGGGTGTCTTAAACCCAGGAAGAATATTGTGTTCAGAGGATAGTAGAGGATTGCAGCCTTATTGTCCACCCTCACCTCCTTATCACTCTTGCAAAGGCACGGTTCTCTGGGCCACAATTACGCCGGGGCCGGGTCTCAGATCACGATGCTTGCAATTGTTTATTTGTTGTTAATGTTCCTGCTGGGCGACGCTGTCTGCCGGCGGTTTTTCTCGTACATTTCAATACAGCATCGACTCGCCGTCGGGTTTCTGGGCGGATTGCTCTTCAGCACCATATTTACCTATCTCGCGGCCCTCGTGTTCAGCGGAACAGCCGAGCCTTTGATCTGGGCAAACATACTCTTCGCGGTATCTGCATCCCTCACGATCTTTCTTTTGCGTAAGGAGAATACCGGAGAGGAACCCGGCGATAAGGTATTTGATTTTGTTCGCTCGACTCTATCGAAGACGCGTTCGTACGATCCGTCGGGCTTCCGGTTCGATGCCGATCGACGGCCCAAGGGTGAGTCTTATTGGGACTGGATCGTTCTCTCTTTCTGTTTTGTAGCGGCGCTTCGGCTGATGTTTGCAACACTGAGTTTTGCGGATGGGAATTTTCAATTCGCCATCAAAAGCTGGAGCGATTTTGGAGCAAACCTGTCGCTGTCCCAGAGTTTTGCCCTCGGGCACAATTTTCCGACCGAGCATCCCTTTTTTCCTGGCGAAGCGATCCGCTATCACTTTCTGTTTTGGTTTCAGTCCGCGAACCTTTCTTTTCTCGGTGTAAACCTTGTCTGGGTCATAAATCTGCTGAGTGCGTTAACGATGGTCGCACTACTGATCCTGATAATGACAGCAGCTGAACTCCTGTTCAATTCCCGTGTCGTCGCCCGTATCTCAGCCATCCTGTTCTTTTTTGCGTCGAGTTCACTTTCATATATTCCATTCCTGACATCGCAGCCCGGGATCGGAGCGGCCTTTGGGGCCATCGCCGGTTTAACTGATTTCGTAAAATCTGGCTATCCCTATCGCGGAGACGATTGGGGAGCTCTCGGCGTGACGGTATTTTCGAACCAGCGTCATCTGATCAGCGGCGTTGGCATCATGATGATCGTGCTTGCCTACCTGATCGACCTTTATAAACGCCGTGGAGCTCTACCTGCTCCCCAAATGCCCGGCGAGGCAGCCGAAAAGGATGAGAAACCACGCTCCAAAAAGAAAGCGCCGCCGCCGATGGCCGTCAATGCCGGCGAAATGGAGGGCCAATTAAAGACGTTCATATTTTGCGGGGTCCTGCTTGGCGGCCTTCCGTATTGGAATGGAGCGGTGTTTTTTTCGGCGGCGGTGATCATCGGCGGGCTCCTCGTTTTATTTCCGTTCCGTCGACAATTGATGTATTTGATTGCGACGACCGTGGTACTGGGGCTGCCTCAGTTGATCATGCTTGGTGCCGGAGGCACGGGCCAAACTGGTCGACGCTCGTTCTTTTCGCCCGGATACATCGTTTCCGACCCGACGGTGCTGAAGGTCGTCGAGTACATCGGCTGGACGTTTGGATTCAAGCTGGTGCTGATAACCGTGGCCCTGTATTTCCTGCCGCGAGTACATTTAAAGCTATTTCTCATTTTCTCGAGTCTGGTCGCGATCGTTTTTATGTTTCAGCTAAGCAGTGATACATTCAACAATCACAAGCTTCTCAACATCTGGAACATTTTCGCCCTGATGTACGCTGGCTACGCCCTTTGGTACATCGGGCGAGGTGGGATAAAGGGAAAGGCCCTCGCGACGGTGCTTTGTCTCCTGATGGTCACTGGCTCGGTCATCGACCTGTTTCCGGTTCGCAATGACGGGCTCATCAAGGTGCCGTTCGAAAACGATCGCCTTACGACCTGGCTATTCCAAAATACAAAGCCTACCGACATTTTCCTGAGTGATCGATTACTGTCGCATCCGATCCTTTTTACCGGGCACAAGACCTATCTGGGCGATCCGTTATATCCGATGTCAGCCGGGCATGACATCCTCAAGCGTGAAGCGGCTTACAAGCAGTTATTCCAAATCCGCGATCCGAATCAATTGATCGCATCGCTAAACGAAAAAAAGATCTCCTTCGTGGCGGTCGATGACGGGCTTCGCAAAAATGACATCATTTCGAACTTTAGCGAAACGATATTTCAGCAAAACTTTGAGCGGGTTTTTGTCGACACCGATAACAGCTATCGCAACCTGAATATTTACAAGGTCCCCGCGGCAAGATGATAGTAGATCTCAGCCATCAGTAAAATCTGGCCTCGCTCGAACGGTACAATATGCCCGTATCTTCCTTCGAGATTTTTTCGCAATTCCGGCAATCGGCCTCGCTGCTTAAAACCAGTGCCCCTGCCGGCACCTGTTCACCCAGAAGCACGTGATGAAGCTCGGACTGATCTCGGCCTTCCGTGATGGCATACCAAAAAGCATGAACATAGAACGGCCCGTACTGTTCGTCAAAGAGATATATCGGCCGCTCGGGCTGTGCAACTGCCATGTCGTACAGTTGCTTATAGGACACATCGAAGGCATTGCTCCGCCGGGCTCCCTCGGTGTAGTTTTTGTAATGAAAGTAGCCTCCCTGAACCATCGTCAAGATAAGTAGTGAGGCGACGACCAGGATTTTCGGCCGCAATCCCCAAAGCAACGGCCGGCCAGCATCGATCTCGCCAAACGTTATGTCCGTGTCGGACGATGTAGCTACGGCTTCGGCAGTTTCTTCTGGCACACGCACTTCAGGTTGTTCGAAGAACCACTCGAGAGCCGGAACCGTAAGCATCAGGAAAAATATCGGATACGCGATCAATCGAAGTGTATGGGCGTGGTCCATCGTTATCGCACCGGGGATGATCGAAGCCAAAAATCCATACACGATAAACATCCAGAAGCGGTTTGTCCGGTGACAAATTGCGATAACCGTCAATCCGATCACGGCGAACACAAATGTCGCTATAAATATGCTGCCCATGGCGTGAGGCAGGTGGTGCCTAGCATTATCATCTCCTATCGAAACCAACGACCACGGATTAAGCTCCTCAAAATATCGCGGAACAAATTTTGTAATGATCTCGCTGATCTTCGTGTATTTCTTAATGTACGAGACCATGTAAAAGCGATTCGTGAAGTCCGGGTTTGACCTTGCAAACAAAAGGATCGGTATCAGCGTCAACGCGTATCCGGACCAGGTCAAAAGCACGGCGATAAGACGCTCGCGGTTTGTGACGAGAATGATCAGGCCGAGGGCCATGAGCGGGCCGAACAGCCGTCCGATCGTGTACGAATAGGTTAGGAGAATTAGCGGCAGCCCGATCAGGAGAGAGTCGGCCAACGTCCATTTTTCTTTCTTATGTACCCGATAAACAGCTGTTAGAAACAGGATCACGCTCAGCGGGTACAGCCACGTCTCCAAAACCAGCCGTCCAACCTCAAACAGCCACGGCATGGAAAGAGCAGACAAACCGACGATGATCCCGATCAATTTGCGGCCCGATATTCTCGCAGCCAAAACGCCGGTCAAAACGCATGCAGCAAACATCGTTGCCGCCATTGTGACTCGTGCTGCCAGAATGCTTGGCCCAAAGATCGAAAAGACGAGCGCGAGCATATACACGAGCGTAGGAGCCGCATACTGGATGAAAATATCGGTGTAAAACTGAAAGAAGATCGTTCCGACTGTGCCAAATTCCCCGTGGCCAGTGGTTGACACCAGATAGCCGTTAAAAGCGAAACCCGACTCGTCAACATAAAACCCCGGCGGGTTACTTCCTATACCAATGATATAGACCGCAAATCCGACGGGCAGCGCCACGGCCCACAGGAGGGCCCGGTAAATACGGTTATATTTGGAAGAATTTGTTGAGAAGATTAGGGACATTGATCGATGTTTTTCTCTACGCCGCAAATATCTTCAACTTGAACTCGTCGTTCGCAATATAGATCTCAGAACGACGGCCCGAGAAACGCTGCGACTGGCGCAGTATCATCGGCAGCCCGCCGTGCGGGGCGACGATGCCGTATTCGCGTCGGGTAAAGATGGCGGCGATCTGAGGATTTAGCCGCTGGGTGACGCCATACCTTATCGCCCGCGACGCCGGCGGCGAAAACCCGTTGGTCCGCCGGGGATTGATGAACTCGATCGCATTGTCGTAAATGTTGATCCGCGTCCTGATGTCCCGCAACGCGAGATCGCGGTGGATCAATGCGTTGATGACCGCCTCGGCCACAGAATAATAGTGGTAGTTTCCGCGAGCTTGAACAGCCGGCTCGGTCACCAGTGCGAGTTTTCGCTTTGGCGGCTCCTTTCCGAGATCGGTGTAACGTTTGATAAACGCGGTGATCGCCTCAAACTGCGTGTGAAGGTTCCCTTTCACCTCGATCGCCTCGATCAACTGCGCCGTCCCGTTGTCACCCGAAAACCTGGCCACCGTCACGTTCGATCGTGGCAGCAGCTCGGCGACGCGTTCGTCTTTGCCAAATAACAGGACCGCGGCGACGGTCGGGAAAAACTCGTCCGCGTTGCCGACCGCGAGCAGCAGGTCCTTTCGCAAAAAATCGCTCGTCTGATAGAGGTTGACGTTCGGAGCGTCTACATCAAAGCCGCTCGCAAAGCTCCACAGCAGAGCATCGTCAAAATCCTCTTCAGCAACCGTTTGCAACGGGATATTTTCGAACCCGAGCGGCCTGATCTCATCGAGCCAAGCCGACAGCTCGTCACGCGAGACCTCACGTTTCTCCGCACCGAATCTCAGGTAGAACCGGCCGTCGCGTGTCCGGTATGGACGTCGCTTGCCATCGATATCTAGTGCGACGATACGCTTGCCGCTGTCGAACGCCATGGTATCGATCATCGGCACCAGCGGCGGCACGATCTCTTCGCGGCAAATGCGAGTAAGTTCCCCCTGGACCCATTCGGGATTGCTAACACCCTCGATCCGCAGTTGATCGTTGACGCCAAAAATGATCGTTCCGCCGTCTGTGTTTGCAAGCGCAACTATGCCCTGGGCAATTCGTTCGGAGTTCGACAGCTTTACCTTCAGCTCAAGATACGTGTCCTCGCCGCCGCGGATCAGACGTAGTAGTTCCGTCCGCGTTGTTACCTGGGCGGGTTGATTTAATAGGTATTCCTGAAATGATTGTTCGCTGGGCGAGTCAAAACGCTGGGTGTGACGAAATTTTCTTCGCGGCATCAGTGTTCGGCGTGAGATTTATGTTCTAGACGGCCACGCAAACCGCCCGGTACGTTCGGCCTCGAAGCCTGCCCGCACGCTGGTTTTTCAAATCGGAAAGATCAAAGTTTTGGGTAATAAGGGTTCCCGCAACTCTCTATCCAATTGAAACATTGAAAACCTCAAAAGTAAAATTTTCGGGGCTGAGGCATCCGCTTGTTACAAAAAAGAGGAGCGTGCAGCTACACGCTCCCCAGTCCTGACGATCGACATTTGTGCCGATCGAGTGTTAGGTTTTCCGAATTAGTAACGCATCAGCACGTCGCCGGCGGTACCGAACTGCATTGCACTGAATCCGCCAACAGCATTACCTGCTTGGCCTGAATTCAGGATGTACCAGTTCGTGTTCGACGAACGATAGACAGCAACATCGGTCTTGCCGTCGCCATCGTAATCGGCCGGAACAGGCGTATCCGTTGCGGTTCCGAACTGTGTAGCACGGAAGCCGGTGGATGAGCCCATTACGTACCAGGTACCACCACGATAGACAGCAAC
>JBBRSH010000142.1:0-10961 GCA_038245555.1 Pyrinomonadales bacterium | reverse complement strand
GCGAATCCCGCTCTTTCTTGCTCATCTCGATCGTTCCCCTTTTTGCCATCGATCACACCCCTTTAAGGCTTATCTTAGGCGTTCCTATCAGAGGACATTTCTAAAGAGTTCTATTGAGTTCATTCTCACGGAGTTCTAACAGAGGTGGATCTAAAAGCTGGCGAAACAAGATATGCAAAGGTTACCCTTGAAGCCGATTTTTGGAAAGGACACGGCCTCATCACGCTAGCTCAACCCGAACAGGGCAACCCTTTTGCTCAGGCACTTGATTGCCCGCAGAAATTGCATAAAACGCGAAAAGCAACAGGTTCAGGCCTGCGATATCGAAAAAGCATCGAAAAGCATCGAAAAGCAACAGGGTCAGGCCTTCGATACCGACGATTCTCTGTTTGCATTCATTTGGTCGAGCACTTGAATTCCTTCGCAGTGCCAAAAAGCAAATTCAGAGGCTACCGAGTCGCTGACATCTGTTTTTCGTTGATCTTGATCGTCATTTGCTCGAACACCTCGGTGAGGTCGAGTTCGCTTGTGTCGATGACAACTGCGTCCTCGGCGATGGTTAGCGGTGAATCTTCGCGGGAGACGTCGCGTTCGTCGCGTTCGTTGATCTCGGCGAGGGTTTGTTCGTAGGTTGAAACGCGGCCTTTTGACTGATCTTCTGTGAACCGCCGGCGGGCTCGCGCCTCGGGTGTTGCGGTGAGGAAGAACTTGATGTCCGCGTGAGGGAACACGACGCTGCCTATGTCACGGCCCTCGAGAACGCAGCCGTTCGGAGCGTCATTTCCTATAGCTCGCTGGTGTTCGACCATTATTCGCCGAACTTCGGAGATCGTGGATACGATCGAAGCGGCCTGGGCGATCTCAAGCGTACGGATGTCGACCGAGACGTCAACGCCTTCGAGCAGAACCTTCATTGAATTAGGCTCACCGATGAGATCGATCACTGAATTCTCGGCGATATCCGCGATGCGATCGATGTCACGAAACGGCACGTTGGCCCGCGTGACCGCAAGCGCGACCGCTCGATACATCGCACCCGTGTCGAGATAGAGCAGATTCAATTTCTTGGCGAGCATCTTGCCGAGCGTAGATTTACCCGCTCCGCTAGGGCCGTCGATAGCGATTATCATGTTCTACAGTGCAAGCTTGGGTCTGTCGCTTACCCGATCGTCTTTTTGATCTTCGGTGGTAGTTTATCAAAAACAAGCTTGTATGACGTTGCGATCAGATCTTTTAGTTCGGCGGGCGTCACGGCGTCGAGGTTCGCGATCCGCACCCACTTGTAACGTCCGACATATGCCGCCGGGTCGATGCCTTCGCGTTCGATCAGTTCGTTAAACTTTTCGGGCGTGCATTTGAGCGACATCCCGCTCGAAACCGAGTCTGCTCCGGTCACACAAAACATCTTGGCACCGACACAAAAGCAAAGATCGGCACCCCATTTGATATCCTCGGTCGCGCCCGGAAACGAAAGACAATATTTGCGAAGTTGTTCGATGTTCATTGGTTATTTTTTTACCACAAAATGCTGAGGACGCATATCGTTAACGCATGATGCATCGATATTACGCACGTCAGGAGCGTTGAAAAAGGTAAGGATCAAATTGTCGTGGCACTCGAGATGGGTGAGGCCTTCTTCGACGTGAGATCCAAACGGGAGAACAATTTGCCTGCTCTGTGACAAATGCCGGGCGATCGACCTACCGAGCGAAGGAGGCGTTATAGGATCGCGAAAACCCGAAATAATGAGCGTCGGAATTTTGGACACCAATGGCGAGTGAAATCCGGCGGAGATCTTGCCGCGTCTCCATTCGCCGCATGCCCGCGTCTGTTGAGTCACTCGATACGATCCAAAGATCGTCTTCTCGCTCTCATTTTTGGCTTGGGCGACATTGATAAAAGGAACATCTTCGGTGCAAGTGATCGAAAGATAGAGTCCCTCGGCAAAGTCGGCGGGTATCTTATTATTCTCCGGTATCAATCTTTCCAGAAATGGAGAGAAGTCGCCCGCGAAAGCCTGATGAATGATAAACGGGATGGCTCGGGATGATGCTGCCGTGTAGAGGCGGCTCCGTAAAAATTCTGCGAATACGTCGGCGGTTATCCTAACCGAATGCTCGACTTTCGATTTCGATTCGACATATTTGACCGAAGTGGGTGATCTTCGAAGGCTGACGATCAAATCTCGAAGTTCTTGTATAATGTTAGGAAAAGCTGACTTGCACGCCGCATCAGCAACGCACGAGTCCAGTAGCAGGTCCATGCCTCGCTGCCCATCGCGAGCATGATGAAATGGAATATGATGGTCGTTTGAAAGTGCCCCGGACAAGACGACACTTTGAACATGATCCGGGTGCCGCCGCATGAACGCCTGGGCGGCTCGCGTCCCGTACGAAAGCCCCCACAGGTTGACCTTTTGATAGCCGAGCCATTTACGGACATCGTCGAGATCGTCCATAGCGATCTCAGTTGTATATTTGGTCAGATCCGCAGCAGACTCGAGCGCAGACCGACACCTTCGCACATATTCGACGGGATACATCTCATCCAGAAAATATTCGGGCGAAGGCTTGATCGGTGAGCAGTTAAGCGGATTGGAGTCGCCGGTTCCGCGTTGGTCGACGAGAACGATATCTCTCGAACGACGATAATCTGTGTCCTCCTCGGCAAAGAACTTTGCGTTCTGAGTGGCCCCAATGCCCGGGCCGCCATCGAGAAAGAATATCAGCGTTTGTTTTGTGTTGAAGTCGATAGCGGGGACGACGATGACGTTTAGCTTTATCTTTCGTCCTGTTCTTGCGGTTCGGTCTTCAAAAACCTCCAATTTTCCACACAACAGCTTTTCTTTGACCTTGGCTATCGTACAAGGACTCAAAATCTGAGCGTTATTGATCGACTGTGCAATCGAAGCAAGTGGTGTAACGGCAGAAATTACAATTACGACCAAAAGAAACACAGCAGCCGCTATCGTGGAACTCATAGTTTTCGTTGTTTATTCAAAAACCTTAACTCAACACGTCACGAAGTTTCTGGACCGCAGATTCAACATCCGCTTTCGAAACGTCGCAGTGGGCTAACATGCGGATCCGCGATCCAAATCCGCTCGCCAGCACTCCGTTTTGTTTGAGAGCTGCTTGGATGTCGAGCAATGTTTTGCGGGTGCCGGAGATCTCGAAGATGACGATATTTGTCTCGACAGTTTCGACATCGATGGCGATGCCGGGGATCTCCGCGATCCCGGCGGCGAGCAATCGGGCTTTTTCGTGATCTTCGTGAAGGCGTTTTGGCGACTCTTCGAGAGCGATGAGCCCTGGCGCGGCTAGTATTCCTGCTTGGCGCATCCCGCCGCCGAGCCGTTTTCTCCAAATGCGGGCTTCGTCGATAAAGTCTTTAGAGCCAACCAGAACCGAACCGACCGGAGCGCCCAATCCTTTTGAAAGGCAAAACTGGACCGAATCGCAATCACGCACAAGGTCGGCGACCGACGTACCAAGAGCAACCGACGCATTAAAAATACGTGCCCCGTCCAAGTGAACAGGAACTCCTAATGCATGGGACCGATCGCAAAGATCGGCACATTTATCAGCCGACATTACGCGTCCGCCGGCGATATTGTGGGTATTTTCGAGGCACAACAGGCCGGTTTGCGTGTGGTCGTAAACGCCGTCTCTGTTCAAAACGGTTGCGATCTCATCCCAGGTCAGGATCCCCGAGCCGTCGCCGCTTTTCACCGGCCGGACCGTTACGCCCGCAATTATCGCAGAAGCTCCGACCTCATAAAGCAGAATGTGTCCGCGCTCCTCAATGACAACTTCGTCGCCGGGTTTGGTATGCACCTTGACGGCAATCTGGTTGCCCATCGTACCGCTAACAACGAACAACGCGGCTTCCTTCTCAAAGATCTCCGCCGAGCGTTCCTCAAGCCGGTTGATCGTCGGGTCTTCGCCATAAACATCGTCCCCAACCTCCGCCGCCGCCATCGCGGCCCGCATCTTGTCGGACGGTTTTGTAACGGTGTCGCTGCGGAGATCGATCATTTAGTTTTTTTTAGGCGACGAGTAAAATTCACCGCGATCCCGACGATCGGAAGAAATGCGCCAGTAACAATCACAATAGTCGCAGTATATAGAAACTCGGGGTGGCTTGAATAGACCGGGTACAAATCCTCGGAATATAAGTCATCAAGCAAAACCATTCCCCAGATGCACAAAATGGTAATGATCGGAACAGAGGCCCACCACCTTAATAGCGACAAACATGAGCCGAGAAGACCTAGCCCAAGAAAAGCAGTGCAGATTGCTGTCAGCGACGGGCCATCGCCAAGCATTTCAGAAATAAACATACACTAGATATCATCAGACACCGCCTGAAGATGACGCAACTTGAAACCTTCAACGTCCCAATTCGCTCGCATTGCTCCCGCCTGATATGTACTTTCAAGGAAATAAAGCACAATCTTACGCGGATTTTCGGCCTGTCTGACGTCGTCATACATCAGCAAAGCCATGCCGCCCTCGGGTGTCCAAAACGCGGCGTCCGGGCGTAAAGGTTCGTCTTTTAGACCTTCCGGTGCCGGTGCAGAGTATGAGTAGAATGCAGGTGCGGCGACGCTGTTCGGTTTATCGTCGCCAAACCAGAATCCGAAGCTGATGACCTCGTGCGAATATGCCTCGCGGGTGACCATATTGGCTCCGGCGATCGGCGGAGCGGGCCTGCCCGAAAATCGCGTCAACGCAAGATCAAAGCTGTGCCAGAAAAGATGCACGGGCGTCGACTTACCGCTAAAACGGCCGCGGAATTCTTCGAAGATATCATCGACGGCGACGAGCATATTATGAAACCGCTCGACGTATTCCTTGTCGTATGACTTGTTATCGTGGTCCTCGGAAAAGGGCGTCGTTGACGGGGCTTCGTAGGGAACGGCCTTGATCTCGGGTTTGATGCCTAGTTTGGCGAGGTTTGCAAAAACGCTTGCGTAAAAGTCAGCAACTGTCAGGCCGTCATACAAAGCGAAATCCTCGACACGTCCGTCGCTTGTCCGCATCTTCAACTCGTGGCCCTTGAAATCAAATTCGATCTCAAAGCTGCCGCCCGCGTGTGGGATCGTCCGGGTCGTCAAACCCCGCGGCGAGACATAAAGAGGAACGTGCCACCAGTGATTGATACGCGGGTGCATATCGAGACGTATCTTGCCAACGATCTGCAAAAACAGATGCAGAGTATTTTTTGTCGGCCGCCAAGCGTCGAGCGGCATTTCTGGAAAATTGGTCACAGACATAGAATTTTGGCCGTTCTACTTGGCTTTCTTCTCGATCTCCAAAATATCGCCCTCCGTAAATAGGTACGTCTTCATATGCTCGTCAAACTTTGGATTGTTTCGCCTGAGCCATTCTAGTGCCATGACGGCGTGTTCGATCTCCTCGTCGCGATTGTGTTCGAGTATCTTTTTCAGTTGTTTGTCCGACGTCTGCTCGGCACGTTGGTTGTACCAGTCGACTGCCTCGAGTTCTTCCTGGACCGATTTGATCGCCCGCGAAAAATTACGCGAGGCTTCGCTCATCTTGTCGTAGTCTTCGTGCCATTCTGCGCTAGTCGCCATAATAAAATTTTTCCTTCTATTTAACCGTTGGTAGTGATTCAAAAAACATATCGTCGATATAACAATATCCCCATTCTTCGCCGGGTTCGAACGACCCGATGATCGGGTGCCGGCTTGTGTCGTAGTGTTTGGTCGCATGTCGATTTACCGAATTATCGCAGCAGCCGACATGGCCGCAGGATTCGCAAAGCCGAAGGTGGACCCACGTGCCGCCGATCTTCAGACAATCTTCGCAGCCCTTCGCACTTGGCGTAACAGCCGTGATGGCGGAAATATGTTCACAGTAATCCATGCGTAAACACCTCGTTGAATAATTTGGATTATCTTACTCTTCGGCGGCGACCAACTCAAATATTGAAACAAATCCGTTGACCGCAGGCGTAAGAAGGACTACATTCAGTAAACCGACTTTTACTAGTAACGATAGATCGACGCGTAGATCGCGTCCTTTGGAGGATAAATGAACGTTAAATTTCTGCTCGCCGGCGTGGCCGGCTTTTTGATCTCAATGATCGGCGGAGTCGTATTCCATGGTGTATTGCTCCATGCGGACTACGCCCAGCTTGGCCCAGCCATGATGCGAACGGATGCCGACTCGCAAGGCTATCTGCCGTTTATGATCGTCTCTCATCTCTTAAAAGGATTTGCATTTGCGTGGATCTATAAAAAAGGGCTGACGGCGGGCGTGCCTGCTTTGACGCAGGGCTTGAAGTTTGGCATTGCGACCGTATTCCTGGTCACCGTTCCGCTTTATCTGGTTTACTACGCTGTCCAGCCAATGCCGGGAATGTTAGTCGTCAAGCAGATCATTTGCGATTCGATCGTGATGATTTTGATGGGCGTCGTTGTCTCGATGATCATTAAACCAACAACCGCCAACGCATAATGATAGAACGATCGACTTTAGAATTTTTATCTGAAATCGCGGTCAATAATAACCGCGATTGGTTCATTGCCAATAAGAAACGGTTCGATAGTGCTCAGGACAGCGTGACGGCGTTTGCCGGCTATCTGATCGGCGAGATCGGCAAATTCGATGACGAAGTTGCGGCCATCGATCCGAAATCATGTGTGTTTCGCATCTACCGTGATGTTCGTTTTTCAAAGGACAAAAGTCCGTACAAGATCAATCTTGGCTCTTACATCAGTCCGGGCGGCCGCAAGTCGATGCAGCCCGGATACTATTTTCATCTTCAGCCGGGCCACAGCTTTGTCGCTGGCGGCAAGCATATTCCGGACGGGCCGGAATTACTAAAAATTCGCAACGCGATCGCCCAAAACACCGTTGACTTTCTGAAGATCGTCGAGAAGAAGAGCTTCCGCGACACCTTCGGCGAAATGCGCGGCGATAAACTTAAGTCTGCCCCGAAAGGCTTTGATCCGGCCCACACGGCCATCGAATACTTAAGACTCAAAGAGTTCATGGCGTACACCGAACTGGCGGACGATAAGTTTCTGATCTCGGCCGAATTTCCGAAACATCTCGTCAAGTTGTCTAAAGAGATGTATCCGCTCGTCGCTTATTTGAGAAAGGCCTTGAGCTGATCGAATAGGTCGCCGCCTACGGCATATTCTCGGTGGCCTTGACTCCCGTCCTTTCGGAAACTACGATCTTCCAGCCGTCGCGGAACTTTTGCCACACGTTTAAGAATCTCATCTGAAATGTGTAGGGCTTTTTGTCCGGGGTTTCAGCTTCGACCGTCGCCAACCCTGTCACCACCGCCTCCTCCTCGCGGTAAACCCTTACGATCATTTCGGACAGAACAAACGATTTGAGGGGTATGGCCGGCAGACTTTGCCCTCGCCGATAGACGATGATCGTCCCGTCATAGGCGATCATATATGCATTCTCGGCGATCAGGTTATCCCAATTACTCTCGCCTTTGACGGCCTTTACGCGGCCCATTTCTTCGAGACGAAGAATCTCGCTTTTTACGGCCTGTGTCTTTTTCGTGTTTGCCTGACCATCCGAGTTGATTTGGGACAAAACGACGATCGGCGACATAAATAAGCAAAATATGAAAACGAAATACAGTCTTTTGATACAGATCATTGTGGCTCCTTTTTTTCGTACCGACTGTCAATATGGAAAAGCTGTGACGAGTCTCTCCCTTTTTCAAGTCCTAATGGCACCGAGCGTGTGATTGCCTTAAAATTTCGATCATTTGCTCAGTGAATTGGCTCGCATCGGTCACAACGATCATATGCGAGATCCGCGGCATCGGCCCCGTGAGTTTCGCCTTTTCAATGGTTTCGTCAAATGGCCGATCGCCCAGATCGAGACCGATCCTAAGTTCCTTTGGCTTAATGTTCACTGCTGCGAACTCGCGATTTTCGAGCACTGAGACGTACGTCTTTTTTGGCAGGACGGATGAGCTCGGAAAGCGTGTCGCAACGAACGCCATGAACGCATCATAAAGCTCTCGCATTTCTCCGGCCTTCGCAAACTGATTTTCGAGCAGGTCGTTCGTGTCCGCGTAAACCCTCTTGCCGCCGTTTGCATGAATGCCGCCGAGCAACGCCGCGTTCATATGTCTGAATCCATGCTCGGCTTTGAGCCACGCAATGACCTCATTGCGTTTCTTGCTGTCGAATCCGTCGAGGATCGACATCCACGCGGCAAGGTCTTTGCCGGTAAGACTTTCGATGCCATCCAAGAATTCTTTCTCTATTTCACCCGATGTTTTTTGTGCCATATTCTCCTCAAAAGCCAGCCGTGTCCGTAGCCCGCACGTAAGTAAGGGCTTCTTCAATATCAAACGAGCCCTTTACGTGCGGGCTACCGACAGATCTACCTCCACGCCCCTAAAATAAATCCGATCACCCCAAAATAAACGGTGACATAGCCACAGTTGATCGCCATATATTTCCATGACCGCTGTTCAAACAGCGAGATGATGACGAACTGTGTGACAACCCAGCCGACGCCCGCCGCCAGGCCGGCCGCCAACCCAAATTTCCATGTAGTGCCGGGAGCGCTGAGGAAACCGGCCAGATTGTACGAGGCGATCAGTGCCAGAATAAATGTCAGGACAAATGTCTTTAGCGGGTTGAACATTGCCATCTGCTCGTCGCTGATGCCTGCTTCGCGTTGCCACGCTTTTTGAAACAGGATCGGCGACCACCAGAGCGCACCGATGACGAGGCTCATCAGGGCGCAAACGAAAACTGCGATGTGATTGATATAAAAGTTTTCCATAGCAGCGACAGTGTAGTAATTGCCGCACATCGCTGTATTGGAAAAAATTTACCTAACCTACAGGGATGTAGTTTTGATAATTGATGTGGATCTTGCCGTATTGATCGGGCGTGAAGCCCGAAAAATGTTTGAAGTCGTTTATGAAATGAGCCTGATCGTAAAACCCGCATTCCTGCGAGATATGCCCCCAATCGATCGCCGTAGCGGCGGCGATCGACTGAACGGCTTTTTGAAACCGCATTATTCGCAGGTATGACTTTGGCGTGACGCCGACCTGTTTTCTGAACATGTCGATGAAGTGCTTTTGCGAATAACCGATCTTCTGATTCATCCGCGCGATACTGATCTCATCCGGACGGGCAGTCATCTCGCCGAGAGCGTACGCAACGCATGGATTGAGGTTCAATTTCGACTGAAACTTCTGCAGCAGAAACGCCTCGACCATCAAAAACCGCCGGGCGATATCCTTTGTCGCGAGCATCGCTTCCCGCAGCTCGCCAAAGTCGCTGCCCCAAACGAGATCGGCATCGACCACACAGTCCGAGATCTCGCTCATCGGAAACGGAAAGAAGGGCGCCGCCATGCCCTTCTTAAAAGCGATTACCATCATCGCCGCGTCGTTGCCGGACGGAATGGTAATTGGCTCGGTGCGAACGCCCGACGCCCACACGTGATGGCACGCCTGCATCTCTTTTAGCGTTTCATTGTCGTAAATGTACTGCGGAGTATCGAGAAAATCTATCAGGATCTCGGTATTGCCGTTCGGTAAAAAACGGTCAACCGCATGGTCGTGACTGACGCTGTCATAATAAATGAATACGTCAATAAACTGGCTTAACGGAACTACCGGAATATGAATCTGATGTACCATCCAAACACTATTTGATCGAAGCCACGAGTTCGGAGCCGAGCTTAGCGAGAGTCGCCGCAATTTTCTCGTCCGTCATCTCCTCGCTGTCGCCGTCAAATTTCTGCCCGACAAACGAAACAGCGATCTCCATCGGCAGCACCCAAACGCCCATTATCGTAAAGACGCCGCGCAGATGCTGGAGGCATCGCAGCCCGCCAAACGAGCCGGGCGAAGCGGTGATCATCGCCGCGGTCTTGCCCTTAAACACCTCGCTCGTCGCAAATCGCTCGCTTTGCCGCGAAGCCCAGTCGATCGCGTTCTTAAATCCACCCGGGACCGAGCCGTTGTATTCCGGAGAAGCGACCAATATTCCGTCGTGTGAACTCAACATTTCCTGAAAGCGCAAAGCGTTTTGGTCAAAGCCATGTGCTTCGACATCATCGGCATTGTAGATCGGCATCGGCAGATCGTGCAGGTCAAGCACCGTAACGTCCGCGCCTGCGTCCCGAGCCCCGCGGACAGCAATATTCAAAACACGTTTATTGTAGGATCCCTTCCGAAAACTTCCGGCAAAGGCAAGTATTTTTGGCATAGTTTATGTGAGATCTTCTTTTTCGATCTCTTCGATCTTTTCAACTCGGGTAGTGTGGCGGCCGCCTTCAAAATCGGTCGCAAGCCACGCCTTGACGATCTTTTCCTGCTCTTCGTCGGGGATAAATCTTGCAGCGAGGGCCAGGACGTTCGCATTGTTGTGCTGGCGCGAGAGCTTTGCGATCTCCTCATTCCAGGCAACCGCCGCTCGGATGCCCGGAACTTTATTGGCGGCGATCGCCATGCCCGTACCCGACCCGCAGACAAGTATGCCGCGATCAAATTCACCGTCCGCGACGGCCTCGCCGACCTTGCGGGCGAAGTCGGGGTAATCGACCGACGCCGTCGAATCGGTGCCCATGTCGGTATATTCGACCCCGAGTTGGTCGAGCGTCGCTTTTACCTTTTCCTTTTCTTCAAAACCGGCGTGGTCGGCTCCAATAGCTATTTTCATATCCTCAATTTTATCCCTTTCACCCGAAACGACAAAATTTGTGGCGAAACTCTCTCCGCGTCCGACTCTGCGGTCTCAGCGTTAAAATTTGCGTTAACACAGACGACGCAGAAGGTTACGCAGAGCCCGCTGAGATTTCTTTTTCGCTGTAATCGACATCAATTGTGCACCCATCGCGCGGTTACTTTTCAGGCAGTCAATGTCTTCTATGTGAATTGTTTGGTTCGCCGTGTGAAAGAACATATAATCGTGATTGTTGTAGCAGCGT
>JBBRSH010000141.1:0-11178 GCA_038245555.1 Pyrinomonadales bacterium | reverse complement strand
TTGTATTTCTTAGTTTCGAGCCACTGAAAGAAGCCCTTGATCCCGCGCCAGCCTTCGTCGCCGTAAATGATGCAGTTTTGCTGGTAATCGGGCAAATCGGCGAACGGAACATTTAGGTTAATGCCTGAGAATGCAGCGTACTTAACCAGTTCCTTTTGCGCCCACGCGTGTGCCGGCCGGGTAAAGGGCTCGATCGCACCCTGTTTTAGCGAGGTAAGCGGGTTTGGAATGACCAGTCCGTAGTCCGTGCCTATCGTGTTTCCGAATCCCTGACATGTCGGGCATGCCCCGAATGGGGAATTGAAACTGAATAGATGCGGCTCGGGTTCCTCATAATGTGTTGCGTCGTATTTACAGACGAACTGGTCGGAAAATTTTAGGACGACGGGGGAAGTGGTTGAACGTTTTGCCTTGGCCTCCGCAGTAGTTTCAACAACCGGAGCGTCGGCGACCTCGATCAGAGCCGCATGGCCTTCGCGAAAGCAGGTCTCGAGCGAGTCGACCAATCGCTGGCGGATGTCGGCGTCGGCTTTGAGACGGTCGATCAGGACGTAAGTGTTATCAAAATCATCAAACCGATAATCCTCTGGCTTCTGAAGCTCGACGATCTCGCCGCCGCGGAAGAGCCGTGAAAAGCCCTGCTGCAAAAGGGAAATGAGAAAGGCTTGAGTGCTGAGGTTCTGCGGCTTCTTTTTTGATGGACTTTTGGCCGAGCCGGTACTCTTTCGCGCCGATCTGACCAATTCACGTGAAATCTCCGTCTGGATGGGAAAAAGGACGTAAAACCGAGTGCCCGGCTTGAGCTCCGCGAGGATCTCGTCGGCTGCCGATTCGGGTGAATCTTTTTTTACTTCGCGTCCGCATTTATGGCAGATAGTTTGGCCGGCACGTGCAAAGAGCAGGCGGAGATAGTCGTAGATCTCGGTTTGTGTCGCGACCGTCGAACGCGGATTTTTGGTCGAGTTCTTTTGCCGGATCGCGATCGCGGGTGCTATACCGACGATCTCATCTACATCCGGCTTGTCCATCCGCTCGAGAAATTGGCGAGCATACGCCGAAAGCGATTCGACATATCGCCGCTGGCCTTCCGCATACAGCGTGTCAAACGCCAGCGAGGATTTGCCCGATCCAGACACACCGGTAATGACCGTTAACTTATTCAGAGGCAGCGAGACCGAGATGTTTTTGAGATTATGGACGCGGGCTCCGTGTACCTCGATCTGTTCCTCTTTTGATTTAGCCGCGTGCATAGACGAGATTTCCGACATGAGAGCAATTGTTTATTTTAACAAATCAAGAACACCTCTCCAAAAGTTCGGAATAAATGATAATGTTTGTCCTCATCCTTCACCCTGAATCATTCATCGATTATCCTTCAGGAAAATCCGTCTGCGTGAACAGATAGTTTGTATTAAGAATAACACGACGTGCTAGAGGTGACGACAATAGACAATTCTGGAAATGGCTTGGCTGCAATCGGAGAGGAGAGTAAGGGATAGGGAGGAGGTCAGGAGAGTTGGACATTAAAACGCCCCAGTCTCTGGCGGCCTGATGTTACGGCCAAGCCATTTCGAAAGAGAATATTAACTCAGTCAAAAGCCGATGTTTTCCGCCAGAATCCAATTTCTAAGTATCGCAATATCGCTGCCCCGACCGCGGTTTAATTAGTCAATTCGCACAACGTCGGAACGGCTTCGGCCAAAGGTCTCGGGCGTATACATTTCTTCGGCTTTTGCCGGTGCGGCGACGAAGGCGCCGGGGGTTGTGGCCCGGGCGGTGTAGGAATAGAACCAGACGCCGGTTGGCAGGCGGGTCGTGAACGCCTCGGCACGGTTGTCACGCAGGTTTTGGTGTTCGACCCAAGACGAACCGTAACGTTTCTCGTCCGGGCTCGGTACGTATGTGCTGCCGGTAACGGCGAGTTCCGGATCGATTATCTCGATGCCGGCCGGCAGGTTGTCGACGAGTGCGACGTGGTAACGCTCAGAGCCGGTTACCATTTGAACGTTTACCCGAACGCGAGCCCCGGACCGGATCGTCCAACTCCCGTCCGCGTTTTGCCGGACATCGGCCGGGTCATCGATCGCCTCGTATGTTCGCGAGACGGCAAATCCGTAGTCAGCAGCCAATTGTCCGCCGATCTTCAGGGCGTATTTCATCCCGACGCGGTAATACAGGCGGCCGTCGCCCTGGCGGTCGATGATCAGGTTTTGCACCGGTGCCGACGTTTGCAGATAGCTCATCGGTATACTCAACGAATCAGAATCGACCGACCTGCCGCTAAACGCCTGTTCGCCGGCGAAGGCATTGCCGAGCCAGACGCGGGCGACGAAATTTGGCGTGACCTTTTCGTACGTCTGGAAATATTTGTCGAGAGCGAGCAGGACAAAGGCGTTCTCCTGGGTGCTTCGCCAGCGACCGCGGACCTTGCCGGCGAGCAGGCCGCGGACAAGCTTAGGGATCAAGTCGTTTTTCGGGTCGGCTTTTAGCAGAGCCTCAAGAATGACGCCGTCGGAGCGGAGGTTCGAACTGAGCAGGACGTATTCCCCGTCCGAGTAGTCGGTCACGAAATGGGCGCCGCCGGCCGTTTCGGTGACGCGGTTGAGCAGGTTTCGTTCGATCAACTGCACATCGTCCGCAAATGCTCCGTTGCCGACCAGTACGGCCATCAGCCAGCCGTTGGCCTCGGGCGAGAGCTTTTCAGGTGTCGCGCTGCTAAGTAGTTGGTGTGCGGCTCCTGCGTCCCTGTCGCCGAGCAGGTCACGGACATAGAGGGCGTACGCCGAGATCGCCCAGCGTGATTTCCGCGAATAGTGGGACTCGTGACCATCGATGTACCGTAGGTATTTCAGCGACCCCGTGATCATTTCCGGGGGCACTGCATAGCCTTTCTGCCGTGCCCGGGCAAGAGCGTGGGCGACGTGGACCGAGAGATACTGCAGGCTCTCGTCGTCTCTTCGCCAAAAACTGAATCCGCCGTCCTTGTGCTGCAATTTCTGCAGACGGGCGATGTCGGACTTCATTTTTGCCTCGATCGCGGCTGTGGACGGCATGTCTTTGGCTTTGAACGCGGTCAGCACATCACGCACCGCGGCGACCGACAGAACGCGTGACGAGATCTGCTCGCTGCATTCGAACGGGTAGCTCTGCAGGTAGATAAATGCGTCGGTCAACTCCTGTAACTGCGTCGAACTCGTCGTGACCTCGAGGCCGCCGAACTCGGAATAGACGTCCCTCGGCGCGGCGATCGACTGGACCACGGGGCCGTTCGCGTCGGTCGTGCCGTAGGTCGCGAACGCCTCGGTCGTCGCCGGAGTGTAGACGGGCAACTGGACCTCGGCCGCATCGCCAAACCGGCCGCTGACGGCACCGATCTGGATCAGCGTCGTACCGGTTTTGGCCGTCGTGACCGGAAAACGGATCTCGGCACGGCCGTTGGCGGCTATCATGAGCTTGCGACCGTTGCCGCTGGTGAATTCGAGATTGCTGGCACGTATCGCGACATTAACGGTCATCGGCAAGTCGGTCTGGTTTTGGAGCACGACCGGCAATTCGGCCCGGTCGCCGAGATTCAGGAATCGCGGAGCCGACGGGCGGACCTGGAGCGACTGTTTGGCCGTGACGGTCGATTCGCCAAGCCCGAACTGCTTTGACCTGGTCGCCGCGACCGCCGTGATCCGGTATCGCGTCAGATTGTCCGGCAATTTGAGATCGACGACGGCCTTTCCGTTAGTGTCCGTTATGACCGACGGCGAGAAGATCGCGAGGGCGTTGAAATTTTGGCGGAGACGGATCTCATCCGAGGACTTGGGTGGACGGATCGGGGATTCATCGATGGAGCTTATTTTCGCCGTTCGCAGCATGGGGCTGTCGCTTCGCATACTCATAATGCTGCCATCATATCCATCTCCGGTTCCATTCCCGCTCCCAAAACCGATATTGATGTCACCGGGATAGCTCAGCAAAACATTCTTTCGCGAATGATACGAAGATGCGTTTGCGTCGAGTTCGCGATAGAACTTGGGCAGCGGATGCTCGATGCGGTATTTTGTAAGAGCCAAAACGCTCTCGTCGACGGCGATAACTGCAACCTCGGTATTAGGGGCGGGGTTGCCGGCGTTATCACGGACCTCGATGTTTATCTTGGTCCCGCCGCCGGGTTCGAGGGTTTTTTCGGCGGGTTCAGCGGTGACGGTCAGCTTTCGCGAATCGGTCGAAATGCTCAAATTGAGTTCGCCGCTGGCGAACGCGGGCCGTCTTGGTACCTTGGCGTCGCGGGCGTCATCGTATAGGACGCGCTCCGCGGTTCCGGTCAGGTCCACGCGGACGTGGATGTTCGGTAAAAAGCGTTCTTCGATCGGGATCCGCAGGACCGTAGAACTACCGGCCATCGTGAACCGTTCGGTCCGAACAATGCCGTTTCGCTCGAGCGTCATCACGCCCTCGGCGGGTGAGAACGGAGAACTGACCAGTATCCCGGCCGTGTCGTTCGGCGAATATTCCTTTTTGTCGGGTATCAGCTCGACGGTTTCTTCCTCGATGGTATTTGCCGGTTCTGACTTCCCGCCGGCGACCCAAACGGTCAGTTCGCTCTCATTGCGGCGCCCGCGGTCGTCCGAGACGCTCGTTTTGATCGTGTAGAGGCCACCCTGAGTGGCCGTGATCTCGCACGCGACCGCATCGGCTGCGGACCGAAGTTCGCACGTTTTCGTCTCGATCGTGACCTGTTCCCACGTGCCTTTGACCTTTTGCCAATCCTTCAATTCCGCGCTGACCGAGACAAGCGCACCCGCGACCGCATTGCCGTCGACATCGGTCGTGATGGTTTCGATCGGCAGACGGTCGCCGGCATTTACAAAGAGTTTTGGCGTCCGAACGCCGACGTAGAGCGTCGACGGATGGACGAGCAGCGTCGTCGACGCGGCGAACGTCTGACGGTTGACGTCCTGGACCTTGGCCTCGGCGGTGACCGTGTAGGGCCGTGCCGGATTTGCTGCGTCGAAGTCGAGCGTGATCGTATGCCTGCCGTTGAGACCGGTCTTGCCTTCGAATTTTTGCGAGGTGGTCTCATCATAGTCGACGCCCGATTCTCTCCACCACGGCACGAATGTCCCGAATGTGAAATCGTCGCGGTTCGGCGGCGTGTAATTTGTAGGAGTCGCGGTTACCACCCATTTTGTGTCGGCCATCGACAGAAAACCGCCCGAGTAATATTTTGCCTCGGTCGAGATCGACGCCGAGCCGCCGACGTAGAACGGCGCGGACGACTCGACCTTGGCCGAAACCTCGAATTCGGGCCTCCGAAACTCCTGCACTTGGAATGAGTGCTCGTATTCGGAACCGTCAAGGCTGCTGACGGCCGTCAAGGTCAGTTTCTGGTGGCCGAGATTTGTCTCCTTTGGCAGACGTAGCCTGAGATCGAATGCACCGAAGGCGTTGATGGCGGCGGAGGACGTAGCGATCGTGTTGCCGAGCGGATCTTTTAACACATAATTTACGGATTTGACGGCTTCTCCGAGTTCCGCAATATCGGCAAATTTTCCGCCGGTGACCTTGCGGATATAACCCTTGATCGAGACTTCTTCTTCGGGGCGGTACATCTTACGGTCGTCGAAAACGAACCAACGCAGCGAATCGGCGTCGGGGCTCGCGACCCAGGGGGAAGTCTCGTAACGATTGTCGTCTCCGAACAGGATCGCCGAGTCGCTGCCGTGTCTTGCAACCAGCCAGTCGCCGACGGACTTGTCTTTTGGCGGCAAAGCGAGGTCGCCGAGGCCGTTGTCGGCGGTCGCAGATGCTTCGCCATTTGGCAGCTCGATACGTACCCCGCCGAGTGGTTTACCGCTTCGCAGATCGCTCGCAAAGACGGAGAGCCGCTCCTGGTCCTGGACCGCATCGACGCCGATGTTGGTTCGCTGGATCCATCGAACAAGCTGTTCGTTGTCTTCATTGTGCGTTTTTATGACCAGCAGGGCATGGCCAAAACCCGCCTTGAATGCGGGGCTGATGTCGATCTTTGTCTCCTCAGTGTTGTCGAGAGTGGAATGCGTCGGCACCTGTTTGTCGAAGATGAGTTTGCCGATCTTTGGCACCGGTGCCTTTTCTTCGCTCTTCTGGAAGTCGCGAAACGCCTTGAAATCCTGCGGTCTGACGGCAAAAAGCTGGACGTGCAGGCTCGGGTAATTGGTCGAGTAGACCGAGTAGGCCGGTTTTCCGTTCGGGGCCAGTGTGACGATGTCGTCGCCCTCGGTGGTTACACTCGGATCGTCGGGCCTGACGGTAAATCCCGTGACCGTCTCGCTCGCGAGTGTTTGTCCATATACATCCTTGAGCCCGGCGGGGATCACGACCCTGTATGATGTCCGTGACTTCTTGCTATAGCTTTGGATCTCGATCGTGTTATCTGAAACGGAGATCTTTGCATTTTCGAGCTTGGGTTCGATCCGGATCTTTGATGGGTCGAGGCTCTCCTCAGCCAGCGGATTATTAAACTCGATCTTCCAATCCTGAGAGCTGACGCAGTCGGATTCGTCGGGCTTCCAACCGCAGTGCGACTGTTTGAATCTGAGGCCCGGGTAGGTGTCAAAGCCAAACTTCTGCGAAGTGGTCGTAACAATAGGGCCCTCGGCCGAGGGCAGGCCTTCGTCGAACGTGACGACGATCCTCGACTCCAGCGGCAGTTTTTCGGCCGTCCGGAATGCGATCCAGCGTCCCGGCTGGGTTTCTTTAATAATTTTGGAGATCGATTCGTCAGCCGAGATCTCGGCGTCGGTCGCCAAACGGACGGGGCTTGTTGTTACGAGGGCTGTCACGGCGATCTTCTTCAAAACAGCATCGCGGTCGATAGCCTGGTCAAAGACTGCGAGACAAATGGCGTCGGGGCCCGCGATAGTGTTCGAGGGTAGGAACGTCGTCACCTTTGGCGGCGGTGTCGAAAATGTCCAGGTTCTGTCCGCGGCGAGCGTGCCGCCGTTTTCCGACCGCGTTCCCCTGGGGACGGTCACGGTGAATTCGGTTGCCATCGGGAACCGCGTTTCGGGGTCACAGACGAGCGTCTGAGTTCCGAGCCAACGCCATTTACCCTTGACCGCGGGCGAAATTTCGACTGGCATGATCCCGGCCGCCTGTATCTGCGACCCAACGGCAACCATCGGCTGTGAAAACGTGACGCTCAGCTCAGGTGCGATCAGGACGCCGCCGGCGGGCGAAAAACGCAGTAATTCGAGATCTCCGGTTGCGGGGGCCGACAGCGGTGCGGCCTGCACGTCGGCGGGGAATTTGATGGGGATGACATTTCCCGTCTTCGGCGGCGGCAGACTGCCCGGCCGCAGGGCGACGTCACGATCGTCGGGTGTATCGATCGGCATCGGCGGTAAACGGCGAAATATCTCGTTGGTTTCGGCAACGCTCAACGGTTCGGCCGCAACGGGAACGTCGTCTTTTGGCTTTGCGAGGGCACCGGCCTCTTCACGAATGCGAAAGTGCAGCCCCTTGGCTTCGGGCTTGACCGGCGCACTCCGATGCTGGGCACGAACGAATGGTGCGAAGATGCTGAACCAGAACGAAGAAAGCACGAGGAGCGACGTTGGAATTTTGACCATCATCTGAGAATTGTGACTTTTCCTGCCCGGGCGGATATGTCTGTTTATCGAAATTCAGCCGTAGGATGCCGCAAAATCTAAGTTCCGTTGCATTTGCGGTTATTAGACAATTAGACAATCGGGGTCATCTATGAAGCAACTGGGTTAAAAGTCAAGCATTGACCCCCTCCGGCCCCTGATATAGGATCAGATCCTGCTTTGTTGTCGATTCATTCTTGATGTTTTAATGATACAGGGCAAAAAGTCGGGAATAAATGATGCAGGTGGCGTAATATAGTGTGCGTATGAAATGTTTTGTCTGGATCGCGGTCATCGCATTTGCGGTTGGGTTGACGGGATGCTTGGCACAGTCGGCAAAAAGTCTCGACCCAGTTGTCGAGAGCCAAGTGCCGGAGCTTAAGGGTGAAAGGCAGCCGGTGCTCGTCGAGTTATTCACATCCGAAGGCTGTTCAAGCTGTCCGCCCGCCGACAAGGTACTAACAATTCTGCAAAACGATCAGCTCGTTCCGAACGCCGATGTCATCACGCTCGGTTATCATGTCGACTATTGGGACCACGACGGCTGGAAGGACCGGTTTTCGGCGCATGCATACACCAATCGGCAGGAGACCTATGCGAGGCAATTTAAGATCTCGGGGCCATACACGCCGCAGATAGTCGTTGATGGTGCAAAAGAGCTTGTCGGTTCAAACCGTGCACAGGCGAACGATGCGGTTGCCGCGAGCGCTGCTAATTCGAAAGGGGTTGTCGTGGTGAAAATCGATGGCGACACGCTGCATGGAACGGTTTCGGGATTGGCCGCACATGGCGACTCGACGATCTTTTTGGCAGTTGCCGAAAGCAAGCTTGTCTCGAATGTCAGCGGCGGCGAGAACTCGGGGAGCAAACTGGAGCACACCGCGGTCGTCAGGCTGCTGGCTCAGATCGGCAATATCAAGGCATCGGATGACAAGGCGAAATTTGAGGCCCCGGTACCATCCGATGAGGATTGGAAAAACGCGAATTTGAAGTACGTAGTCTTTGTTCAGGAAAGGGCGACCCTCAAGATACTTGCCGTAAATCAGGTCAGCGGTTCGAAATAGATCATCCTTACCAACGCCGATCGAATCGGCCGAAATTTTCACGCCAGCAGTCGGGTTCGTCGTAGAGAAGGATCGGCACCGTACCTTCGAGAAATACCTCGCTGTCTTTTTCACGCCAAAGCCGGTATGTATGGCCGCTCGGTGAACAAACCGTTAGTACCACCCTTTCTTCGGAAACTCTTGAGACGGCAGCAAAGCGCCAGTCTGCCTTTGACCGTACAACGAGCCGAGCTCCGGTGGGGAGTTGGTCGAGCGTTATTTGAGTTTCGGCAGGTTCCACGGCTTTCTGTATTTTTCGTATAAGTCGTCGGGGAGTTGAACGAGAAACGGTTGCTTTTCAGGCGTCGCCCACGCGACGATGCGTTCCAGATTTCGTCTTTCCATCGCGGTGCAGCCTGCTGTCCCGCTCGATGCGTTCTTCCAGATATGCAGAAAAATGCAGGAGCCATTGCCGCGTTTTACCGGAAATGAATTGTACCCGACAAACATACCCAGCGCGTACTGGTCACCGACGGCAAGCATTTTTTCAGAGCTTTTCCAGTCAAAATTGCCAACCTGCATCCGGTTGACGATCCGGTTGTAAAATGTCGATTTGACGTCATCAACACACTCGGTGTAACGATCTAGTTTGGTGTATTCGAGGGCGAGCGAACTCGGTTTCGACGAAACGCCGAACGCCGATGTTAGCGGAAACCGTCCCGCGGGGGCATTTCCGTCACCCTCTTTTTTTACCTTTGCAGGAGTGCCGTCAAAATCTGTTTCATCGCCCCAGGCAAGCCCGCTTCGGCCGACGACTATCGGAAAAGGTGTTCCTTTCGCCGTCCATTTCGAAGCTGTATTTTTACGCTCGAAGAGCCGAGCCGTACCGGATATCGAGTTCCATCCCGGGCTTGTTACTACGACTATTTGAAGTGATCTTTCGAAAGACGGTTTCACCGGGACAACTTCAGGCACTTTGATCTGAGCCACGACGAAAGCCGTAGAGAACCATGCCAGGAAAAATAAAAGGCCGAGCGATCGCATTTTAGTCTTCGAAAACCGTATCGACCGACTTTGCTCCGCCGGTACGTGTGACCGCGTAAAGCCTGAGCCCGACCGAGATCATTACTATCGAGATAACGATCCAGATAACGACCCACAATAACGCCGGGATACCCGTCGCGGCCGCCATATTCGCCGCATCGGTCGTCTGGCCGCTCGTCGCTGAGATGAGAAAAAGGTCTTTCAAACTAAAGAAAGCATTGAGCAGACATTGGACCGCGAGAAAGGCGACGGCGAAGTTGACCCATTTGGGGCTTGCGAACCTAGCGATCGCCGCAAGTCCTAACGTCAACAACGTACCCGAAAAAACGGTAAAAACGACACTTCCAAACGTCACTCGCTCAAGCAGATTCCAGAACGGGGCCAGAAAACCGAAGACCAGGGTCATAACGCCGACAAAACCGGCCGAAATATATAATGCGAGACGCGGCGAATATCCGTATCGTACCCACGCCAACAGGATAACGCCGAAGGCCGTCGCTCCGAGATAACCGGCACTTGAGATCAGAAGCTGCGAAAATCCCGACGCCTGCGACCAGACAACTCCGCTCCCATCCGGCGAAACCGTCAGGCTCATTACGCGATTCCCCGTAAGAAAAGTCATTAATGCGTGACTACCCTCGTGAATGAACGTGCCAAAAAGCTGCAGCGGATACGCGATATACCCGAAAACCGGCAAGTACCACGATACTACCCACAGCCCGACACTGATCCCGGTCGCTGCGACCAGCAGGAATACCTGCGGTTTTACGTCTTCTGCAAGCTGATATCTCATAGTTTCAAAAGCTCCTTTTCGGACCTACAAGCGAATACGAGTATTCTAGCTCAAAGTTCAGCATTTAGGTAAGAATAAACTATTGACCCCAACGGATGTTGAACGATCAAAAAGTCGGACTTTTAAGCTAGTCCTCGTCGGCTTCAAGTCGGTCTGGACGCAACAGTCTTTCAAACCGGAGGATGTGCAGGATCCAAACTTTTTTACCGTCGAACCTATAGAATATGCGGCACGGGGATTCGACCAGCTGTCTAATCGCGGTTCCTGGTAGGTCCTCGGGGATCGAGCCGCTTTCCGGGTGCTTACCAAGTTGTTTTACTCGGTTAAGAATGCGGCGATTTACGCGGTCGGCAGCATACGGATCGTCAAGGGCGATGTAACCGGTGATCTCGTCGAGGTCAGAGAACGCCGGCTCTGTCCAGATTATCTTCGCCATTTAGCCATTCGGTCAACGACCTCTTTATGAGAAAGGACGCGTCCTTCGGCGATTGCTTTTTCGCCGCGAGCGATGCCTTCCAGGATCGAGATTCGCCGCTGTTGACTCTCAAAAGATTCGGCGTCGACAAGATAAGCGCTAGGCAGTCCATGGTGAGTGATCAGAATAGGCTCTCTGTCACGCTGTAATTCCGATAGCAACTCCGTCGCACGACGCTTTAATGTAGTTACAAGTTCAGCTCTC
>JBBRSH010000140.1:0-11285 GCA_038245555.1 Pyrinomonadales bacterium | reverse complement strand
GTCTTTTTCTCCCAGTCCTGCATAAACAGAAGCGATATCCAGTCCGTTCGCTTCCTTTCGGGCGTATTTATCTTCTAGCTCTTTGATAACGGTTATTGCTTCGGCTCGTTTGCCCGCAGAGGCATAAACATAACCCATATTGCCAAGTGTAACTCCGGCTCTTTTATTTAATTCCGCCGCCTTTTCTGCTGCTGCAATTGCTTCCGCATTCCGCTCTTTTACCACATATGATATTCCCAGATATTCGTAAGCTGAGCCGAAATTTGGATCGAGTTCAATTATTTTGAGGCAGTTTTCAATACTCGCCTCCGGGTTATTTTGCAATTCCAGATACATTTCCGAAACATTAATACTTATCACGCTCGATAACGGGTCAAGCTCCTTTGCCCGCTTGATCATCGCCGCCGATTCGTCGTTTCTTCCCATGCTCTTGAGAAAAATTGAATACCAGTGATATGCCGTCGCGTAATTTGGGTTGAGTTCGATAGCCCGTTTGTATTCTCGCTCGGATTCTGTCCATTGCCACGATTGCTCGTTGACTAGCCCCAAAGTCGCATGAGGCTCACCTAATTTGTCGTCAATGACTATCGCACGCTCGGCGAACGCCTTGGCTTGCGGAATTGTTTCGCTAGTCGGAGTTCCCGCGAAATGCGGCAAGATCGCGTAGCAATCGGCAAGACCCGCAAACGCAAGAGCGTAATTCGGGTCTCTGTCCGTTGCCGCTTTAAATTGCTCAATCGCTTTCTTGAGATTCTCCGCCGTCCGCCTGTTCCAATAATAGCGTCCTTTCAAATAGGCTTGATAGGCTTCGGGGTCAGATGTTGCAGACTTGGTTATTTTTAATTCTTCCTCGCCCGAAAGTTTTAATTTGAGTTTGGTTGAAACATCTTTCGCAATTTCGCTCTGCAAAGAAACAAGGTCAGATTGTTTCCGGTTATACTGCTCCGTCCAAATCACGCTGTCTTTTTGCACGTCAACCAATTCCAACGAGAGCGTCAACTGGTCGCCGCGTTGCACGACTCGCCCATTCAAAATCGCCTGCACATTCAACTCTTTGCCAATCGTTTGTAAATCTGTGTCTTTGCCTTTGTAGCGAAACACCGACGAACGCGGTTTGACGTTCAGATTCGGCAGATTCGACAAACTCTTAATCAGCGTTTCCGTCATTCCATCGCTCAAATATTCAACATCGGCATCGCCGCTTTCATTAACAAACGGCATCACGGCGATTGACTCGATTTGTTTGGTGGTTGTGCTAAAAGATCGATAACCCAAATAAACGCCGAGGGCGATGATCACGACCAAGATCGGAGCCGCGATCAGGCGTTTGTCGAAGCCTCGTTGCGGAACATCGGCGATTCCCGACGGCAAAACTGCGGTCTTTTCGGTCGTATCTATCTGAGCGCGAGTCGGTGCCTCGCGGGCGGCATCGGTGATATGCAAGATCGCCGTCGCCGGTTCGTCACTTACACCCGAACCACTCGCCGGGCCGTAGAGCAACTCCGTTCCGTCATCAAGACAGAACATCATCGTATTGTCGTATTCGCGGCCGCATTCAGGGCATCGTTTCATAACGTTATCAAAAACCAAATAGTTACTGCGGATAGTTCATCCGTTTGATCAGGGCTGCAAATCTTGAGTCGTCACGGAGATCTGCCAGAAGTGGATCGACAATCATGCGAGCGTCGTCCTTGATGACAAAGGCCTTTTCAAGTTCGGCAAATGCCCTATCCTTGTTTCCAAACGCGGCGTAGATCGTTGCCCTCGCGTATGGCGTAAGAGAACCGTCAGGAGCTTGGCCGGGCATCTTCATAGCCTCGGCTTCGGTTAGCCGATTGGTTTTTGCGTAGGCAACTCCGGCAAATCGAGACAGGTTCCGCTTAAGTTCGTCCTTTGCCGCCCTTTCGTATAATTCGATCACCTCGGCATACATCTTGTTCGCAGAATAGATCTGAGCCAGCCACACGACGCCCCCGAAGAAATCCTGGTCAAGATCATAGGTCTTCCTGGCCTGGATCAGAGCCTTATCGTTCTGCCCGTCAAACATATATGCACCGGCCAGATTTGCGTTCATGATCAGCGATATCGGCTCGAGTTCGACGGCCGTCTTGATCTCCTGAACGGCATCAGCGGTACGTCCGAGGTCTACGAGCAGAAGCCCGTAATAGTAATGAGCGTTGGCATTTTTCGGGTCGAGCTCGATCGCCCGTTTGAGTTCCCGCTCCGCCTCGGTCCAGTTCCAGTCCGCCTTATCAAGTACATAACCCATTGCCGAATGAGCTTCAGCCAGGGTAGGGTCGATCCCGATCGCTTTAAGTGCAGCCTCTTTTGCTTTCGGGAAACCCTCATCGCGAGGAAAGAAATAGTTGCCGGATCCGCTGATATACGAATAGCAGATGCCGACGTACGCCAGAGCAAAGTTAGGATCGAGCCTTATCGCTTGCTGGTAGTAATCTACCGCCTTCTGGAGGTCGTCCTTTGAACGTCTGGCGAAATGATAACGGCCCCGCAGATAGAGTTGATAGGCTTCGTCACTGTTGGTGTATTTCTTTTCTAATTTCTGTTCGTCGGCCCCGGACAGTTTCAATTTCAGCTTTTGCGTGATCTCGGTCGCGATCTCGCGTTGCGTCGCGAGAAGCTCTGACATCTTCCGCTCGTATTGCTCGCCCCAGAGCAACTTATTGTTTCGAACGTCCACAAGCTCGACGCTGATCGTCAGATTGTCGCCGATCTGTGCGAGCCTGCCCGTCATCACCGCGTCGACGCCCAATTCGCTCGCTATGGTCGCAACCTTTGTGTCTTTTCCCTTGTACTGAATGACCGAACTCGTAGGACTCACCTTCAGATTTGGCAACTGCGATAGGCGATAGATCAGCGATTCCGCCAAACCATCGGAGAGATATTCCGAATTTACATCGCCGCTCTTATTCTGAAACGGCAGAACCGCAATTGAATTTATCGGCCCTGATTCAGTGCGTTGGAAATATCGATAGCCAAAAAATCCACTGAGGACGATGACCGCCAGGACGATCGGAGCCGCGATCAGGCGTTTGTCGAAGCCTCGTTGCGGAACATCGGCGATTCCCGACGGCAGTACGGCAGTCTGTTCGGTCGTATGTATTTGAGCGCGAGTCGGTGCTTCGCCGACCGCGTCAGTTATGTGAAGGATCGCCGTCGCCGGTTCATCGGAAGCGGCTTGATTGACCGGAACAGAGCCTTGCACAAGCGGAGTTCCATCCTCAAGACAAAAAATTAGTGTGTCGTCAGCGTAATCTCGCCTGCATTCGGGACATCGTTTCATAAAATTCTATTCCGGCAGATTCATCCGTTTCAGCAGATCCTTGAATCGAGGGTCGCCGCGGAGGGGTTCAAAAGCAATCTGCCACCTGATATCCCCTAAATCGCCTTTGTTCTGAAAGTCCTTTTCCAACCATTCAAATGCCTTGTCTTTTTCACCCAATCCCGCATACACGCCAGCGACGTTTCGTCCCAGCGATTCCTTTCGCGCATACTTTTCTTCCAACTCTTTCACAATTGCGTTCGCTTCCATGCGCTTTCCGACAATGCCGTATCCGTAACCCAAATACTGTAGAGGAAAGCCGTCTCTGTTACTCAGTTTGACCGCATTTTCCAAATTTGCGATGGCTTCTGTGGTGCGGCCTTGTTTGAGATATGACAGTCCCAAAGTTCTATAGGCATTCGAAAAATTCGGATCGAGTTCAATCATTTTGAGAGAGTTGTCGGTGGCCGCATTGTAATCATTTTGCCATTGATACATCTCCGCAAAATTGATGCTTATGACGCCCGAGAGCGGGTCAATTTCATGTGCCCGTTTGCTCATCAAAGCGGCTTCATCAAACCGTCCAAGGATTCTTAGAAGGCCGGAATACCAGTGATACGCCGTAGCATAATTCGGGTTGAGTTCGATAGCCCTCTTAAATTCTCGTTCGGATTCCGCCCATTGCCATAAAAGCTCATTGACAAGTGCTAACGTGGCATGTGGTTCTGCCAATTGATCGTCAATGGCTATCGCTCGCTCGGCAAAAGCCTTCGCCTGAGGCAGCGATTCGCTCACTGGAGTCCCGGCGTATTCATTCAAGAGAGCGTAACAATCGGCGAGACCGACGTAAGCTAGTGCGTAATTCGGGTCCCTGTCTGTTGCGGCTTTGAATTGCTCGATCGCTTTCTTGAGGTTTTCCGCCGTTCGCCGGTTCCAATAATACCGGCCTTTCAAATAGGCTTGATAGGCTTCCGGATCGGCAGTCGCGGCCTTGGTTACTTTGGTGACGTCCGAACCGGATAGTTTAGCTGTGAGTTTGCTCGAAACGTCTTTGGCAATTTCACTTTGCAAACTGACCAGGTCGGATTGTTTGCGGTTGTATTCTTCCGTCCAGATTACGTCTTGCGTTTTCGTGTTGACCAATTCCAGATTAAGGCGCAGATCATCGCCGCGCTGTACGACTCTGCCGAGTAAGACGGCTTGGACGCCCAATTCTTCGCCGATCGTTTTGGGTGTGACCTGCTTGCCCTTGTAGAAAAATACCGTGCTTCTCGATTTAACCGAAAGATTAGGCAAGTTCGACAAACTCTTGATCAACGTCTCGGTCATTCCGTCGCTCAAGTAATCGACATCGGCATTCCCGCCTTCATTAACAAACGGCATCACGGCGATCGATTCGATCTGCTTGGTGGTTGTGCTAAAAGATCGATAACCCAAATAAACGCCGAGGGCGATTACAATGACCAGGATCGGAGCTGCGATAAGGCGTTTATCGAAGCCTCGTTGCGGAACATCGGCGATTCCCGACGGCAAAACTGCGGTCTTTTCGGTCGTATGTATCTGAGCGCGAGTCGGTGCCTCGCTGACGGCATCGGTGGTATGCAAGATTGCGGTCGCCGGTTCGTCCGCAATAGAAACTGGCACCGCAGGGCCGAAGAGCAACTCCGACCCGTCATCTAGACAGAAGCTCATCGAGTCATCGTTATAGTCTCGTCCACATTCAGGGCATCGTTTCATGGTCTTATGGGGAGTCCGGCACTGCGCAAAAGGTCTGTAAAACGCTGATCGGAGTGAAGGCTCTTGAAAACCGGGTCGATCGCTATATATTTGAAGCCCGGATTCCGTTCCTGATAGTCCAGTTGGAGATGTTCCATTGCCTTGTCCTTATCACCGAGTCCAATATAAACATAGGCAAAACTATAGTGGGGGACATTCCGTTTTGTCGCCATCTCCTTCATCTGATCGAGCACTTTTAGGGCCTCATCCCGTTTGCCCCAAACCGCGTACAGGTGGCCCAGATTTGAGCGGTAGTTCGGATCATCGTCAAGTTCCTGCGCCCGTTTATATTCCGTAAGGGCTTCGGGATACATCCCTTTTATTTCATAGGCCACCCCGGCACCTACATGGGCGAGGAAAAAGCTCGGATCCATTTCGATAGTTGCCTTATATTGATCGATAGCCTTGTCGTATTGACCCGAGTAATAAAGAAATTCGCCCAGATTCTCATTAATGATCAAGGACAGGGGGTCGAGCTCCTGCGCTCGTCGGGCTTCGGCAATCGACTCGTCGAATTTTCCGGCATCAGCCAGAGCGCCCGCGTACCATTGATGCGCGGTGGCGTAATTCGGATTCAACTTGATAGCCTGTTGAAATTCCTGTTCAGCTTCTGCGAACTTAAAGTCGTTTTCCAAAGCCAAACCTAGGGCGGCATGCGCCTCGGCGAGCGAGCCATCAAGCTCTAATGCCCGCTTTGCCGCCGCCGTTCCTTTTGGATAGCTGTCCGCCGGAGTTCCGGCGAAATACTCAGGCAGGAGCACATACGCTAAGGCCATTCCGGCATACGCTTGCGCATAACCGGGATCTTTTTCGATCGCTTTATTAAAGTATTCGATGGATTTTTTCAAATTGTCGGCAGTCCGCTTGTTCCAATAGAAAATGCCCTTAAGATAAAGCTGAAAGGCTTCGGGATTTGCGGTCGTATTTTTTTCAACTTTCGCAACGTCCGCACCCGATAGTTTGGTCTTGAGTTTGTTTGAAACGTCACGGGCGATCTCGCTTTGCAATGAAACAAGCTCGGACTGCTTGCGTTGGTATTGCTCGGTCCAGATCACGCGATTCTTCTGAACATCGACTAATTCCAGGCTCAGCGTTAGTTGGTCGCCACGCTGCACAACTCTTCCATTGAGGATCGCCTGCACATTCAATTCTTTGCCAATGGTTGCGACATCTGTGTCCTTGTCCTTGTAGCGAAAGACCGCCGAGCGCGGTTTTACGTCCATATTCGGCAGATTCGACAAACTCTTGATAAGCGTCTCGGTCATTCCGTCCGATAAATATTCGACATCGGCATTGCCGCTCTCGTTGACAAATGGCATCACGGCGATTGATTCGATCTGTTTGGAGCTACTTTTGGCGAAGTAGCCGAAATACGCGACTACCGAGATCACACTAAGCAGAACAATCGCCGCGATGGCAGCAACGAGCTTGTGGCCCTTCGCCTGCGTGACCGCATATTCGAGGCTCGATGACGAGGTCGTGACATTCTGCGTCGCGGCGGCCTGGCCGCTTCGGGTCGCTACGGCGTCGGCCGTATAGAATTGCGTGGCATTCTCCGCTGAAGTATCAGAAACGGTTTCGCGGTTTGGCACGACGCTGCGCTCGAGCTCGCCTTTGATATCGAGATCGCGCCGCAGATTCTTGAGATCGATCAGCAGATCGTGTGCCGACTGGTAACGCATATCGACGTCTTTTGTCAGCGATTTGCGAACGATGCGTTGAAGTTCGTCGGGTACGTTTTCGAGTCGTAACGGTTCCTTTTCGAAGATCGCAACTATCGTATGGTTAGCCGTCTCGCCCGAGAACGGCAGCTTGCCCGCCAGCATCTCGTACAAAACGACGCCGAGGCTCCAGATGTCTGTCCGTGCGTCGGTCGGATTTCCACGAGCCTGCTCCGGTGACATGTACGAGACGGTGCCCATGACCATTCCGGGTGTAGTGTTGATCTGCACCTTTGTCGCGTCTTCTCCGCCCGCTAACGAAGGCGGTTCTGACAGTTTGGCTAGCCCAAAATCAAGCACCTTGGCGTAGCCGTCCTTGCGGATCATTATGTTCTCGGGCTTGATGTCGCGGTGGATGATGCCGGCCTGATGTGCGGCAGACAGGGCCTCGGAAACCTGCACGCCGATCTTGAGAATTTGATTGAGCTGAAGCGATCCTTTATCCGAGATGTGATCGCGAAGCGTCTTGCCATCGATCAACTCGGTGGCGATATAATTCTTGCCGTCAGCCTCGCCTATCTCGTAGACAGTCAGGATATTCGGATGATTAAGAGCAGACGCAGCTTTCGCTTCCTGCACGAACCGCCCAAGCTTATCCGCGTCCTTGCTAAATTCTTCGTTAAGGAACTTGATCGCGACTTTACGGTCGAGCTTGGTGTCCTCGGCCAGATACACCTCGCCCATCCCGCCCTTTCCAATCGGCGACAGGATCTTGTAGTGCCGGATAACCGCATTCTTTTCCATATTCATTGAACTACAGGCCTCCGATCATCCAGACTCACCCAACCGCCACGGAGCAAGAATATCGCGGCTGAAACTGACTTTCGGGGCATTATTTCATATAAAAAATTGTAGATTGGACGCGGAATTATAGCATGAGTGCGTGACTTTGGCCGGTAAACGGCGATCGCTAACCCGCGTTAGAAGTTAGCTATCAGTTGCGTGAATAAAAGTATGTCTGATACATGCATCTTGCGGTAAAATGTAAATTAGCGAAGCCGATGGCCCCGGGTAATTTATCCTTGGCGGTTCGGCGATGATCTTTGAAAATCTGTTGAGAGGGGATTTCGGGACCGTGGAACAGCGGGACACGTGGGACATCTGGGACAGTTGGCTAAATCGTTCATTTGTAGCACTTACGTAAAATAGGCCGATTTTGCGATACGCAGATCGTCATACTTTGTAAGGCAAATCGCGCACAGTGTACGTGTTTTGTAAGGCAGGCTTGTCGTGAAACGCGCGACCTGAGCAGCGGTCGGCTTAGCTAACGCGTGCATTTGGAACAGTTACGAGAATCTCCCAGTGTCCTAAACATTAAAATTTCGTGGGACAGCGGGACAGGACAGCCTGGATCGTCCTAAGTTGTTTGTTATCAACTATTTCCCTGTCCCTCGGCATTTTGGGACAGGTGGACAACGATCAGCCTTGAGTCTTGAGCCGAACACTCAAGACTTGATCAGATGTTTTGCTATGACTATCCGCTGTATTTCGCTGGTGCCTTCGCCGATGGTGCAGAGTTTGGAGTCGCGCCAGTATTTTTCGGCAGGATAGTCTTTGGTGTAGCCGTACCCGCCGTGGATTTGAACGCTTTCTTCGGAAACGCGGACTGCGGTTTCGGAGGCGTAGAGCTTGGCCATCGCCGACTTCTGCGTGACGGGCTTTCCGGCGTCCTTGGTCGCAGCCGCCTGAAGAGTCAGAAGTCTTGAACATTCGATCTGGGTTGCCATGTCGGCGAGCTTAAATTGAATGGCTTGAAAACTGGCGATCGGTTTGTTGAATTGCTCCCTCTCTTTTGCGTATTTGACCGCGGCCTCGTAGGCTCCCTGGGCGATACCAACCGAAAGAGCGGCGATCGAGATACGGCCGCCGTCGAGGACCTTCATCGCCTGGGAAAAGCCTTCGCCCTCGCTGCCAAGCCGGTTTGCATCCGGCACGCGGCAGTCCTCGAACACGACCGAGGCGGTTTCGGACGCACGCATGCCGACCTTGTTCTCTTTTTTGTCGGAGCGAAAGCCGTCCATCGATTTATCAAAGATGAAGGCCGAGATACCGTGGGTGCCCTTTTCTTTGTCAGTTACCGCGACCGCAACGAGCGTATTGCATGCGATGGCGTGGGTGATGAAATTCTTTGAACCGTTGACCCGCCAGCTGTCGCCGTCGCGAATTGCAGTGGTTCGTGTTCCGCCCGCGTCCGAGCCGGCTTGGGATTCAGTCAATCCCCAAGCTCCAAAACTCTCGCCAGCAACGAGCGGTAAGAGATATTTCTGTTTCTGCTCCTCGCTGCCGAATGTGTAGATGTGGTTCGAGCACAGTGAATTGTGAGCGGCGACCGATAGGGCTACGGATCCGCAGACTCGGCCGAGTTCTTCGATGATGGTTGCGTATTCGACGTAGCCCATGCCGGCACCGCCGTATTCCTCGGGAAAAAGGATGCCCATCAGCCCTAGTTCCGCTAGCTTCGGACGGAGTTCGTCGGGAAAATGCTGCGACTCGTCCCACTCCATGACGTGCGGCTTGATCTCGCTCTCGGCAAATTCGCGGATGCTGTATTTGATCTGTGTTTGCTCTTCTGAAAGTTCAAAGTTCATAATTTATCAATATAAAAAAACATTATGATTACATAACATCTTCTTTTAAGGCAAGTTTTGTTTAGATCTTTGAAACTTTGAGCGGTTCATTTGATGGTTCGTATTAAGCCCTTGCTCACGCGCGGGCGTCTGCATTTTGTTCCCGATCGGGAAATGTATAATTGGTAAATGTTAAGTCACCCGAACATTTTGACCACCGATGATGAGATCAGGGACCTGCTTCGAAACGTAAAAACCATTGCCGTTCTTGGCATCAAGCCTGAATCTCACGCCGCCCAGCCCGCGTTTTACGTTTCGAAATACATGGCCCAAGCCGGTTACGACATCATTCCGGTGCCGGTCTATTATCCGGACGTGACTGAGATATTGGGAAAGCTCGTTTACCGTGAACTGACGCAGATTCCCGGCGAGATCGATATGGTGAATGTATTCAGACGATCCGAAGATATCCCGAAGCATACTGTCGAGATCCTGGCAAAAAAGCCAAAGTCGGTGTGGTTTCAGCTCGGAATTCGAAATGACGAGGTGGCGGAGAAACTGGCAGAGGCCGGCATCAAGGTCGTGCAGGACCTGTGTCTGATGGTCGAGCACCGCGCCCTGCTGACATAGTTTTCTTCCCGGTCGGGTTTGTGCGGAACAATTCGACCTCGTCGCTGGTCAGCGGGCGACTTTCGCCAACCGGCAGATACTTGTCGGAGATGGGGCCGATCGCGACGCGTTTGAGCTTGACGACCGAGTGGCCCACCGCGTCGAACATCTTGCGGATCTGCTGGTTGTGTCCCTCGAAGAGTGTGACTTCGAACCAGCCGTTCTTGTCGGTCGATTTCAGCTCTTTGATCTCAGCCGGAGCGGTTTTAAAACCGTCTTCGAGCCGGAGGCCGCGACGCAGCTTCGATATTGCATTCGCATTCGGCAGGCCCTTAACCTTGACATCGTACACTTTGGGAATCGTTCGAGAAGACGCTACAAAATTTGTAAATTCGCCGTCGTTCGTGAGGATGATCAGGCCCTCCGTATTGTAATCTAGCCGGCCGACCGGATGTAGCTTGCCGCGGCTTTTGACGAGGTCGGTGACAAGCTTGCGGCCTTCCGGATCGGCGGAGCTTGAGAGGTAACCTTTTGGTTTATTGAGGAGAATATAGATATCCGATCGCTGGCTGATCTTGGCATTGATCAGCTTTCCGTGGACTTTTATGTGATCCTTTTCCGGGTCGGCTTTGGTGCCTAGTTCAGTAATGATCTGGCCGTTTACAGAGACTTCGCCCGCGGTTATCAACGCTTCCGAAGCCCGCCGCGAAGCGATACCGGCCTGAGCGATCAGTTTTTGCAATCTTTCCTGCATATCATTCATTGCACCACATAGAAACATAGGACACAAAGAAGGCAGAAGAAATCTATGTGCCCTATGTCTCTATGTGGTTACAATCATATCAATAGTAAGGGTTGGCCATGATGCTCTCGATCGTGCCGGGCGGCATGTCGTCGAGGGTCCGGACAAACTCCCGCATCAGGCGGAAACTGTTCGGGATGTACTCGTCGGGAATATCCGTCGCACGATCAACAAAGACCTTCATCTGCTTTGCGGCGAGGACGGCGGCGACGTGGGTTTTAGCCATCAGCCGGTCGTGAGTATCGGGCGTGAAAGGAACGCCGGTCGGATCGTCGAAACAGATGTTTGAGATCTTTGAAAATTTATCGAGAAATTGCTTTTCGAGCGAACCGAATCCGTTCGGATCCGAATTATCGCCTGAAAATGCGTGCGTCAATATCGCGTAGCGCTTGTCAGCCGGTGTTCGCGACCCGAACAGCGGATGAATGCTGGTTACACAGGCCGTGTGCTTGAGGATGATGTCAGTGCTCGGTTTTTGAACGCTGCAAACGTTGATCAGATGTTTGTTTCTGTTTTCCGAAGCGACGCTG
>JBBRSH010000139.1:0-11298 GCA_038245555.1 Pyrinomonadales bacterium | reverse complement strand
CGAGCGTTGCGGCGAGGACGTTCTGAACCATAAACTCCGCCCTGCCGCCGTAGGTTAGCGGAATGTTCGTCACCTTTTCGATCCTAACCTTCCACTTTCCTTTGAGGATCGTAACATAGCCGTTCTCGTAAACGCATGAGATCCGCCCACGCTCGGCACGGCGGAGAATATTTCGATTATTTTCGTCCATCGAAAAGCATACAACTTTGCCGTCGACCATTTCCTTCATACCGTACACGAGCGGGTCCTCGGCATTCAAAACTGCGTATCCCTTCTTGGATACCGCACGAGCCACGACGGATTTCACCCGAGCCAGGTCTTCGAGTGTATTGACATCCTTGAGCCCAAGATGATCGGCCGCGATATTCATAACAACGCCTATGTCGCAATGTTCAAAACCAAGGCCCGAGCGAATAATGCCGCCACGGGCCGTTTCGAGCACCGCGACGTCGACGGTCGGGTCCTTAAGCACAAGTTGCGCGGACACCGGTCCTGTATTGTCGCCCTTAACGATCTGCTGGTTGCCGATGTACGTGCCGTCCGTAGTTGTAAAGCCGACCGTCCGGCCGCTATTTTTCAGGATATGAGCGATTAAACGAGTCGTTGTCGTTTTGCCATTCGTACCTGTGATCGCGAAGATCGGTATACGGGCGGGCGTTCCGGGCGGGAACAGCATATCGATCACGTGTTCCGCCACATTTCGTCCTATGCCTTCGCTCGGAGCGAGGTGCATCCGAAATCCTGGTGCAGCGTTAACCTCGATTATTCCACCTCCATTTTCGTGCAGCGGCTCGCTCACATTCGGAGCAATAACATCAACACCTGCAACATCTAACCCGATTATCTTGGCAATTCGCTCGAATAAAAATACGTTCTCCGGATGGACTTCATCGGTACGATCGATCGCCGTACCGCCGGTCGAGATATTGGCTGTTGTTTTGAGGTGCAATACCTCGCCTTTTTTTAGAACGCTGCCAATTTCGTATCCGGCCTTGCGAACACAGCGGACGGTCTGGCCGTCAACATCAATCTGCGTCAGGACGTTTTCATGGCCATATCCACGCCGCGGATCCTCGTTCGTCTTATCGATAAGCTGCTGGATCGTTTTCTTGCCGTCGCCGATGACATGAGCGGGAACCCGTTCCGCCACCGCGATCAGACGGTTATTTACCACGAGTGCACGAAAATCGGCGCCGATGAGTTGCTTTTCGACAATGATGTAACGCGAATATTCCTTCGCCTTTTCAAACGCGATCCGGGCGTCGTCAAGAGTATTGATCCCAACTGTCGCACCTTTACCGTGGTTGCCATCGAGCGGTTTGATAACGACGGGAAATCCCACGCTGTCGATCGTATCTTCGAGGTCCTCAATATCACGTATTCGATAACCCTTCGGCACCGGAACGCCCATATCACCAAGCAGCGTCTTGGTCGCGTGCTTATTTCCAGCGATGTCGACGGAGATCATATTTGTGTTGACCGTCGTAGTCGCCTGTATGCGCTTCTGATACACGCCATATCCAAGCTGGACCAGCGACTGGTCATTTAGACGGATGAATGGAATGTCGCGGCTCACAGCCTCCTCGACCAGTGATCCGGTCGATGGTCCAAAACGAACATTCTCACGGATCTCGCGCATTTCCTGAATGTCCTTAGTGATCCCAGCTTTTATTTCTGTTAAGTCTTTTCCCTCCGTCAGATCAAGCCACAAACGAACGGCCGTACGTCCCGCGAACCGCCCAACTTCCTCTTCGAGATAGCTGTAGACGACGTTGTAAATTCCCTTCTCGCCGGTTTCACGCGTACGGCCATAACCGGTGTCCATTCCGGAAAGGGTCTGCAATTCGAGTGCAAAATGCTCGATCGCGTGGCCTGCCCATGTTCCCTCTTCAACACGTTTAAGAAAGCCGCCTTCTTCGCCATAGCTACAGCCATGCGAAATAAGCGAGGGCATCACTCCGACCATGCGATCGTAGAAGCCCTTGATCTTATTGGTCGGCTTTTTTTCAAATGCGCCAATGTCGAGACGCATGATGATCAGCTTTTTCCAGTAGCCGCTCCAATAGTTAGGCCCGCGAAGGGTGCGAATTTCTAATATTTCCATATGCGCTTTAACAACGAATTACTCGGGTTTCGCTCACGCTTGATCCGATATTTATGTTGTTCATGTCATTCGTGGCTGAAAATCCGCTACCGTCTCCGCGACGCTGCGGGCAAAATAGTCTACCCCAGATCTGGCAACAAGAACTCGTTTGTCGGCTGGATGGGGTGTCGATCGAAATAGTTGTAAACCAGACCATCACGTAATACATGAAATTGGACGCCGCAGATACTATATGCTTCATTATCAGCAACTTCGGCAATTTCATTGAATGTTATCTGTGAACCGTCTATGATCGTGGTAGACCCGGCTCCGAATACTTCAAGTACTCCTTTACCATCGAGAATGATCGCCGTATTTTCGTCGATGCCAATTCCCAGATTATATGGATTATACGAGACAGCCGTGATAAGTCGGCTTATGCGGCCGCGTTCGGAAAAATGCTGGTCTATGATGATGTTCTTAAGAAATCCAAGTCCCGGGCTGAGTTTGACCGCGTTCTTATGAGGATGCGAGCTGGGCTCCCCGCGGACGATCATCGAAGTGCTCATTGCAGCGGCCCCGGCGCTCGTTCCGGCCATTACCACATTTGTCTCACGGACCATCAGCCTCAGCCTGTCCGCAAGCTTCGTACCGCCAAGCAAACTCACCAGCCGCATCTGGTCGCCGCCGGTCATAAACACACCGGTAACGCCTTCGAGCAGTTTGTCCACGTCGGCTTGAACGACGTCCTGTCGCGAAGTCGCCCTTAGTACCCGAGGGTTTGCGACGCCAAGGTTTCTAAACGCCTGCGTATAAACGTCAGCCGCGAACTCCGGAAAGTCGGACGCGACGGGAACGATCAGCACTTCGGCCCGTTCGCCGCCGGCCAGCTCAAGAAATTTCTTCAGGATCCGCCGCTCGTTATACTTATCCTCGGCCCCGCCGATGACGAGCAGATGTCCGCCTATGATCTCGCGGTCGTGCGATTCAGTCATTGTTAATAATGGAACTACTAAAATTCGGAATTACGTTACTTAAAGTTATTGTAATGCGCGTCGTTGGTCAAGATTCGGGACCTGGCCACAGAGATCACCGAGATAAAGTAGACGCAACATATCTTCCAGAAGCCTAGACACCCTTTTCTCCGTGAACTCTGTGACGAAAATCCTGATGGATTTCCTGCAGGCTCCGAACCACGACGCGCTCTTGCGACATCTTGGTCCCGATCGCCTCGACCAGGGCCTCGGCTCCCGTGATGGTAGTGACGCAGGGAACATTAAACTGGAGAGCGGCCTTTCGAATGGCCTGTTCGTCGTAGAATGACGTCTTTCCGAGCGGAGTGTTTATGATGAGAGCGATTTCTCCCTGGCGGATGAGATCGGCGATATTTGGGCGTCCCTCATTTACCTTGAAAACTGTGTCACAGTCGAGGCCGACTTCCTTGAGGCGGTTTGCTGTACCGTAGGTCGCGACGAGCTTAAACCCGAGCTTGTCGAGTCTGCGGGCAAGCACTACAGCCTGCCCCTTATCCGTATTGTTTACAGAGATAAAGGCCTTTCCCGTGAGAGGCAACTTTAGGCCCGCACCTTCCATGGCTTTGCCGTATGCTTCACCAAATGTCGATCCGACACCCATTACCTCTCCGGTCGAATGCATCTCCGGGCCAAGGATCGGGTCGACGCCGGCAAATTTCTTGAACGGAAATACCGGCGATTTAACGAAGATCTTCGGAACGGGCAGAACATCCGGCAAGTTAAAATCGGCGAGTCGCTTGTCGCCGGCCATCACCAGCGACGCTATCTTGGCGATCGGCACACCGGTGGCCTTTGCGACAAACGGCACTGTCCTCGAAGCCCTAGGGTTGACCTCGATCACGTAGACGCGGTCATCCTTGATCGCAAACTGGATATTCATCAGTCCAATAACCTTCAACGCCTTCGCCAAGAGCGACGTGTAGTGTTGGATCGTGTCAAGATGTTCGGCCGCGATCTTTTGTGCGGGCAGAACGCTGGACGAGTCGCCCGAGTGAATGCCGGCTTCTTCGATATGGCCCTGAATACCGGCGATGACGACGGTGTCCGCATCAGCCAAAGCATCGACGTCTAATTCGATAGCACGTTCGAGGAACTTATCGATCAGGATCGGTTTTTCAGGCGACGCGTCGACTGCGGAACGCATGTATTCGTCAAGCGTCTCGTCGTCGTAGACTATAGCCATCGCACGGCCGCCAAGAACAAAGCTTGGGCGGACAACGATAGGGTAACCAATTGTGTTTGCAGCAACTTTCGCCTCATCGGCTGAAGTAACGCTGGAATTCTGCGGGCATGGAATATTTAGCTCATCGAGCAATGCACCGAACCGTTTTCTATCCTCCGCAAGGTCGATCGAATCCGGCGAAGTGCCTATTACCGGAACTCCGGCCGCGTGCAGACGATCCGCCAGATTCAGTGGTGTTTGGCCGCCAAACTGGACAATCACGCCGGTCGGTTTTTCGACGTCGACGATGTTCATGACATCCTCAAAGGTCAACGGTTCAAAGTACAGCCGGTCGGATGTGTCATAGTCGGTCGAGACCGTTTCCGGATTGCAGTTGACCATAATGGTCTCGAAATCGGCTTCGCGAAGGGCGAAGCTTGCGTGGCAGCAGCAATAATCGAACTCGATCCCCTGTCCAATGCGGTTCGGTCCCGAACCGAGGATCATTATCTTTCGCCTCGAAGACGGATGGGCTTCGCATTCGTTTTCGTACGTTGAGTACATATACGGCGTAAACGACTCAAACTCAGCTCCACACGTGTCGACGCGTTTGTAGACCGGTGCGATCCCGTGCTTTTTCCGGTAGTCGCGAATTTCGGTTTCGGACGAACCGGTCAGGTAGAACAGTCTCCGATCCGACAAGCCGTTTTCCTTCGCCGTTTTTAGGACATCAAGCGAAATTGTTTCTAACGGCTGTGATTCGACCTGCTTTTGAAGTTCCATCACCTGAGCGAGTTGATCGAGGAACCAGGGATCGATATTCGTAAGGCGGTGGATCTCCTCGATCGAATATCCGTTCTGAAGGGCGTAGGCTATGTAAGAGAAACGTTGAGAATTTGGTCGAGCTAATTTTCGCTGCAGTTCGGCGTCCGGAACATTGTGTAAACGCAACGGTTTAACAGCTTCCAGTGAACGTAACCCCTTAAACAAAGATTCTTTGAATGTACGACCGATCGCCATCACTTCGCCGACCGATTTCATCTGTGTGCCGAGCACATCTTCGGCACCGGGAAATTTTTCAAATGCCCATTTCGGGATCTTGGTGACTACATAGTCAATGGTCGGTTCAAAGGATGCCGGCGTCTTTTTTGTAATGTCGTTCGGTATCTCGTCGAGCGTGTAACCGACCGCGAGTTTGGCCGCGATCTTCGCGATCGGAAAGCCGGTGGCCTTTGACGCCAGGGCTGACGAACGCGAAACTCTCGGGTTCATCTCGATTATGCGGACCTCGCCGTTTGCCGGGTTGACCGCAAATTGGATATTTGAACCACCCGTTTCGACGCCAACCTTGCGGATGCATGCTTTCGACATATCGCGAAGCTGCTGATATTCGCGGTCGGTAAGCGTCTGTGCCGGAGCGACAGTTATCGAATCGCCGGTGTGGACGCCCATCGGGTCGAAGTTTTCGATCGAGCAGATGATGACGACGTTGTCGTTGAGGTCACGCATGACCTCGAGCTCATACTCCTTCCAGCCGATTATCGATTCCTCGACCAGGATCTGCGAATTCGGCGATGCCGCCAGGCCGCCGCGTGCGATCTCTTCAAATTCCTCCGGATTGTAGGCCGTACCACCGCCGGTGCCTCCAAGTGTAAAACTCGGCCGCACGATAGCCGGATAGCCCGTTGTTTCGACGATCGTCCGAGCCTCTTCCCATGTATGGGCGAATCCGCCTCGCGGGCTTTGAATACCGATCTCGTCCATGGCCGCCTTGAACAGCTCGCGGTCCTCGCCGACTTTGATCGCGTTGATATTTGCACCGATCATCTGCACGCCAAATTTTTCAAGAATGCCGGCTTCGTACAGGTCGACCGATAGATTGAGTCCGGTTTGGCCACCGACGGTCGGAAGCAAAGCGTCGGGCCGTTCCTTATCGATGATCGCAGTCAGCGTTTCGAGCGTTAGAGGCTCAATATACGTGCGATCCGCGATCTCCGGGTCGGTCATGATCGTCGCCGGGTTGGAGTTCACAAGCACGACCTCGTAGCCCTCTTGTTTGAGAGCACGACAGGCCTGGGTCCCCGAATAATCAAATTCGCAGGCCTGGCCGATAACGATCGGTCCTGAACCGATGATCAAGATCTTTTTTATATCGTTGCGTCTGGGCATTATTAAACTTTTGATTATACAAAAAAAGTGCGGCTCACTCGAACCGCACTAGTATTCACAAAATTCTTGGTCCGCAGCTATTGATTTGTGATCGTGGCCGTTGTTCCGTCAAATTTCTTGATGTTGATAGTGAACTTTTCGTTATACGACCTGGCGCGATCTCTGAGAACGCTAAGGGCAACCTGCTCACCCAAAAGGATCGACCAATAGGTCGAGCTTCGGAAATGGATACCCGCATGAATGCCGTGGCCGAACGAAACGTTATAGCACAATTTATTCAGTTCATCATTGATGTCGATATCGTTCGCATCAGCCCCCGAGTATGTATTTAGCGAAAGTCCGTCAGTACTCGACTCGTATACGTCTCTTCCGGCGTTAATGAGCAGAGGCCTCAGCTTTTGGCCGCCGTTAAAGAAAAACTTTAATGCGGTGCAGCAAGCGCCGCCAACCGTGCCGTGGCCCGTCGGATAGCAGGGATGGGTTGGTGAGCCTTCGGGAAAGGCCTGCGGCAATAAGTACGTGCCATAATTATTGAAAGTCGCCGCCAGAGCCGCCGAATTGAGGACATCGCTGTGAATAGCGGTTGCCGCCAGTGGCATCGGGTTCGTGTTGGTCTTACGCGCATGAACGAGTGCACCATATTCTTCCGGCCTCATTTTCATGTCCTTCATCCACTTATGGAACCACGAAGCTTTGAGTGCCCGAGTAGCCATTTCGGCAATTGTTCCTGCCGCATCAGGCCCGCCGTGCGTAGCAAACGCTTTCTGTGACAAGGACCCGATATATGGACTTCCCGGGTTCGGAGCCGCTCCGAGCCCTGCCAGGACGAGGTAGGCGGTAAAATAACTCTGATAGAGCACATCAACATTGGTATAGCAGGTTAGATCACGCCCACTCCGCAAGTATCGCGGTGTCGGATCAAAGACTAGTGAGCGGCCTGAGTCGCCTCCGTTCTGAACCAACTGGTATTCGCTCACCGAAGTCATATAATTGGCTCCGCCGGCGCTGATGGGTAAGCATGTGCGATACCGCTGATCTAAGAATTGGGGGCCGTAATATGTGGGCTGCACCATGAACTGAGAAATATATGGGCCTTTGACATTGCCGTCACCCGTAAGGAACTTCCCGCGAAACAGGTTCTGCCGTGTAACTGGATAGGGAAACTGGTCGTTTGCCGGGCTCTGCAAATACGACATATTGTTCATATCCGAGACGGCCTGCCCGACGAGCGGATTTGTGCCGTAGTCGGCGAACGGCACATCGTTTAGCAAGGCTGCCCAATAATGCTCAACCTGTTCGGCCGCGGCCTGGGCGCTCGCAACGCTTGGAGCCGGTGGGATAACTGTCGCATGAGCGTCGAGGCCCTGAAGGTCGAATGCAAGCGCAACCTGCGGGCCATTTAGTTTCGAATTAGGGCCGCCAGCCGGCGTACCCACGATGACACTGGCAAAGTCGGCGGGGTTTCGGGTCTTGTAAGCGGTCTTGAGGCTCATGTAGGCCGCAGCATTTGGAATACCCAAGCTGTCGTGCAACAGAGCCTTACTGTAACTGCCACTAAAGTCGGTAAAGGTGGCTTCGTCGCCATTTCCAGCCTGATGACCGATTTCTATCCTTTCAGACTCGGCGATCTCAAGCCGGTAATTACAGGCAGCGGCCGATCGGTTGTATCGCGTGGAGTCCAAAGTGTCGGCCGGCTTGAGATCTATCTCGTCACGTGTTCTGAGGTCTTTTTGCCTGGACTGTCCGGAGGCCTGCGATTGAGCGCCGAAAGCGCCCGTCGCAGCGGCGACGATCGCGGACTTTCCCAGGTTACCCAGAAACTTTCGGCGGTCGCTGTTCTTTAAACTTTCATCGCGGCAGACAGGTGCCTCTTCGACATCATCACGCATAATTCACACACTCCAAATTGAGGATTCAGGTGAATTATAATTCGACTCTAATGCTAAATACAAGATTTTTTTTCGCACAAAACGTTTGTAAAATTGTACTTCCCCTGAGGCCCGGTCGAAGCCGCTCACGCCATCGACCGAGGTCGAGTCTCGCAAAACCGTAGCCTGGCCAAGGCGCTGAGCAGTAGTTGGCACTTAACGAATCAGCAATCTACATCAAAACGGAAATCGCGGGATCTTTGGGATCTTATTTATGATCTTGTCCTTGCCGGCATCGATGACGGCCTTGCCGGAGAGTACATTCTCAAGTGTCGCGGCAAGTGTTGGATCAAGCTTCTTGAGCCGGTCATTGATCTTTTTGGCATCCTTCTTATTTCCGCTGGCGTTGTAAGCTTCTCCCAGGTTGAAAAGGCCGTACTTGTAGTTTCCATCGAGGTCAGTCACACGTTTAAACGTGGCGACCGCGTTTGCCAGATCATTCAATCCGCGGTAACCGACACCCAGCTGATTAATGGCGATAACCCAGTCGCGATGAAGGCTGACGGCAACATTCAGAGCGGTAACTGCCGCCTGATAATCCCCGAGCCCGTTATTGGTCGCGCCAAGGTTAAGGTAAGCGGCATCGAGCTTTGGATCCTTGTCGACCGCCTGCTGAAGCGACGTCTTTCCGTGTTCAAAATTGACCTTTGCTTCGTCGTCTTTTTTATCGGCTTTGGCGGCGACACCGGCATTGTAGTAGGCCCAACCTACGTTTGAGCTGTCGATCGCGGACGGGTCCAGTTGCTGGGCCGTCGAGAGGCGGTCAACCGACTTGTCCCATTCGTTCGTTTTGCCAAGACAATATCCCCACTCACTGTAGAGGTCCGGCGTTTTTATCTTTTCCGACGCAACCTTGTACTCGGCATTCGCCTCAGGATAACGCTCCATTTGGCGATAAGTACTCGCGAGATTGGCATGTGCCTGTGCATTGCCATTGTCGGCCTTGATCGAGTCCTGATATGCCGACTCGGCATTTTTATAGTCGCCCGCGTTATAGTAGGCGACGCCCAGGTCGTACGATGCAGGTCCAAATCCTGGCTGCACCTCAAGGGTCTTCTTGTAAGCCGCGATCGTGTCGTTCGGCTGATTCATCCGGTCGTAGATCTGGCCGCGATAGTAGTTGGCCATGACATTTCGACCGTCGAGTTGGAGGACGCGGTCAAATGCTGCAAGCGACTCCGAATTCTTGTTTTGCTTGAAATAGATCAGCGCCTGCAGATAGCGGCTGTCGACGGTGTCGACATGACCGGCAGTCGCCTTTTGTAGGCAGATCTCCGCCTTGGCTATTTCGCCTTTTTCAATGTAATTGAGGCCGAGCGGAGCATTTAGCCCAACGAGATCGGCATCATAACCGATCGCCTTTTCATAGTTTGGAATGGCCTTGGTGCTGTCGCCCTTGGCGTCATATATCGCTCCGAGTTGGCCGAATGCAACCGCGTTTTCCTTATCCAGTTTGACCGCCTCGTCAAAATAGACGACCGCGGCAGGATCGTTCTTGTCACCGGCAACCGCGACCCCTTTTCCCGTCAAGGCCTCGCTCAATCCGCCGGAAGCACGATCGTTTTTCGGATTCTGAACGAGTGCTTCGCGGAACGACGTGATCGCGAGGTCAAATTTGTCGGTTTCGAGAGAACCTTCGCCCTTTGCGGTGAGCGTGTTAGAAAGCTGAAGCTTGCGGCTTGCTGTCGCGGTGGCGATCGCCTTTTTACGAGCGACGGCCGCGGCCGCACGGCGGCGCTTGGCAGCGGCGGCGATCGATGCGTTGGAGCGTCCGGCGGCGGCATGTTCAAGTTCCGCGCCCAAAAACGAGCTTCCGCCCGCCAGATGAGGCTGCGGTTTTTTCCGCGATTCGCGAAAAACAAATGCGCTTGCCCCGGCCCCGCCAACGCTGTCGGTCGCGACAAGGTCCTGGGCCCTAACCACAAGAAACGGCGGCATCATCGAAGCGATGACACCCGCGGAAAACACGATCCTCGAAAATTTGCCAAACATTGTTATAGATTACCTCTGAACTATTCAATCACATATTGTGAGAACGTTGCCACACAAAAAATTTGCCGACGACGGTCAAAAACCAACAAAGATCGGCTCGGGAACGAGCGAGATCCCAAACCTGTCGTCGACCGCCGCCTGGATCTCGTTTTTTAATGCTAGGATGTCCGTCGCGGTCGCTCCTCCCAGATTTATAAGAGCCAAAGCGTGGTTCGCTGAAATTCCGGCGTTTCCGAGCTCATACCCCTTGTGAAAACCGGCGTTATCGATCAGCCACGCCGCCGGAATCTTGACGTGAGTTTCGTTAAATGCAAACTTGGGCATGTTTTCAAAACCGGCCGAGATCCTATCGAAAATTTTATTTTCGACAATCGGATTTTTGAAAAACGACCCGACGCTCCGCGAATTTCGGTCAGCTGGATCGATCACCATCGACTTTGCCCGGCGGATGTTGAGAACTGCTTCGCGAACTTCACCGAGCGTCGCCATTCGATCGTCAAAATGCTCCTGCAGGTCGCGGTAGGCAAGTTTTGGAGATCCACCCTTCATTAGTTGGAAATTGACGCTCAAGACCACATATCGGTTCTGCTCGGTCGAATTAAAAATGCTGGAGCGATAACCGAAGCCGCACTCATTAGACGAAAGCGTCCGGACGACATCTGTTTGGCGGTCATAAACGGAGACATCGACAATGGTCTCGGCAACCTCCTGGCCATATGCCCCGACATTTTGGATCGGCGTCCCGCCAACAAAACCGGGAATGCCGCTCAAACACTCGAGTCCGGCGAGGTTCCATCCGACACAGTATTTAACAAAACCGTCCCAGTCCTCTCCCGCAGCAGCGTTCATGATCACGACGTCGTCGGGAGATCCATCAGGTACCGGCCGCATCATTTTGCCGCGAAGAGAGACATGCAGGACCAATCCTGG
>JBBRSH010000138.1:0-11374 GCA_038245555.1 Pyrinomonadales bacterium | reverse complement strand
GGTCTTGCGGATCTGGTTGAGTGTGACTCGTCCGCCTCCAAAACCGTAAATGAAAATAGTCGAATCGACGACCTCAGTAGCCGTAATCGGTTTATTCGGGTCCCGTGGAACTGCCTTCGGCTCAGGGGTCGGAGTCGGCGCGGCGGGTTTATCCGCCTTCCCTCTTTTATCTGGGACGGCCTGCGCCGAAGCGGCGGAAGGTGCCAGAAAAACCGTCACCACGAACAATATCAATAAGCTAAAGCGCAAAAACACCAGTTGGATAACCTCTTTGATCTGAATACGATTCGTAAAAGCGGATTGTAACATAACGTGAACAGGTTCGGCATTCGGGACGCCGTTAGGCTCTTTGAATTGATGAGCGATCACGCCTAAAGGATGCATTTCATTGTTGTCGGCTCGGCTCTATACGCCTAACATCAGATTATGCTACATGTCGCCCTCATCGAACCTGAGATCCCACCGAACACGGGCAATATCGCCCGGCTCTGTGCCGCGACCAACACCGAGCTGCACATTGTCGGAGTTACCGGATTTCGAATGGATGACCGCACACTAAAACGATCCGGCCTCGACTATTGGGAACACGTCCGACTGCATAGGCACCTCGGCCTCGACGAACTATTTGCCGCTCTGCCCGACGCGAGGTTCCTGTTTCTCACCACCAAGTCGCAGCGACCATATACGGAATGGAACTTCCGTGACGGCGACTGCCTCGTCTTCGGCCCCGAAACCCGCGGACTGCCCGACCCCCTGCTCGACGCCAACCAAGATCGCTGCCTCACGATCCCCATGCCAAACAGAAATGTCCGCAGCCTCAACCTTTCTACATCCGTCGGAATAGTCGTCTACGAAGCCCTCCGCCAAAGAGGCGAATGAGCCTGCGGTATCGCAAGCGTTGAGTTAGGTTTGAAAAAGGATCTAAACGAATTTGTTGAGGATTTGACGCCTCTGCGAACTCCGCGTAAGTCTCTGTGTTCTCCGCGTCCAACACCATGTTGAAAATCAAATCATTTAGATTTTCCGATGCGTCCGGTTAACAAAAATTTAGGCATCAACACCGATTTCGGGCACCTCGCCGCAGTAAACTTTCATCACATTACGGTCATATTCTTTGTGGAATATTGGAGGTCATATGAAAAAAGTTAAACTACTATTCGCATCCATTTTGGCAGTCGCAACGATTTCGTTTGCGACAGTAAATGCCTGGAGCTACGTCCCCAGAGCCGACGATCCGGTGAGAAGCACCGAGCAAAGAGTCTATCACGAATTGCTAAAACTGCCGCATTACGGCGTTTTTGATTACATTTCGTTCAGCGTGAACGGCAGCACCGTGACCCTGACGGGCAAGACCTATTCTCTCGGCACCAAGAATGCGGCCGCCCGTTTTGTGAAAGATATTCCCGGGGTTTCCAGCGTGGTAAACCAGATCGAAGAGCTTCCGCTCTCGTCATTCGACGATCGGATCCGCAGACAGGCTCTTCGGACGTTCGCCGATCACGGCCTTTCTGGTTACCTGTGGGAAAACGATCCGGACGTTCGGATCATCGTTCAGAACGGCCGCGTTACGCTTGAAGGTTATGTGCACGGTTCTGGTGACAAAGACGCCATGAACATCCTCGCCAACGGCATCTCAGGCGTGTTTAGCGTACAGAACAATCTGATAGTCGGAAAGCCAATGTATCGCTAAGTAAGTTTTTTCTTCTTAGCAATGGAGCCGGGCAGCGATGTCCGGCTTTTTTTAGATCAGTAGATCTTTATTACCCGGCCGGTTATCTTGGTTTCGACGCTCCGGATATATCCGTTGACGACCCGTTCCATCGACACCGGATCAAAACCAGGAAAAAAATCGGCGTACATCTCGGCCGAGTCTTCGACAACCGTCGGGCAAACGACATTTACGCGCTGGCCACGGGAAAGTTCCTGAGCAGCAGCAATCGCAAAGCTGTTTACCGCTCCGTTTACAAGCGATAAACCGACCGATCCAAAAACGGGTTCGTCTGCCAGAATTCCAGTCGTCAGGGTAAATGACCCGTTGTCATTCAAATATTTTTGCCCGATCCGCACCAAATTGGCCTGCCCCATCATCTTGCCGCGAACACCGATGTACATGTCTTCCTCGGTCATCTCCGCAAACGGCCCGAACTCCGCCGGCCTGGCTGCACATATAACGGCGTCGATGCCCGTCACCGTTTCATACATCTTTTGAATCGACGACGGTTCGGTGATATCCACCGCGACATCTGCTCCTGACCGACCAGCTCCAATAATTTCGTGCTTTTTCGCGAAAAAATCTTGAATTCGCCTGCCGATGGTGCCGCTGGCACCGATAAGACGAATCTTCATGAAAGTCCCAACTCCCTTTTTTCGTCCGCGGATAGTTTCGACTCGCTCTTAATCTGGTCCCAGTCAATGCGAGCGATCCAACAATCGCGTTCATCGTCGCGTTCGACCGTTCCCTTGAAAATTAAGTTGTCGTCATTGCCGAATTCATCGAAATCATTGTCGTAGAATACTAACTCCAAACCAGCGCGGAGCGAAATGCCGTGGTTTTCGAGGTCGAGATGAGTTCCAAGACAGGTCAAAATAATTCGTGAGCCATCGTTTTTATTCAGGTCGGCAAATACTCGGCTCATATCTAGTTACATCGTATCCAAATTGCCTTTCGCCCGCTAATGAGTCATTATACTCGTTTGCCTTCGGGCGGGATTTTATCACTATGATCACTTCAGAAAAGATACGCAACATTGCAATCATTGCCCACGTTGACCACGGCAAGACCACGCTAGTCGACGCTATGCTCGCACAGTCAGGTACGCATCGGGATAACGAGACGGTTGTTGACCGAGTTATGGATTCGATGGATCTTGAGCGTGAGCGCGGCATCACGATCATGGCGAAGAATACTTCGGTCCGCTATGGCGATTACAAAATTAACATTTTGGACACGCCGGGCCACGCCGATTTTGGCGGCGAGGTCGAGCGTGTTTTGAAGATGGTGGACGGCATTGTTTTGCTCGTCGACGCTGCCGAGGGATGTCTGCCGCAGACCCGTTTTGTTCTGCGCAAGGCATTGGAGTTGAAACTGCCGGCGATCGCCCTGGTAAACAAGATCGACCGGCAGGATTCGCGTCCGGAAGAAGTTCTCGATGAGATCTACGACCTTTTCATCGATCTCGGGGCCAACGATCATCAGATCGAGTTCCCAGTTCTATACTCGATCTCACGGGACGGTATAGCGAAAAAGAACTTGGCGGACGAGGGTAAGAATCTTATACCGCTGTTCGACCAGATAATTGAAAGCATTCCAGCACCGCACGCGTTGCGCGACGATTCGCTGCAATTGCTTGTAGCAAATATCGACTACAACGCGTTTGTCGGACGGCTCGCGATCGGCCGTATTTTTTCAGGTGCGATCGCCAAGAACCAGGAAGTCCTCGTTGCCAAACGAGACGGTACGACCGTAAAGACACGCGTCAAGGAGCTTTTCGTGTTCGAGGGCCTTGAGCGATCGACGGTCCCCGATGCAGGAACCGGTGAGATCGTCGCTCTCGCGGGTTTTGACGATATCGAGATCGGCGAGACGATCACGTCGATCGACAATCCAAAGCCGCTGCCGCTTATCAACGTCGACGAACCGACGATCGCGATGATCTTCGGCGTCAATACGTCGCCGTTCTCCGGTATCGATGGCAAGTTCGTTACTTCGCGTCAGATCAAGGAACGCCTTGACCGCGAGCTACTTGGAAACGTTGCCCTGCGTGTGGAACAAACCGAGGCTGCGGAACAATTCAAGGTCTCGGGCCGCGGCGAACTGCAGCTTGCCATTCTCATCGAAATGATGCGTCGCGAAGGCTATGAGGTTCAGGTTTCTAAACCCGAGGTCATCACCAAACGCGACGAAAAGACCAATGAATTGCTAGAACCGATCGAGCTTGTCGTTGTCGACGTGCCGGACGAATTCATCGGCGTCGTCACCGAAGCCATGGGCCGCCGCAAAGGCCAGATGACGAAAATGATCAATAACGGCTCGGGCCGCGTCCGACTTGAATTTGAGGTTCCTTCGCGAGGGTTGATCGGTTTCCGTGGTGAGTTTTTGACGGAAACGAAGGGCACCGGGTTGCTCAACACGCTTTTCCTGCGGTTCGACAAATGGCAGGGCGAAATGAAATCGCGGCAGACCGGCTCGCTCGTCTCCGACCGAATGGGCGAGACTAACACATACGCTCTCTACAACTTACAGGAACGCGGCGTGCTGTTTGTAAAACCGCAGATAAAGGTCTACGAGGGAATGATCGTCGGCGAAAACGCCCGTGCTGTCGACCTCGACGTAAACCCGATCAAAGAGAAAAAGCTCTCAAACATGCGTACAACATCCGCCGACGAAGCCATGCGGCTCGTCCCGCAACGAGAGATGTCACTCGAGCGTGCGCTGGAGTTCATCGCCGATGACGAACTGATCGAGGTTACGCCAAAAGCCATCCGGCTCCGCAAACGCGTGCTAAAGGCCAATGAACGGCCGAAAAAGTAGCTCTCGCTCACGATCAATTTAAGATAAGCCGGATGGTTGTAAAACTGTCCGGCTTTTTCATCGGAAGTTAATCGTCAAGAAGTGCTGGGTTTATTTCGCAGGTGCTAATTTTTGATCGATAATTTAGAATTAGCAATTCTTGAGAAATCGATATGAAAAACTTCTTTGTTAAGGCATTGGCTTTTTGTTTATTTCTCGCTCCGTTGAGAGCTACAGCACAAGTGAGCAAATCGGTCACGATCCGCGGCACGGTCAAGAATTTTAGCAGTCAGATAATGATCGAGGACCTCTCGGATATGCAGTACTTGCTCCGCCGAATCCAAAAAGAATATTCATACCCGGCGAAGACGGTACTTTTCAGATCAGTTTTGAGGTCGCGAGCCCGAACTACTTCCGCCTGGGACGAAATATCTTATTCCTGTCGCCCGGCGATGATCTGGTCGTAAACATCGATAACAGCCTCCCCGCAAAAGGTGAGTTTAGCGGAAAAGCCAGCCCCGCAAATCTCTTCCTGCGCGACACGCCGTTTCCCAAGGCCGGTTCATATATGGAAGCCGGCAAAAACGCAAAACCGACCGCTAGAGAGACCGTTGATTTTATTCTGGCAAAATCAGATTCGCGGAAAGCCGAACTCGATCAGGTGAAAGGCGTATCCGCTGAATTCAAGAGGCTTGAGGCCGCCCGGATCAAGGCCGATACCATCAACAGCCTGCTTGGCGGACGAATCTCATTTTACCGGCCGAAGATCTCGCCGGATGCTCTAAAAACTTACGATGCCGAATACAAGGCGCTCTCGGATGCAGCGATAAATTCGCTTAATAAGAATTTTGTCGATTTCTCGCTGATGAAGCTTGTCGTTTATCGCGATATCGCCGACAACCTCGTCCCCGGGGCATAGCAGCAAAATGACGCCGCAAGGATAAAGGAGTGGTACAAGTCCAGCTCGCTGGTTGAATCGATGAGCAAGGTTTCGAACAAAGACGAGCTACGACAATTTGAGTCCGATTTCTCGGCTCTCAAAACGATCCAATATAAAAAAGCGGTAAAAGGCCGCCTCGATGGCCTATTGAAGTTTGGAAAAGGTGACCCCGCGATCAACTTCACAGCGATCGACCTTGACGGCAAAGCCGTAAATCTCGAAACGCTGAAAGGCAAGGTCATCTACATCGACCTGTGGGCAACGTGGTGCGGGCCGTGTACGCAGGAGATGCCGTTTTACGAAAAGCTTCGGCAGAAATACAAGGATAACAACAATGTTGCATTTGTTTCCCTCTCTGTCGATGACAACCTGGGCCTTTGGCACAAGAATGTGGCGGAGCGAAAGGCCGACGGAAACCAATGGCTGATCAACCGAAATAAACTCATCGATTACGACGTTGTAAACATCCCCAGAACGATAATCATCGACAGGTCTTTTAAGATCGCCAATCTTAATGCTCCGGTCCCGTCGGCAAAAGATACGACGAAGATGATCGACGAGCTTTTGAACTAAGACATTTCGATCGCAATTTTGATTGAGAAAAAAGCCGCTCGATAGGGCGGCCTTTTTTTTCGCCTCAAAGTTGATTTTTTCCTTGACGTAACCAGAAAGTTACGTTACCATTCTTTTACATATGGGAGGTAAAACAAGTATGAGATTTATTAAGGTTGAAGATCTAACTTTGGACGTTGAGCAGCATGTTGATGTACAAGGCCCGCTCGACGATGTTTTTAAGAGTGTTCTGCACCGGTTCGGCGAGGGCAGCACCGGACCTGACGGCACACCGATGCAATTGCAGATCGAGCCGTTTGCGGGCGGACGATGGTTTCGCGACCGCGGTGATGGCGTTCAGCACCTGTGGGGTCATGTCCAGGTAATTAAGGCACCGACCCTGGTTGAACTGAGCGGGCCGATGTTTATGTCGTACCCGGCGATAAACCATATCGAGATCAAACTGGAGCCGATCGACGACGGAACACGCGTGTCGCTGCGTCACCGGGCACTGGGTCTTTTGGAGCCAGCCCACAAGGAAGGCGTTACGGCCGGCTGGGCGACGTTTCTCGGCGCGGTTAAGAACGACTTTACAAAAGCCGCCGGATCGCCGGCCTAGAAGTTATGGCCGACGACCTCGACCCAATTTGGAAAGCGTTGTCCGATCCGACTCGCCGCACGATCCTCGATCTGCTGCGAAAGGGCCCGAAAACGACTACCGAAATTGTCGAAATATTTTCGGACATGACCCGTCACGCGGTGATGAAGCACATCGACGTGCTTCGCACCGCTGGCCTGATCAACACCCGCGAAGACGGTCGGCGGCGGATCAATTCGCTGAACGTCGTTCCGATCCGCCAGATCTACGAACGTTGGGTCGGGCCGTTTTCGGAGCTTTGGTCAAACACAATGCTCAGAATAAAGGACGACGTCGAAAAGTCGGTAAAAACCGTAATTGAACAACAAGCAGGAGGGAAATAGTGGCAAAAGGCACAAAAGAAGATCCGTGGAAACTGAAAACGCCGCCGGGCACCTCTGAGTACGAAATGTATCGTGATGTTAAAGAGGGCAAGGAAATAATCATATGCACAGTCGGTAAAACGATCTTGCACTACGATGCGCGCTGCGTCGACGATCTCCGTGCAATGCTCCAGTCGCATGGCGATTGGATCGACCTCGGAAGTGCCGACGAACAAAAGCCCGCGAAAGACGGCACCGTCGAAGCGTGGGGCCGCTCAGCGGATAATCCGGTGGGCGGATGGTATGGCCTTAAAAAAGGCCTCCGCGGCCGTTTCGGTATGTACGTACCGCCATTGATGGAAGAACTTGGCCTGGCTGAACTTGAGCATAATCAGCGCAATAACCGAATGAAGACGAAATAGATAGAAAACATAAAATCAGGAGAAAGAAATGCAAGCAGAAACACAACGTATGCGAATAGCGGATTCGATCCTCATGGAAATGGAACAGGAGGCCGAAACGACAAAAAGATTATTTAATGTTATGCCGGAGGACAAACTGAGCTGGAAGCCGCATCCAAAGGCGATGTCGCTTGGCGAATTGGCTATGCATATCGCGACTATCCCCGGGGCCGTAGCCGGCCTCGGCAAGAATGACATTCATGAGTTCACCGAAATCCCGTCTCCCGAGGAAGCGACCAGTCGTGAACAGGTGTTGGCGACATTTTCGGAAAGTTTGGCAGCGGGTAAGGAGATCGTTGACGGAACGAGCGACGCTGCCGCAATGTCTGAATGGAAATTGACAAAGGACGGAAATACACTGATGGCCATGCCGCGGATGGCATTTTGGCGAGCGATCTTACTCAACCACAACTACCACCACCGCGGCCAGCTCTCGACCTATCTTCGCGAACTCGATGTCGAGTTGCCGTCAATATACGGTCCGAGCGCCGATACAAATCCGTTTGCCTAGGTCTTAAAATATAGCGAGTTCCGATTCCTGCCGGAACTCGCTTTCGCTTTGATTAGAGAGGGAAGATCAACCATCCCATGTGAAACTTAGAGGGCCGAGTGACAATCGGCAGGTCATCGAAAAATGTGATAGGACCGGTTTTCCGAAGTGGTGCTTTGAGATCGGGAAGGTCTAGAACTATTTTGGCGGCGTTTCCAACTCTACTTCAGCGTCATCCTCATCATCCTCGCCCGGCGCGTACGTTTCATAGCCATGAGCATCGTCGTAGTAATAAACGTGCGAGTTCTGATCTTCAACAATTGAGGTAACGTCTGATGGCGGACCTTGTTCATCGTCTGCTCGGCGGCTCTTTGCTTTCGGCTTTTGAGGCATGAATCATTTATAATCAATTCGAATCTATTTGCCAATTGATCCATATGAAAGCGAAAACAATTTTACTGAGTTGTGGCCTGGTCGTCGCTACGGTCATTTCGACGCATTTTGTCACCATATCGCTTGCCCAGCAAGGCTCAGCACAGGTTCAGACGGCTGCGAACAATGAATACCAGGCAGGAGCCACGCTGTGGATGCAAAAGGCAGGCGAATACCGGGCTTTGGCTTATCAAGCGTTTAACTTAGCGCGATGGCAGCTCGACGCCGATTTTGACAAGAAAAATATCAAAAAGCTGCCAAAGATCGAGCGAAAAAAGCCGCGTGCGGTGATGGTCGACATCGATGAGACAGTGTTGGACAACTCGCCGGCCCAGGCAGCCGATATCAAAAACCGTTCGCCTTTCAATCTGAAGCAATGGTATGCATGGGGGGAAATGCGAAAGGCCAAAGCGATACCTGGTGCAGTAGAATTTCTCAACTACGCTGAATCGAGAGGCGTGAAAGTCTTTTTCGTATCAAACCGGGACGAAGTTCAAAAAAAGGCCACCATGGACAACCTCGTAAATGTTGGCTTTAAGGACGTGACGTCGGAGAATGTCCTGCTTCGGGGAACCGAGTCGAGCAAGGAGGCTCGCAGATTGATCATCTTACAGAAATACCGGATCGTCCTCTTTATGGGCGATAATCTCGATGACCATTCCAATGTCTTTGAACGCAAATCCGTCGCCGACCGATTTAGCGAAGTTGATAAGGCCAAAGATCTCTTTGGCAAACGATACATCCTGCTGCCAAACTCGATGTACGGCACATGGGAAAGCGCGATCTATGAATACGGTCGGCTCACCGATGCCCAAAAAACAGAAAAACGTGCGGCGGCGTTGGAATTGCCCTGACACAGATCATAATGGTGGCGATATAACCAAATCTAAAGTTAAAGAAGGAAACCAATGAAATCGATCCTATCGTTCATTTTCATAGTCGCTTTTTGTCTCGATCCGATAGCTGCATCAGCACAGCAGGCCCCATCTGGTAAAAAGTTTGATCTGACGATCGACAATATTATGCGCGGCCCGGATCTGGTCGGCTATGAACCTACCGCCGTTCGGTGGTCGCGAGACAGTAAAAAGCTCTATTTTAGCTGGAAACGTGCCGGCGAGCCGCTCAACGCAGATTTCGCGACCTACTCGGTCAATGCCGACGGAAGCGATCTAAGGAAACTTTCTGAAGAAGAAGCAAGACAACAGGCTCCGCCCATTGGTGATCTTTCGGACGATAAAAAGTTGACCGTTTATACCGACAGCGGCGATATTTTTTTATATAACAATCGAACGGGCGAGCGGCGGCAGGTAACTAAGACTACCGATGCTGAAAATAATCCGCGATTTATTGGCGATCAGCGCCACATTTCGTTTTCGCGACAGAATAATCTCTACTCCTTCTCGCTCGACAACGGTTCGTTAGAACAGATGACGGATATTCGTGCGGCCGGTGCTCCCAGCAGCGGCGGTGGAGCTCAAAACCAGGACGCAGCTCGACGTGGAACCGACAGTCAGGAAGCCCTTAAGAAAGAAGAGAGGGATCTGCTCGATGCGGTGCGCGAACGAGCCGAGAAACGCGAAGCGGATGATAAAAAACGAAAGGCAAAGGAGACACGCAAACCTTTTCAGCTCACGACCGGACAGAATGCCGGAAACATGTCGCTTTCCCCCGATGGAAAGTCAGTGATCGTCGTGGTTAACGAGGCCGGCACGGGAGCGAAAAATACGATCGTTCCGAACTATGTCACCGAATCCGGCTATACAGAGGACATTCCGGGCCGAACGAAGGTTGGCGATGCTCAGGGACGAGGTCGGATCGCGATAATTAATGTCGAAACAGGTGATTCCAAATGGGTCGACCACGGCCAACGCTTAGCAGTCTCAACTGCCACAAGGGCCGAAGTAAACACCACCGGCGAAGTGCCTCCGGAACGTGCAGCAGGACAAGGCCAAGGTACGGGACGCGGCCAGAGCGGCCCACCGGCACCACGCGACCGTGACGTTCAATTGTCACAGCCGCATTGGTCGGACGATGGCAAGAATGCGGTGATGTCGGCAAGGTCCGCGGATAATAAAGACCGCTGGATAATGCAGCTCGACCCCGCGACCGGTAAAACAAAGATCCTTGCCACAATGCACGACGACGCCTGGGTCGGCGGCCCTGGCGGATTCTCGCTTGGCTGGCTGCCCGACAATAAGCGAGTATATTTTGAATCGGAACGCGACGGATTTGCTCATCTTTATTCCGTGTCGGTCGATGGCGGAGAGCCGATTCAATTGACTTCCGGTCAATTCGAAGTTTCCGACGTCCGTTTGTCGGAAGACAAAACGAAGTTCTATTTCACGTCCAGTGAGGGCAGTTTTTTTGAAAGAAATCTTTACTCCATGTCATTTGACGGCGGTGCTCGAACGCGTCTGACGACGATGCCCGGTAATAACCAGGCGATCGTCTCTCCTGACCAAACAAAGCTGGCTATTCTTAGATCCTTTAGCAACAAACCAACCGAGCTTTATATCGCTCCTAACAAAACGGGTGTAACCGAGTCCGAGATCAAGCAAGTAACTAATTCACCGACTGATGAGTGGCGTTCTTACAATTGGATCGCTCCGCCGATCGTTTCTTTCAAGGCACGTGACAGAGCAATTGTTTATGGGCGTCTTTACAAACCTGCTGGTTTCAAAAAGGGTGGCCCGGCAGTCGTGTTCGTCCATGGAGCGGGGTATCTGCAGAACGTTCATAATTGGTGGAGCAGCTATTATCGCGAATACATGTTCCATCATTTCCTGATGGAAAAAGGTTACACGGTCTTCGACATTGATTATCGCGGTTCAGCGGGTTACGGGCGCGATTGGCGAACCGGGATATATCGGTTTATGGGTGGCAAAGATTTGACCGATCATGTCGATGCGGTTCAGTATTTGGTCAGTGAACACGGCGTAGACCCAAAACGTGTTGGCGTTTACGGTGGTTCGTACGGCGGATTTATTACATTGATGGCAATGTTTACAACGCCGGATGTTTTCGCTGCG
>JBBRSH010000137.1:0-11441 GCA_038245555.1 Pyrinomonadales bacterium | reverse complement strand
GATTTCGACGGTGACAATGCTTCGGACGTAGCTCTGTTCCGTCCGTCGGATGGTAACTGGTACTACAATGCCAGCGGAACCGGACAGGCTCGTGCTGTTCACTTCGGACAGGCTGGTGACGTTCCTGTCGCCGCTGACTACGATGGTGATGGCAAGACCGATCCGGCAGTCTTCCGTAACGGACAGTGGTATGTGATGGGAAGCACCGCTGGATTCTCGTCGGCAAGCTTCGGCTTGGCAACGGATATCCCGCAGGTCGGTGACTATGACGGTGACGGCAAAGCTGACTTTGCAGTCTATCGTGCGTCGAATGGCACATGGTACGTCATGGGCTCGTCAACCGGCTTCAAAGCTGTTCAGTTTGGTATCTCTTCGGATATCCCGGCTGCTGCAGACTTTGACGGCGACGGCAAAACCGATCCGGCTGTCTATCGCAACGGTATGTGGTTCATCAACGGCAGCACTGCTGGCGTTTCCGGCCTCCAGTTCGGCATCGCAGGTGACATTCCTGTTCAGGCCGACTACGACGGAGACACCAAGGCTGACGTTGCTGTCTATCGTGGTGGTACCTGGTACGTAATGGGCTCATCCACCGGCTTCCGTGCTGCACAGTTCGGTACCGCAACGGATACGCCTGTACCGGCCGACTACGATGGCGACGGCAAGACCGATGTTGCTGTCTATCGTTCGTCGACCACGAACTGGTACATCCTGAATTCAGGCCAGGCAGGTAATGCTGTTGGCGGATTCAGCTCCATGCAGTTCGGTACCGCCGGCGACGTCCTGATGCGTTACTAATCACTTAGGACCGCTCGGACAAAAGAGGCAACTCCCCGTCCGATCGGATGTAATAAAAAAGGCTGGCCGGAAACCAACTAGTTTCCGGCCAGCCTTCTTTTGTTTCACGTCATTTCTTAGTCGCGAAAAATATTCGATCTGAAGGTACGATATCGTACGGCCGCCGATCCACAGCGGCATTTATAATCCTTTTAGTTACTAATGGTTCGTTTGGACGATATGAAGATGCGTCCATTGGTAATGAACTAGATCAATTTTACAAGGAGAAATAAATATGAATAACCAAGCTACTAGTACGCAACAAGATTCCGCAATGTTGACAGGCCTCTTTCGCGATAAGTCGAGCACTGAACGCGCATACAAATCGCTTCGGGACCGCGGCTACACGGACGATGATATCAATATGCTGATGTCGAACGAGACGCGAGATCGTGATTATGCGGGCAATACCGAGATCGGGAGCAAGGCGCTGGAAGGAACTGGTGTAGGATCCGCGATCGGCGGGACGATCGGAGCGCTGATCGGCGGGATCGCGGCGATCGGCACGAATTTGGTGCTCCCTGGATTAGGTTTAGTTGTCTGGGGGCCGGTCGCAGCAGCACTTGCCGGTGCAGGAGCTGGGGGACTTACCGGCGGACTTGTCGGAGCGTTGGTTGGTTGGGGCATCCCAGAGGAAACCGCCAAACAATATGAAGAAGGTGTAAAAAACGGCGGCGTAGTAATGGGTGTTCGACCGAGGTCCTCGGACGATGCGAAATACTTCGCGGACGAGTGGAAAACCAACTTTAACGGCGAAAACGTCCATCGATAATATCTAAGTGTTGACATTATAAAGACTCCGCCCGAATGTGCGGAGTCTTTATATAAACACTTTTTTGGAAGGAGACTAATATGAATCGAACAATGTTGATGATTTTGACACTCGTAAGTGCGACTGCCTTTGGCTGTAGTTCTACAAACTCAAATGCCAACGTCAGTCTTAAAAATACGAATTCAAATACTGGCTATATCGCTCCCACTAACGTGACGCCAGGTCCGGCGGCAACGACAACGCCCGCAAATCCGACCCGTATCGAACCTCCGAACATGAATGCGCAGTCGAATAGCAATGTTTCGAAGTCGAACGGCAACGCGGTATCAAATCGCCTCACGAACAACAATAAGAAACCATAATGACTCCGGCCGAGGTCTTTTGGCCTCGGCCCGGCACCTCCTTTTCGGTTACATGCTACCCGGTGCTCAGACTCTTGTTTTCCGGAACACTTTTGTTCACAATGAGAACGCAAGGATTACGGGGTAGAATATTGAGCTATTTTCGAATAAGCATTCCGGTTTTATTTTTGGGGGCGTTGATCATCGCTTTCAACGCCCAATTCGTTTTCGCGCAGACGCCGACACCGACGCCTGAGGGTGTTGCAGCGACTACTGCTGCATCCGACGGCACCACCTCTTCAAAAGCAAGCCCATTTTTTAAATTTGATGCGTTGACGATCGGGACCCGTTATCATTTCATCCGCACAGCCAACGATCGAATAACGGCAAACAACTTCCAATGGCAAGTGGGAGTGCGTGCTCACTTAAACCTGGACCGCAAGGGCAGGTATGCGATACATGCCGGTATATTTACGGGAAATGTCATCACCATCGGTTGGAACAATACCGGTCTCGGAACCGGCAGCCCAGTAACAAATATCTACCTGAAACAGCTCTACTTTGACGCTAACCCGGTGAAAGGATTTGAAGTAAAAATCGGTGGGTTTGCACCTGATAACGGCGAGAACACTGAGGTAACCGGTTACGACAATGACACCTATATGATGGGTGAGCGTATCAGTGTGCGGCTCCCGAAAAGACTATATTTCGATGAGATATCGGCGACCAACGGATATTTCGGGGACTTCGCCGTTCCAAATGTGTTTCGCCGATTCAAGCGAATGGGACGGTCGAACTATCACCAGTTCATGGTTAGAAAGAGGCTCAATAAATTTGTCGCTTTTTCCTCCGACTATACGTTTGACTCCGGGGTCGATATTTTGCGGGAGGGAGTAAAGGTAACCGGCCCGAAGTCGAGTTTTGTCGACCTTTTTCAGTTTGAGATGTATGAACGCCTGGACCCGAGTCCCGGTTACGGCCTGAATATCTATGCTCAGAAAAACCTGAAAAAGCATGTCGCCGTCGGCGGAGGCTACGCGCGGATAGACCGTTCGATGATCAACTCAGACCGCTTCCCACGCGGCAATCGCCTTTATTTGAACTGGATCGTTACGTTTAATAAGGAGTTAAGCGTTACCACCGCGCTCACACAAGGGATCGGCCCGATCCAGTCGACTCTGCCCAGAACACGGCTGGACATCACGTTTGCCTACAATTTTTTTGAGACCCTGCGTCGAAAAAAGGCCCATTGACGAGAAGCTTACCTTCACTGATCCAGATCCTAGGCTTCTCGCCCCCGTCTTCTTCTCCGGGCGGTCTGACGGCCTCCGCCAAAATAGACCAGAACCATCACGACGAGGTGAGCGGCAAACCAAATATTGTTGTAGCCCATGTTCTGATAAATGTAGATCAATATCAGCACGCGGGGCATAAAGATCCCGAGCAATATGGCCGCCAGATCCGGGACCGTGTTCGTTGGAAACAGAGTCGGAACCAGAATTAAATACACCATCATGACTATTCGCGGAAAGAAAAGCGAAAATAGCAGAAAGTAAAAATCCATTTTTTGAACCTCCGGGTATAACGGCAATATTACTGCTTAACGGTCCGCGACTCAACGACTGAGCCGCCCCGGCGATCTGGCTCGGATCGGCGTCTTAGAGCGTGCAAAGACGGCTCGTTGCAGCAGTGGATGATAGACTTGTTCTTGAGGTTGGAGTTGATTCTTGGTACACCGTAAACTTAGTTAGCGATGAAAGCAGAAGAAAAACGCCTCGCGGAGTCGAACGCAAGATCAAAACATTGGAAACGCTGGGGGCCATACGTTAGCGAGCGGGCCTGGGGGACGGTGCGTGAGGATTATTCGGCGGACGGTTCGGCGTGGGAGTATTTTCCACACGATCATGCACGTTCGCGGGCTTTCCGGTGGAACGAGGACGGGATCGCGGGCATCAGCAATCGTCAGCAGGATGTTTGTTTTTCGGTGGCTTTGTGGAATGGGCGGGATCCGATATTAAAGGAGCGGATGTTCGGGCTTACCGGCAATCAGGGCAACCACGGCGAGGACGTCAAGGAATGCTACTACTACCTCGATTCGACGCCGACCCACTCGTACATGAAGTATCTGTACAAGTATCCGCAGGCCGCCTTTCCATACGAACGGCTCATCGAGGAAAACGCGAGACGCGGCAAGCTTGATCGCGAATTTGATCTGATCGACACGGGTATTTTCGACGACGACAAATATTTTGATGTTTTCGTCGAATATGCAAAGGCTGATGTCGAAGACGTTTTTATCAAGATCAGTGTCGCAAATCGCGGAGATGTGGACGCCTCGATCAATGTGCTGCCAACGATATGGTTCCGGAATACGTGGACCTGGCAGGGCGAGCAGCCGAAATCGTCCCTGACAGCGATAGGTGACGACGTGATCGCTCTCGACAACGAATGGCTCGGGAAACGGTTTATGTATTTCGACGGGTTGCCCGAGATGGTCTTTACCGAAAACGAGACGAATACCGAACGGCTCTTCGGGTCGCCGAACCGCACACCTTACGTCAAGGACGCATTCAATGAATATATCGTCAACGGTAATGCGAGCGCGATCAATCCATCGAGCACCGGAACCAAAGCGGCGGCAAATTACAAGATAGTTGTTCCCGCGAAGTCCGAAATTATACTGCGAATGCGATTGACTGATCAGGACCTCTTGTTACCAGGAATAAGCCCGGCAAAGGAAACGGACCCGATATTTCGCGATTTTGAAAAAGTGTTCGACGACCGAAAGGCCGAAGCTGACGAATTCTACGAAGCACTTGCTCCGGACGACCTCACGGACGATGCCAAAAGCGTCCAGCGGCAGGCTTTTGCGGGGATGCTGTGGTCGAAGCAATTTTATAATTACTCGGTCCGCGACTGGCTAAAGGGCGATCCGGCAATGCCAAAGCCTCCAGACGAACGACTGGACGGCAGAAACCACGATTGGACCCATCTTTACAACTCCGACGTGATCTCGATGCCGGATAAATGGGAGTACCCATGGTACGCGGCCTGGGACCTAGCATTTCACTGCATCCCGCTAGCACTGGTCGACTCACATTTTGCGAAGGAACAACTGGTGTTGATGCTCCGTGAATGGTACATGCACCCGAGCGGCCAGATACCGGCCTATGAATGGTCGTTCGGCGATGTCAATCCGCCGGTGCATGCTTGGGCCGCATTGCGCGTTTATCAGATCGAGCAGAAGCGGACCGGGATCGGCGACAAGAAATTTCTCTCCAGGGTGTTTCAAAAGCTGCTGATCAACTTTACCTGGTGGGTAAACCGGAAGGACGCTGAGGGAAACAACATCTTCGAGGGCGGCTTTCTGGGGCTCGACAATATCGGAGTTTTTGATCGCTCCCGTCCGTTACCGACCGGAGGAACACTTGCCCAATCGGACGGTACAAGTTGGATGGCGATGTATTGCCTGAACATGCTCGCTATTGCCCTGGAACTTGCGTCCGATGACGGCAGTTATGAAGACCTGGCGAGCAAATTTTGGGAACATTTCATTTATATCGCCGACGCGATGAACATCATCGGCCGTGACGGCATTTCGCTATGGGACGAAGATGACGGTTTTTATTACGACGTACTGCACATGCACGGCGAGGGAAACAGGCCATTGCGGATCCGATCGATGGTTGGCCTGATACCGTTGTTTGCGGTGGAGACGATAGAGCCGGATGTCCTGAGCAGACTGCCGGATTTTAAGAAACGAATGCATTGGTTTATTGAGAATCGACCGGATCTCATCGAGAACATTTCGAGTGTGGAAATGCCCGGTGAGGCTGAACGAAGATTAATGGCTGTTGTCTATCGCGAGCGGTTGGAACGCGTGCTGAAAGTGATGCTCGACGAGAATGAGTTTCTCTCGGATCACGGGATTCGCGCACTTTCGCGTTATCACAAGGACAATCCGTATGTGGTCGAGGTCAATGGTGAGGAGCATCGCGTCGATTATGAGCCGGCCGAATCGACCAGCGGCCTGTTTGGCGGGAATTCGAATTGGCGCGGGCCAGTCTGGTTTCCGGTCAACTATTTGCTGATCGAATCGCTGCAAAAATTTCACTACTATTATGGCGATGACCTAATGGTCGAGTGCCCGACCGGGTCAGGCAATATGATGAACCTGTGGGACGTTTCGCAGGAACTGTCTCGTCGGCTGTCGCGAATATTTCTTCGGGATGACAGCGGCAAACGGCCTGTTTTCGGCGATAAGCTGAAGTTTCAGACCGACCCCTATTTCCGCGATCATCTTCTATTTAATGAGTATTTTCATGGTGATAACGGTTCGGGAATTGGTGCCAGCCACCAGACCGGCTGGACCGGATTGGTCGCCAAACTGCTCCAGCAAAGCGGCGAGTAGTTAATTTATGAACGAATCATTACAATTTTTTGGAACTCCGGCGAGAATGGACCTTTCTATTAACTGAACGGAAGAAAAGCGTGTTCAAGCACAGTGGCAGGCAATATGCCCCCGGCGGGTCATGCCCGAAATCTGTTCAAGATCTCCGGATCAACCCTTAACCGCAACGAAGCGAGCGTTGCGGTTTTTTTGTCCGAAAACTGCAAAAAAACTTTGCCCGCGAATAACGCGAATTAGACGAATAAGGGAGATCTGTTCCTATTCGCGTAAATTAGCGGTATTCGCGGGCAAATTCTTTGTGTTAGATTTAATCGGTATGCAAAAGGTCCTGACTGCCGAGCAAATGCGTGAGGTCGATCGCCTCACGACCGAACGATACGGCATCCCGTCTATCCTCCTGATGGAAAACGCCGCCCACGCCGTCGCACGCGTCATCACGGAAAAACTGGGCGGTTCGGTCAAAGAAAAGTCGATACTTCTCCTTTGCGGCCCCGGCAACAACGGCGGCGATGGTGCTGCCCTGGCGAGGATCTTATGGGAACAAAGCTCTCTTTGCCTTATTTGTCTATTCGGACGTATTGAAGACACGAACGGGGATGCGAGAGTTAATTTTGAGATCGCTAAGAATATAAGTTCAACTCAGGCGGGTTACTCCAACGGTGCAGCTCCCTACTTGCACATACACGAGATCGTGGATGCCAATCATTTCTTTAGAATTACAGAGGGCTTTAAGGAGGACGTCTGTGTTGATGCATTATTTGGAACGGGATTCCGTGGCCCGATTGATAAGGAGATGGCAAAGGTCGTTAGGACTCTTGATCATCACGCGATTTCGGGAAGAAAATCTCTGATCGTCTCGATCGATATTCCATCTGGAGTGATGGCCGATTCAGCCGAACTTGATTCGGACATCAGCGACGATCTTGTTGAGGCTCAAATGCGGGTCAGAAATGTAGCACACCCCGATGTTACGGTTACCTTTACTTCTCCTAAGATCGCTAATCTCCTACCGCCTGCTAGTCGATGCAGTGAAGAGTTCTTAATCGCACAGATCGGAACGCCTCCGAGATTATTGGAGGAAGCACCGTCGACACTCTACGTTACGGAAGAAGCAGATGCACGCGGTTTAGTGCTTTGGACGAGGTTTCGAAGTAACTCTTTCAAGAACAAACGCGGCCAATCGCTAATTGTCGCCGGTTCCGAGAGTTATTCCGGTGCAGCGGTTTTGGCGGGCAATGCGGCAATGCGGTCTGGTGTCGGGTTGGTGACGATAGCGACTCCGAAGTCTTCTAAGGACTCCATTGCGTCGCGAACCTTGCCTGAGGTAATGGTCAAAGGAGTGTCTGAGACCAACGGGGGCGCGATTTCGGAAATGGCTTTTGAGGAACTGCAAGACCTGCTCGAGAAAGTGGATTCTGTTGCTATCGGCAGCGGACTATCGCTGGATGAGGGAACCGCGCGCTTTGTCGAGGCAGTGGTCAGAGAACGGCGTCAGACGACAATCGTCGACGCTGACGCTCTTACCCTTCTCTCGCCGTTCGGGGGAATCAAGCCCACTCATTTAAGCAAGGAGCTTCCGAGTGATCACTTCCCACTCATCCTCACACCCCACGAAGGCGAATTCATGCGGCTGCTCGGCACGGATGACAAAGACGCGATCAAAGATCGCGTTGCAGCAGTCCGGGAGTTCGCGACCAAAAACAATGTGATCCTCGTCCTCAAAGGCGAGCGAGTCCTCATCGGCGAGCCGCGCGGAAAGGTTGTCGTCAATCCGACAGGGAACTCGGGCCTCGGCAAGGCTGGAAATGGTGATACCTTGACGGGCATTCTGGCCGGCTTTATTGCCCAGGCCGCGAAGATGAATATAGGCGTATTCGAGACAGTGGTCGCGGCGGTCTATGTTGCCGGAATGGCGGGTGACGTTGCCGAAAAGAAATACGGCAAGCGCGTAATGACAGCATCGGACGTTCGTGAATGTTTGACTGACGTTTTCCAGGTTTTGAGTAAATGACGAGTCCTTCTACCAACCCGACGGTCGATACGGCTGATATCCTGTCCGACTCAGGTGAGTCTTTGACGACGATCAGCGTTTTACCCACGGATACGTTCGAACTTGGCGAGAAGATCGGTTACTCATTAAAGGGCGGGGAAGTTGTTCTGCTTTATGGTGGATTAGGAGCGGGTAAGACCCTGTTTACGAAGGGCATACTAAACTCTTTCGGATATGACATCGACGAAGTCACAAGCCCGAGCTTTACGCTGGTAAATCTCTACAAAGCTCCTAAATTTGATGTTTACCACATCGACCTGTGGCGGCTTGATGGTATGCCAAACGCTGCCGGTGCGGTCGGGTTGGATGAGATTCTCGAAAGTCCAAATGCCGTGATTATTATCGAGTGGGCCGACCACTTGGGCCGTTTTACTTTTTCGCGTCCGATCGTACGTGTTGACTTGACGGGCGACGGCGACGAGCAGCGATCGGTCACGATATCGCGGACAGAAGAGGCCCTTTAGATGCGAATAGTCATTCGGAAATCCGAACGCAGGCTCGACCTATTGGATGGCGACGCGGTTAAAGGAACCTACTCCATCGCACTCGGAAACGCTCCAGATGGGGCAAAAAAGGCCGAAGGTGATGGCCGTACCCCGGAGGGCGAGTATTACGTCTTCGCGAAGAACTCCCAAAGCAAATTTCACCTTTCGCTCGCCCTAAGTTATCCGAGCGTCCAGGATGCCGAGCAATCGCTCGCGGAAGAGTGGATCACGCACGCTGAGTTCGAAACCATCAACGATGCTGCCGCGGCCGGAAAAAGACCGCCGCAGTATACTGCGGCTGGCGGTGAGATCTATATTCATGGCGGAGGATCGAACGACGACTGGACGCAGGGATGCGTAGCGGTCGGGAATCAGGAAATGGAGGCGATCTTCGCCGCAGCTTATATCGGCACGGTCGTTACCATCCTTCCATAGGTCCATAAGTCGATAGGTCCATGGTCGAGTTCGAAACTACTCGCGAGATTTAACATCGGAGCTTTCAAAATTGCCATATAATTGTTTTTGTATATGAGTCTTCACTCGGGAAAAAGCGACAAAAGGGAAAGCGAGGGCCCACGGTCAGGTTCGGCCGGAGCGGACTTTGACGGGCGGCTGTTTTTCAACCGCGAGCTAAGCTGGCTCGAATTTAACAAACAGGTGCTTGAGGAAGCATTTGACGAAGGTCTGCCGGTGCTCGAGCGGCTGAAGTTCCTGTCGATATTCGCTACCAATCTGGACGAGTTCTTCATGATCCGCGTATCGGGTTTGAAGGAGCAGATCGCTGAAGGGATCAGCGAGCTTTCGCCTGATGGGATGACCGCCGCTGAACAGTTGGCCGAAGTAAAAGGGCGGCTGAAGCCGATGTTGAAGCGGCAGGTCGCTCACCTGCATGAGAATGTGCTTCCCTCGCTCGAAGACGCCGGGATCTTCATCGAATCGTACAAGGATCTGCCGGCGAAGGACAGGAAGCGCCTTGATAAATACTTTCACGACAACCTGTTTCCGATACTGACTCCGCAGTCGGTCGATTCGAGTCATCCGTTCCCGTACATCTCCAATCTGAGTCTGAATCTCGGGCTCTTTATCGAGCCGGACCGTCATTTTACTCAGAAAAGCCTTCGATATCTTTACAGACAAAAGCGGTTTACGCGTATCAAATTGCCGCCGACCGCCTCGCGGCTGATCCCAATCGATCAAAAACATGGTAGGTTTGCCCTACTCGAGGAGGTCATTGCCGCAAACGTCCACGAACTGTTCCCGCATATGAAGACGTCGGCATCATTCCTTTTTCGCGTTACGCGTGACGCCGACCTGGAGCTTCGAGAAGATGAGGCCGGTGACTTGCTACGCACGCTCGAACGGGAATTGCAACGTCGCCGGGCTCGATTTCCCGTTCGCCTGGAAGTATCTGCGGCTATGCCGGACAAGATGCTCACGCTCCTTACCACGGGCATCGGCCTCACCGATGACGATGTCGACTGCATTGACGGCTTTCTCGACATTCCGGACCTGATGCAGCTATATGGCCTCAAATTGCCTCAGCTCAAAGAGAAACCGATCTCCGCAGTTGTGCCGGGAGTTTTTGAGGGAAAAAAGAACGACTTCGACGCTATCAAAAAGCAAGATATCCTGCTGCATCACCCGTACACTACATTCAACGTCGTATCGGATTTCATCGCCGAGGCGGCTGACGACCCGGACGTACAGGCGATCAAGATCTGCCTATACCGGACCGGAAAAGACTCGCCGATAGTCGATTCGCTGATGAGGGCTAGCCGTTTGGGCAAACAGGTGACCGCACTGGTTGAGCTAAAGGCCCGCTTTGACGAGGAGAACAATATTGAATGGGCCCGGCGGCTGGAGAACGAAGGCGTCCACGTTGTTTACGGCATCCACTCGCTCAAGACGCACTCCAAGGTGCTGCTCGTCATTCGCCGCGAAAAGGACCGATTGGTCAGATACGTTCACCTGGCGACCGGCAATTATAATCCAGCGACGGCAAAGATCTACACTGACCTTGGCCTGCTTACAACGGACGAAGAGATCGGCGAAGATGCCTCGAACCTGTTTAATTTCCTGACCGGCTACTCGCAGCAGGATAAATTTCAGCGGCTCCTGGTCGCACCGCTAAATCTTCGCGAGAAGTTTACTCAATTGATCCGTCGCGAGATCAAACACAAACGTGATGGTAAAAAGGCCCGGATCACCGCAAAATTTAACAGCCTGACGGATATTTCACTTATCAAAGAACTATACGAGGCGTCGAAGGCTGGCGTTGAGATCGACCTGATCGTCCGCGGGATCTGTGTTTTGCGGCCGGGCATAAAGGGCTTGTCGGAAAATATTCGCGTAAGATCGGTGGTCGGCAGATTTCTCGAACACAGCCGGATCTTTTACTTCGCCAATGGCGGTGATGACAATGACGAGATATTTATCGGCAGCGCCGACTGGATGTCGCGAAATCTGGACAGGCGTATTGAGGTGACCACCCCGATCCGCGATCCGGAGATCAAAGCCTATATCCGCGACACGCTGCTCGACGCCT
>JBBRSH010000136.1:0-11493 GCA_038245555.1 Pyrinomonadales bacterium | reverse complement strand
GATCCATTTCTCGACAAAATCGGCCGGGACCTTTTCGATCTTGAGGCCGAGAAAATCAGCGACTTGTGACGATGCGATGATCAGTGCGATCCCTGACGTAAATCCGACGACGACAGGATAGGGAACAAACTTTAGGAATGCCCCCATTCGGGCAAGTCCCATGATAACGAGTAAAACGCCTGCGATGATGGTTGCGACCACCAGGCCGTCGTACCCGTATTTCTGGACGATACCGTAAACAATGACGATAAATGCGCCCGTCGGGCCGCTGATCTGTGCTCGGGAACCACCAAGGACCGCTATGACAAAACCGGCGAAGATCGCCGTGTACAGCCCTTGTTCCGGCTTAACCCCCGAGGCGATAGCGAGAGCGATCGAAAGCGGCAGTGCAACTATGCCGACCGTCAAACCACCCAACAGATCGCCTTTGAACTGCTTTAACGAATAGCCTTCGCGAAGCACGGTCAGCAGCTTAGGTTCGAGTTTTCTGTACATTCCGGCTCACGTTTGGCGGGTCACTTTCCTTGGAGGTTATTTGTGTGTTCGCGGTAATAGTCTTTGATGTAATCTTTCATCCAGAACTGCCACCAGCCCATCGCAAATTGCTTTGCTTCAGCAATTGCCTTGTCGGCGGTCCAGCCTTCATGCGAAATGCGATACACGGCGATCATGGTCCCGGTGCGGTCGGCCCCGCGTTTGCAGTGGATGAAAACAGGCTGGTTTTCCGGGCTGTCGATCTCCCTGATGATGGCATCGACCCTGCTTCGGTCAGGCTTGAACCAACCGCTCTCGGGGTAATTGATAAAACGAATGCCCGCGGCTTTTGCCCAGGCTTCTTCCCGTTTTGAGAGATCGTCGTGGTCCCGCAAGTCGATGATCGTCTTTACGCCAAATTGTTTGAGCTGTTGAACACCGGCCTCGGTCGGCTGTCCCCCGCGATAGAGATGGTCGTTGATCTTGTAGAGATTTGGCAGGTCTTTCGCGATGTAGGCGTGTCCAGTGCTAAAAAAAGAAAGAGCTACAATCAACAAGAAGATTGAATAGTTAATTAGCTTCACATTTCGGTGATTTACCATTTGACTACTGTGTGCACGAAGCGCCGAGGCCGTTCATAAAAGTGAATGGAAGACCAATAAGGGAATTCGATAAAAGTTGATATGCTGAGCATTTTTTCGTAATCCTCGAGCACTTCGGCCCCCGAATCGTAAAGCAAACAGAATAAGATATTTGCCTTTCCATCGGGGGTAAAGTAGGCACGCGAAAGAGCCTCCCTCATTCGGATTCCCGCGTTTTTGGATTTGCGGACGACCCTTACTTCAAAATACGATTTTTCCCCGTCAATTAAACAACTGAAATCAGGTTTCGGATATTGTTCGGACTTAATCGAGTCTAGGGCTATTCCTGAAGGGTACATGGCCGCAAATTCGTGAAAGATATCTCGTTCCAAAACCAAGTTCTGGTCAGGTGAAATAATTTCCCCGGAGGCTTGGATTTGGTCGGGAGGACTGACCTCAACCTGCAAACTAAGGCTTAAGTCGCGAATATTTACAATATTTCTAGCTTCCTCTTCCGGACCGACTAGGGCAACCTTCTTGATACCCAACGTATCAGCATATTTTATTTGTTTTGCCAGCTTGTCTTCGGGATTGGGGTAGACCAAAGTTCGCAAACCCTCCGATCGCAACTGACAGGCGAGTTCCAATGAGCGATGTGCAGAATTCGGGCTCCAAATGGTAACGAGGACGTCTGCAGGAGATGATTCGGCGATTTCTGGCGGGAACATTTCGCGTTCTTCCATTACAACAAGAATTCGTTCAAGCCCGATAGAAAATCCGCACGCCGGAATTTGCTCTTTGCCAAACATTCCTATCAAGCCATCGTACCGTCCCCCACCGCCGAGGGATCCGACAAATCCAGCGTCGACCTCCATTATCGTGCTTGTATAATAGGACAAACCTCTTGCAAGTATCGGATCTATAAGTACGTTCTCACTCGCAGGGGTTTGACGAAGAAAGTTGAGCAGAATTCTCAGGTCCGACGTGCCTTTCCGTCCTTCTGGATGATTTCCGATGAACTGATCAATTAAATCGAGCGTTCTATGACCTGCATCAATTTTGCTCAGTTCGGAATCATTCAGATAGGTTAGTCTAAGTTGAGTTAGCTGACTAAAAAAATCAAATATTTTTTGGATTGCATCGCCGGTAATCCCTTTTCCAACAAATTCTTTAATTAATGCATCGTCGTCCAACTTATCAAACTTGTCTAGGGTGATAAGCGCTTCTGTATGCTGGAAGGAATCAACTCCCGATGCGCTTAAGATTCCAGTAAGAACATTTCGATTGTTGAGTCTAACGGCAAACGAATTAAAACGGAGTTTTTGAAATACCTCACTCACTGCAGCGATCAGTTCTGCCTCGACGATCATCGAACTAGACCCAATAGCATCCACATCACATTGATAGAATTCGCGAAATCGTCCGCGGCCCGGACGGTCTGCCCGCCATACGGGCTGTATCTGATAACGTTTAAAAAACTTTGGAATTTTCTCTTTGTTGTTGGCTACGACGCGGGCTAACGGAACGGTTAGGTCGTAACGCAAGGCGAGATCCGCAAGATCCTTTGGATCGGTTATTGAGTTCAGCTTATCGCGACGTTTCAATAGCTTGTAGATAAGCTGATTGCCCTCCTCGCCGTATTTGCCCATCAAAGTTTCTATATTTTCGATAGCCGGTGTTTCGAGGGGTTCGAAGCCGTAGGATTCGTAAACTTCTTTGATGATGCCGACCACGTAATTTCGCTTTCTGACGTCAACTGGAAGAAAGTCGCGCATTCCGCGTGCAGGTTTTGTGCTAGCCATATGGATATTTTATTACAGAACCGCGTCCGAATCAGATACGGCTACCGTAGGTGGGAAACCGTTGCTGTTTTCCATCAGGGCGACAATGTTTTCGATGTCGAATGAGAACGCGAATACTGTCGAACCTTCATCCGGTGTTCCGGCGACTACGTCTTCAATACAACCGCCGTTCCCCAATACGTCAAGACCAGAGGTTCGTGCCTCGATCACTATGCCGGATAGATAAGGCGATTCGCATGCGAGTGCCGGATCGATAAATACCGGCGTTCTGCCGGTCGATAAAAGGATTTGGCCGAGCTCGGTAAGAGTTGCGTTATTTACGATATTCAGTAAATTGGTTACGACCGTTCGGTTGACGTCGTGTTCCTGATTTAGGATCTCATCGGTTTTGAGAAAGAGGTCTGCAAGGATAGCCGAGGCTTTTTCAGAAACTCCGGCGTCCTGTAACTCATTGACGAAGCCTTCGATATTGAACTTACTGAAATTACGGATCGCGGCAAAGATAGGTTTATTCAAGTTTACCGGAACGCCGACCGTTTCGAGGATACAAGCCAAGACGTCACTATGACTGCCATAAACCGCGAAATTTTTAATGCCCAGCCGATCAAGTGCTTCGATTACTGCCAAGATCACGTTTGCTTCGACCGACTTGCTGCCCTCGTCAATTTTCTTTCCGAATGATGCCTCGACGTTTTCGAGCGGGTCGAAGCCGTGGCTTTCGCAGACTTCCTTGATGATGCCGATCACGTATTCACGCTTGCGGACGTCAGCGGGCAGAAAATCGCGCATGCCGCGTGCCGGGTTCGTACTTGCCATAGGTCTATTTTACCGCAGAGACGCCGAGTCGCAGAGGGGAAAAGAAACAATCTTCCTCTGAGCCTCGGCGTCTCTGCGGTTTAAGAGTAGTGTTTTTTGAGCTCTACGTAGTTTCGCCATGATTTGTCGAGGTACGCGAGTTCGTCGTCGGTCAACTCGCGTTTTACTCGAGCCGGCGAGCCAAGAACAAGCGAACGGGGCGGTATCTGTATGCCTGGTGTCAGCAGCGATCCGGCTCCGACGAGCGAATTATGACCAACACGAACGCCATCCATCAAGATCGCCCCAATCCCGATCAAACAGCCCCGCTCGACATGGCATCCGTGGAGCGTCACGCGATGGCCGACCGTGATCTCTTCCTCAAGAACGGTCGAATGTGTCTTAGAACTTACATGTATGACAGTCGCATCCTGAATATTGGTCCGGGCTCCGATGCGGATGAAATTAACGTCACCACGAATTATCGAACCGTACCAAACACTTGCGTCCTCTCCGATCTCGACATCACCAATAACGATCGCGTCGTCGGCTACATAGACCGACTTATGGATCTTCGGCAGGATATTTTTGAAAGGTCGGATCATCTTCCTAGTTTCCTGCGGAGCATTCCGAATGCCTGTTCAAGCTCGGTTACGCGCATCAGTTTCGCCGCTATGGCGAATGTGATACCGCCAAGGATTATCGGGACAAACGCCTCAATGACCTTCAATGTAAAAGTATCGAAACCGTATCGGCCTTTCAGAAAATGATAGCTTGTATAGCACACGACCGACAGCAGAACCGACGAGACGGCGATCTTTGAGAATGAAACAATTATGTTGCGGCCGTTCAGCCGCTTTATTCGCTTTCTCATTATGAGTGCGAGCGCAAAGAAATTTACCAGAGCGACGATCGAAGTGGCTGATGCGACTCCTACGTGGCCATATCCGTATGGTGTTTCCGGCGTTACGCCATAGTGCGAAAACCACTCGCGGAGGACGTAGCTTCCGAGAAAATTAACGGCTATCGACACGATCGCGATGATCATCGGCGTTTTCGCGTCATTTAGGGCATAAAACGCGGGCGACAAGATCTTGATCGCCGCGTAACCCGTCAATCCGATCGAATAACCAGCCAGGGCCCAGGCGGTCATCGGAACGTCAGCCTCCTTAAAGGCGCCGCGTTCGTAGATAAGGCGTATGATCGGCTCACCGAGGACGATCAAGCCGCAGGCGCTAGGCAGAGTCATAAGGAACACAAGGTTCATCGACGACGAGATAGTGTCGCGAAAATCCTTCATTTTGCCTTCGGTCGCGAGTCGTGAAAGGACCGGAATCGCCGCTGTTCCAACCGCGACGCCAAAAAGACCGATCGGGAACTGCATCAGCCGGAACGAATAGCTTAGCCATCCCTGTGCGCCCTGTATTTCAGATACAAAATAGGTGTTTATCAGAACATTGATCTGCACTGCCGATGTACCGAGTATCGCCGGCGTCATCAGCGCGATCACTTTTTTTACACCTTCGTCCGTAAAGCTGAGTATTGGTGAAAACCGAAACCCGACCTTGAATAGCGCCGGTATCTGCATCAAAAATTGAGCTAGCCCGCCAATGAGAGTTCCGATAGCCATTCCTATAATTGCCCATTGAGCGGGCGAATTAGGGACGGTATTCTTATCGAAGGAACTGACCCAGCCGCCGCCGCTCAACCAATACGCGAGGCCGAGCCCGACAATTATTGAGACAACATTGAATACCGTCGACGCCGACGCCGGAATGCCGAAAACCCCCTTTGTGTTGAGTACGCCCATCGCCACTGCCGCGAGAGCAACCACCAGGATGAACGGGAACATGATCTCGGTGAGTGTTGTGGCGAGAGCCGCTTTTTCGGGCGAGAAACCATCAGCGACAAGATTGATGAACTGTCGTGAAAATATGATCCCAACAATGCAGATCACGCTCATTACCACCGCGAGAGCGTTCAATACAAGACTCGCAAGCCGCCACGCCTCTTTTTCGCCTTTGTTGATCTGATAATCGGTAAAAACTTTTACAAATGCTACTGAAAGTGCGCCTTCCGCAAAAAGATCGCGAAGGACATTGGGTATTCGAAACGCAACGACATACGCGTCGTACAAAAACCCAGCTCCGAAATACCGTGCGAAGATCATCTCGCGAAGCAGGCCCAAAACACGCGAGAACATCACCGCGATCGACACGATCCCTGCTGATCGAGCGACACTGGTTTGTTTGGTCGCGGCAGGAACGGGTTCGGCCTGTTCGATCTCGACTGTCGGATCTGGTTCAGCTAACGATTCGGGCGTTTCAAGGACAGGTTGTTCGTCTTCGGTTTCACTCATTTACAAGTCGCAAATTATCTCATGTGAAAGGCAAAGAAAAAAGGAAGCACGTGAAATGCTTCCTGTTTATGAAACTGTATTGATCGTTCGTGTTTAGTAATTACCAAGCACCTGATCCGATGGATAGCTGATCTTTGTTTGAGCCAGACGAGCGTCAAGCGGGATCGGATTATACGTGATCGGGACCGGCCCGCCATATTGGCCCTGGATCAAGGACACAAAAGAGTTTTGAAATGCACGGAACCTTTGGACGCCGCCGCGTTGATTAAAAATGACAAACAGCAGCTTGCCGTTCCGCGTATTGATCTCACCCGACAGGGCACTGACGCCCGCATCCGTGACTCCGAGTGTGCCCGTCTTACCGACTACGCTGCCGCTGGCAAAATCCGCATCGAACCGATTTTCAAGCGTTCCTTTATCCACACCGGCGACCGGCATAATGTCGGCGAAGGTCATGTGGTAACGAGTAAGGTCGCTGCGAAGCGTCCGGAGCAGCTTCATCATGGCATTCGGCGTTACGCGATTATAGCCAAGACCGCTCGCCGTTTGGATTGAAAATTCGCCCGGTGCGATGCCTGCACCCTGCTGTACGACCCGAGCAACAGCGTACGGACCGCCGAGCATATCGCCGAGCCGCTCAGCAAGAAAATTGTTCGAGTAGCAAAGTGTGGCCTTTATGATCTCACGTATTTTTGCCGATTCGTGCGTAAAGAGCAGATGCAGACTGCTTGAAATCGGCTGAACGTAGGCCTTGCCTGTAAACGAAACCCCGGGTACACCGGTTATCTGGCCAGTCCTGCCTGAATTTGCAAGGAAACCGAGCCAAACGCGGGTCGCTGCGGGCGACCGCTTCGATGCATCCAGCGAATCAAATAGCTGTTGGGCAGAACGAAGTGAGCTGCCCGAAAAATTCATCGCAAAATTGTCCGTTGCGATCAGGTCGCCGCTGACGGTTCGGATCCCGAGTTTATTAAGTTCGTTGGCTATGTCGACCGCATGGTCGAAACCAAACATCGGATCACGCCCCGAAATGTAAAGATTGCCGTTCAGGACGCCGGTGTTTCGGTCGATAACGCCGTCAGTATAAACGTTGGTCATGAACCGAAATTCCGGCCCAAAAGTCTTGATCACCGCATAAGCCGTCGCGACCTTTACATTCGACGCCGGATTGAACGTAAGCGTCGAGTTACTCTCCGCGATCCGACTGCCGTCCATGGTCTCAACGAGAACTCCGGTATAGCCCGGGATCGCGACGTCCGCAATTATCGAATTTGAACTTATCGGCCTGGTAACCACCGCGGCCGAGCTTCCGGTTTTCTTTACTAGCGGCGTGCCCGTAGTCGCGGGAGCGTTCGGCGACGCAACAACCTTTATGTCCTGCAGTAGCGGCGGCGGCGATGACTGCGAAAAGGCAGTAATACATGTCATCAGCGCACAAACGACAACGCCGAAGTCAAATCTAACCTTTGTAAATACCTTTCTCATCTTTTGTTTAACTGATCGGTTTTCGACACGCGGGCTATTGCGGACGCAACGGAGCATAGCCTACCCAAAATATCATAATCGCAGACAATATCAAACTTTTTCACCTTTGCTCCGTCGGCCATACCTCTAGAGACGATCAATCGCCCGACTTTTGTCAAAAATTGGATGCCGATATATAAAAAATATTTGTATATATCATTCCAAAAATTTATACACCAGTTGGAGCGCGATGTAAAGAGTTTTTTGAAGAGCCGCCCAGATCACGGTTACTGCAGTACTGAAACGCTGGCGATCTCGTCGTAGCTGTGGTTCGGCAGCACGTGTTCGCCCGCGTTTTCGAGGAAACTGCGGAGTTCGTTAAGCTTCATGGGCGCCGCAAATAGATATCCCTGACCGCCCTCACAACCGAGGTCTTCGAGCACTTTAAGCTGCGTCTCCGTCTCAATACCTTCGGCGATCACCTTTAGATCGAGGGTGTGAGCAAGAGTAATGATAGCTCGCACGATCTCGTTATTTTCGCCGTTATTTCCGATCAGCGCGACAAATGATCGGTCGATCTTGAGCGTCGAGACCGGCAATTTTACGAGATAGCTCATGTTTGAGTAGCCCGTCCCGAAATCGTCGATATGAATGTCGATGCCAAATTCTCGAAGTTGTTCTAGCATTTCGATACCGCGGGCGGGATGTTCAACGAATACGGATTCTGTGATCTCAAATCTCAAAAGTTCCGGGGCAAAACGCGTTTCCGCCAGGATCTGCTCGATCCGGCAAACCATCGACGACTGGGCAAATTGTTTGCACGATAGGTTGACGCTCAGCATTGGCGAGTTGTCAGCCGGAAAGATATCGCTTAACGAACCCATATCGAGGCAGGCCGTCCGAAGAACATGTTCGGCCAATTTGTCGATCACGCCGATCTCCTCGGCAACCGCGATAAACTTGGATGGCGGCAAGTCGCCAAGTTCTTTGTGGTTCCACCTGGCAAGCGCTTCGAAACCCTCGATCCTTCCTGAGAGAATTGAATATATTGGCTGGTAGCAAACCGTCAACTCCTTGCGCTCCACTGCTCGGCGCAGCTCGGTTTCAATTAGAAGCGTGTCTTTGGCTTCCTTAAACATGTCCTCGTCAAAGATCTCGTGACGTGCCTTCCCGGAACGCTTCGCATGATACATCGGAGTGTCGGCGTCGCGCATCATGTCTTCAGACGTCATATGAGTCGCAGACGCATGTAAAATGCCAATGCTCGCCGAACTGTAGACCTCGCTACCATTCAAGTCGAACGGGATGCTGAATTTCCGCTGAATACGCTCAGCGATACGTGTGACCTCGCTCTCGTCATAATTTCCTTCGACGAGGATAGTAAATTCGTCACCGCCGAGACGGGCAACAAGGTCGTTTGGTCGCATGCATTCGCGGAGGCGTTCGGAAATACGTTTCAGCAATAGGTCACCGGCCAGATGGCCAAGACTGTCATTGACGTATTTGAAACGGTCGAGATCGATAAACAGGATGCTTACCTTGTGGTCGTCCGCCCCATGGGCCTTTTCAATTGCATCCGCGAGTCGTGACATGAAATAGGGTCGATTAGGTAGATTTGTCAGTGCATCGTGTGTGGCGTCGTGCTGAAGCTTCGCCTCGGCGGCCTTTTTGTCCGAGATATCCAGGATTTGAAAGATCAAACGCTGATCGTCGCCCTGCGAATCGTTTGCCGCCGACGCACTCCACGAGGCCCAGACCGTATGGCCGTCCTTGTGAACGTAACGATGTTCCAACTGACAATTCGGGACCACCCCGTTAACCAGCTCACGAAATTGAACAAGGGTCTCGCCAAGGTCCTCCTGAACAATCATCGACTGGAAATCCCGTCCGAGTAATTCTTCTTCGGCATAGCCAAGTATCTCGCACATCGCACGATTGACCTTTAGCCAAAAGCCATCGGCGCCCACCAGTGCTATGCCGATCGGTGCATAATTAAAAGCACTTCTGAAACGCTCCTCCGATTCGCGGAGAGCGTCCGACTGGGACTCCATGTCTTTGGCATGTTGTTTGGCCTGTTCCGCCTGCTGCATCGATATCTCGACATTCTTCATATACATCCGGTAGGACAGGAATACGAAGCATATAACGGGAAATGTAGCGAAAATAATGCCGAATCCGATGGTATCCGCCAATTGGACCAGAATACCCGCCGCCCCGGCGCCGATAAAATAGGAAAAGAATGTCCAAATGTATTTTGATTTCCATGTTTCCCATAACGGGAGGGAACTCTTGAGCGCATCGTGGATCGCGGCGAGCGACGTGTTAACAGCAAACTGCGTCAAGGCAATTACGGAAAGAGCGATCACAAAATTGGTGCGGTTAACTGCTTGGCTGTGCAACTGGCGCTCGGTGTAAAGGCCAAGTAGTTGTAGCACGAGTACTACGAAGGTCGTCGAGATCGCCATTGTTGCCGCATTGAAAAAGACGGTAATTTTTTTATTGCAAAATCTCCAAGATGATGCAAACGCCTCGACGGCCGACAAAACGATCGCAAATTCGCCTCCGTATAAGAGCAGGACAAGGAATATAAATGTGTCGGAAACTGCTATATGCGATTTAAATCTCGGGATCGGTATCGTCACCCTCGACCCCAACAATACGGTCAGGGCGCAGAGAATCGCGACATCGACATCCAACCGTCCGACCGGCAGACGCACACACGCCGCTATCAAGCTAGCAAATCCAATTATGATCACGGTCCATATATATGGGCCCGAGACTTTTTGGTTATTCATGAAACGCGACTGCTGGGAGGTAAGCGGTTAGTCTCCAATCGATTTCGAATCGGACAAGTATCTGATCTGACCATGTCTGGCGGGAGCCGCATGAAAAAAGGGAAAGCCGGGTCCATATTTTGAACCCGACTTATTATGAATGAGTTAAACACGGTTGTCCAGTACTATTCTCTGCTAAACAAAGAGGGTTACGCATTTGTCAGTCGCCTTGTAACCGGCTTTTTCGAAGCTCCGATGAGCGTCGTGAAAACCAACGTTACTTAGCATGCAGATGTTGGCTGCACGTCCAAGAAGTTCAATCGTTAGCATCGAGAGACACTTCGGCCCGATGCCTTTGCCCCGGAATTCGGGGGCGACGTAGACTCCTTCGAGATAGATCACGTCGTCGGTTTCCGCAATGATATCAGCCTTGAAGACGAGTTTTTCATCTTGAAATACAGTAAAGACGCGGCCCTGTTCTATTCGTCGGAGCACACGTTTTAGAAAGGCGTCGCCGTCACGAGCCAACGGGTCGACACCGCATTCGATAAAGGCAACCTCGGCCTGGGCCTTGGCGACCTCGGTCAACTGCGACTCATCCGCGACCTTTAAGTCCCATTCGGAGCGTTGAACCGAAAGTGGGAAGGAGGTCTCGAAAAGAGATTCTTCACACCGCAGGCGTGGTTCGGAGAAGCCGTTCGAGTAGGCGTTCCAGAACTTATCGGCCGCATTTCCGGACGACATGATCAGGTGGATCGGCGTTTCCGACGATCTCGCAACGTTAGCAAGGACATCGATAGCATCGTCCGTTCGGGCCTCAAATAATGTCGAGTGTCCGATCAGGGCAACTCCCTCGAGCGTTCCCGCAGTGTTGCGGTATCCGTAAAACTTCCCTCGGTTGAGTTCGCTTTCCATACCGTTGTCGGTAATAAAGCCCGTCATAACGACTGTGTGTACCGGACGGACAGAGAGAAATCCAAGAACCTCAACTCGGTCGTTCTCGGTTAGCAGCCAAACCCTATTCAGATCCGTTACTTGATCGATGTATATTTGCTTGGCGTGTGGACGTAGTTGTGGCCGTGTAGCAATTTGTGTGTGCAGCATGTCTATTCTCCTTACAATCTCTATATATGGTTAATTATTGTAATTAGACTCTTTACTGCATTCCGATGGTGTTATCACCGTTCAAAATGCTGTCGCCAACCAGGACGCCGTCGCCGACGAGAACCCCGTCACCAACAAGG
>JBBRSH010000135.1:0-11568 GCA_038245555.1 Pyrinomonadales bacterium | reverse complement strand
TTTCTCCTTTTCAAATCGTCAATCCCTAACAATGTTGCGTTCAGACGTACCTCTACCAAACGAGATAAATCCCGCACTTTCACGCTTCACCAGCGTTTCCATTCCCGCAAATTAATTGCTACGGAAATCTCAGCGAATGGTGAAAATTCATACTGACGATTAGTGGGGGATGAATTGAAAATGAACTAAAGGAGTGAACAGCGAAGACGCGAAAACTCATAAGTGTCAAGAAGAAATACGGTAATCCAAGGGTCGTTTTTCCTGTGATTTCTTTACGCATTTTCATGACCATTTTTCTCATGTCCCCGTTGAGCCAAGACAATAATACCACCGTACAAAATGGTGTCAATAGCCTGAAAAAAAAGCCAGTAAGCCCATATTCTACAATGAGTTACGGGCTTAGAGGACGGGGGAAGTTGTGACTAGTTCACCAATAACGACTCGTTTTAAGTGCTGTTATTCTTCATTTGAAATGCCTCAAAAATATCGGTCGCATGGAAGAGGGTTTCTTCATTGGCGGTGATATACCTGTAGGTTGTCTGGGGCTGGGTGTGTCCCAAGATTTTGCCCACAAGCTGAATAGACATTTGCCCACGTACTAGCCTTACCGCAGCACTGTGGCGCAGCGAATGCATGGTGAGTCCGTCAATTCCTCCGTGCTTTATGCCTGCTTCTTTACATGCTGAAGCAAATGATTTACTAACGTTATCCATTATTCCAAATACAAGTTCTTCCTTCTCCTGTGCTGACCGCTGCCACATCGAAGAGAGCTCCTGAAAGAGCCTAGAAGTAATTGCGACTTTTCGCGTTCTGAGGGTCTTGGTATTTAGTGCACGAAAAGTCATCAATCGTTTCTCAAAATCAATGTCTTTCCATTTTAATTTCAGAGTTTCACCTTTTCGAGCTCCTGTATCTAACAGGGAGATTATTAACGGCTTTAGATGCTTTCTTTGTGGATGGTCACAAGCCAATAGGAGAAGTAATTCTTCGTCGAGTGTGAGTATCCTTTCGCGTTGTCGTTCAGCCGAAACGTCTATTAACGCTTCGCCGCGATTAAACGGATTCTTTGTAATCCAATCCTGCCTAACCGCTATATTGAAAATGCGTCTAAGGCAGGCAAGCTCCCTATTCAGCGTGGTTATTGACCTTTGTTTTCCGTTCGGTTTTGGAGCTGCTAACCGAGTCGCTCGAAACATCAACAAATCGTCATAAGTGATTTCTTTTACTTTCCGTTGACCTAAGTAAGAGCTATACATCTTCACCATATTTGCCCTTCGTTTCCAATCCCTAAGCCCTGAAACCTTTCGGTCATCTAGATATTCAGGCTCAGTCAAAAAATGACTTTTGTAATAATCTGCCAAGTCATTAAACGTAAGCGTAGAAGCATCCAGTGACTTCAGCCCGTTGTTTTCGATTTCAAATAGCAAACCTCTGAGCAACCTTTTAGCCTCAGATTTATTTTTTGCAGTTCGCTTTACGTTTCGGCGTTTGCCAAGATTGTCACGCAAAGTAACTCTGGCGTACCACTTCCCTTTTTCCTCAAAAACATATCCAGTCCTGTCTTTCATAGTGTCCTTCCTTTTTTTGGACACACTTTGGACACCACTCAGTAAAATTTGTCAGGTTGAACGTCCGTAAAGGCTGAATAAAATGGCACTTATCAAGCCCTAAAGAAACTGAAAATCCGCGTGTCGGCGGTTCGACCCCGTCTCTGGCCACCAACTTTCTCAACACAAAACAGGCTGCCATCTTGGCAGCCTGTTTTGTGTTGATGCTCAATTTTGATTGTGGCATCAACCGACCGGCAAGACTTCGGAGGATGGTTAAGCCGATCGGTAAAGGGAAAAACCACTGACAGCTTTGCTGGACTTTTCGGTTGCGGGCTTAATCGCCTTTTCCGGTTTCGGTATCTTGGCCTTCTTTGTCTCAGGATGCGATACGGTCCCTGGGAGAACACACATCATTCCCGTGAAGACCACTCCAAAGGCGACGAAACCAAACGCAACGATCGCAAAGGGGGTCATGACACCCCCGAGCCACAAAACTCCCGCAACTGCAAAATAAAGTATCCATAAGATGCTGTAGAATTTCGTTGACATATCAAACCCTCCATTTTTTATATAAGTTGACGCGGCAGAACCGCATTGTCCTCATATATGGCAACTGGCATACCACCGAAAAGCTTGTGTTTACTACGAGAGTTGATGAAATGTCTGCGAAAAAATCCACTGATCAGATCGTCATTGAGAGATTTTTCGCGCAAAAGAGATGGTCAAAAAAACAGAAAGCTCTTCGATCAATGTTTTGATGCGCGGTCAAATGATATTGCCTTTTGCATCATTACCTGGCGGAACGAACTGCGTATCGCCGAGGCGGTTGACCGATCTTCGACCGCTAGTCGCAGTAGGCGCAAGGCCATAGATGACCTCGATGTTTTCACGAACCCAGTTGTCCATCCATCTGATACTTACGGCGGGAGTCAGCGTGGGATTCCCAGCCACGATCATCTCGAGCGCACGGTCATGTTTCGCGCCATGCTTTATCTGCTCCGCAACGCCCTCGACAATCACGCTCGACCAGTGGTGATTGTCCTTTATCTCTTCAACCTGTAAGCAAACGTTTGGATTTTCCCGGATGATCTCAAACTTTTTCCCTTCGGTTGTGTAGATAAAGATCGCACCCTCATCGTAAGCAAAATGAACCGGTACGACGTACGGCAGGTTGTCTCGGCAGCACGCGAGATGGCCATAACCGACGCGGCTAAGAATTTCAATTACTTCGGTTTTCGACAGATCTTCGACTTCGATCATGGCTCAATCTCCTGCGGATAATTTCTAATTCCGTCACTATCACACATGCAACCAGCGTGCCCGCGAAAAAGTCGCTGCAGGCGCGAGCATTTTCACGTGCGGGCGCAGAAAACCTTTTTCATCTCAAATTTAAGCCAGTATTTACTGCTACTTGGTGACAAGAGTAGATGGAACGCTAATTGCGATAACCATTCGCGAAGAATGTGATAGTGCCAAGGGGAGCAAACAATGAAAATGAGAATATTAGTAGCAACAGACGGATCGGACTACAGCAAGGCGGCAGTCGAGCGATGCTGCCAGATGATCCTTGATCCAGAGAATGCGGACGTATTGGTAGTTTCGGCGTACGAGGACGCGTATCCGATAATGGCCGAGCCAATCGCTTTATCGGCCGAGTATTACCAGCACCTCGAAGACGCCGTTAGCCAGATGGCCGCGTCTTTTGTGACTGAAGCAGAAAATTCTATCCGAAACAAATTCCCGGGTTCGCAAATTACCATAGATACCGAGGTGCTGCGCGGTCCGCCGGACCAGCAGATCATCGAAAAAGCGAAGGAGTGGAACGCCGATCTGATCGTCGTCGGTTCGCACGGACGCGGATTTTGGGGAAGGCTGCTCGGCTCGGTCTCAAACGGGGTCGTTCATCACGCCCCGTGCTCAGTTTTGGTCGTCCGGAAGCAGGACGATGCCTAGATCGGGTGAGATCATAAATCGCACCGTCCAAAAGCGTGATTAACAACTAGAGTATTACAGAGACTCTCGAGCAAGGAAGAGTCGCATACACATGAAAGGTCAGATCGCAGCGTCACGACCGAATGGAGCGATGGCAAGAGGGTTGGCCATCTGGTTGCTCATCATGTTCGCCGAATCGGTTCACGGGACTTTAAGGGAGCTATTCCTTACACCGATCGTCGGCGAGGTCCGGGCGAGACTGATATCATTTTTTGTCGCTCTGGCGATCATTTTCACTATCACTCTACTTTTCATTCGTTGGATCGCGGCCTCGAACGCAAAACATTTGCTGAAGATCGGGGCATTATGGGCCGGTCTTACCTTTTGTTTCGAGGCATTAATTGTCAGGGCCATCACGGATACAAGTTGGAGTCGTCTTCTGGCGGACTATGACCCGTCGCAGGGTGGTTTGATGCTGGTCGGGCTCGCTTTCCTGGTTCTGGCTCCGGTCGCTGCCGACAGTCTGCTCAAGTACTTTCGGCCCGTTAAGTCTGATCGGCCATCGTGATCAATTGTAAGCGAATTTACGAGAACAGCTCAGAGAAGGCTTTTAGAAGCGTTTCCGCAGAGAAGGGTTTTGATAAAAATGTGTTTATCTGCAAGCTCGTCAACTCGGTGCTTGTCCCCTCGCTGATCAGGCCGCTCATTGCGACGATCTTGATATCCGGGGCCATTTTCTTCAGTGCTCTGATAAGCGCGGCGCCATCCATGTATGGCATCGACATGTCTGTCAATACCGCGGCGATCTCCGCGCCGTTTTGCGAGTAAACGGCAAGAGCGTCGGTTCCGTCGGCCGCGGTGAGTGTGCGATATCCAAACTTGGCAAGCGTCGCTTCCGCAACATTGCGGATATTATCTTCGTCATCGACGATCAGTATGAGTTCGCCGCGGCCACGCGGCAGTTCGTCGTTCGTTTGAGTTTCCGCCTTTTCCGAATAGAGCTCGGCGGACGGCAGGTAGATGGAGAACTTTGTTCCCCGTTTTGGCTCACTATAGACATTGATAAAACCGCCGTGGCTCTTGACGATCGTCATTGTCGTCGCAAGTCCAAGTCCCGTCCCTTTACCGATCTCTTTGGTTGTAAAGAATGGATCGAAGATGCGTGTCACTACTTCGGCGGGCATCCCTGTTCCGGTGTCGGTCACCGTCAACAGAACATAGCTACCGGTCGCGGCATCGAGATTCATACGGGCGTAATTTTCGTCGATCCTAACGTTCTCGGCATTGATGGTTAGCGTCCCGCCCGATGGCATGGCATCGCGGGCGTTTATACACACATTCATCAGGATCTGATGAATCTGCGTCGGGTCGGCGGCGATCGTCCAGAGATCCGTGGCAATGTCGTATTTGACAGAGATCGACTTGGGCAGGGTCTGGTTTAGTACCCCGAGAAGGTCCTTGACGATATGCTTTAGTTGGACCGGAATATGTTCGCCCGACATCCCGCGGGCAAACGTCAGGACCTGACTAACGAGGTCAGCTCCGCGGGTCGCACTTTCCTTGATCATCGCCAGCCACCGCCGATCCTCGGCCCCTGATTCGTTGAGATTCAACATATCGACCGCCATCATGATGGGCGACAGGATATTGTTCAGGTCATGAGCAATACCGCCCGCGAGTGTTCCGATCGACTCCATTCGCTGTGCGCGAAAAAGGTGAGCCTCGGTTCGCTTCTGTTCCGTGATGTCGGTATTTGTGACGAAGTAATAGTCTGGGTCGCCCTTGTCGTTTCGGACTAGCGTCCAGCGGCTTTCGACGATAAGCTTTTCGCCGGCGCGCGTCGTGTGCGGCGACTCGGTCTTCCATTCGTCAGACTTTCCAAGTGCATCCTTAGCCTGGTTGACGTAGTCATCCTCGCCGGCACACAAAAGGTCACTCATCTTGCGTCCAAACGCGTCCTCCGAACTCCAGCCGTATATCCGCTCCGCCCCGTTGTTCCAATACAATATCTGAAAATTGAGATCGCAAACAAGGATCGCGTCCTGAGCTTTATCGAGCAGAGACGCCTGTTGAATGATACGTTCTTCGCCGAGCTTTCGCTGCGTGACCTCGTATCTGATCGCGACATACTGGAAAGGCTTGTGATCCTTGTCAAGAAACGGGACGATCGTTGTATCGACCCAATAGATCGAACCATCCTTAGCAAGATTTTTAATCTCGCCGCGCCATGTCTCGCCACTGGCGATGGTCGTCCATATATCACGGATGAATTCCTTTGGATGATGGCCGGAGTTAATGATCCGGTGATCCTGGCCGATCAACTCTTCACGGGTGTATTTTGCTATCTCACAAAATTTATCGTTGACGTAAGTTATCCGCCCCGTCTGATCGGTCATCGCGACGATCGCGGATTCATCGAGCGCTCGTTTGAGATCGGTAAGCTCCTTTAGCAGGCCCGGGTCTGGTTGTCTTTTCTTATTTTCAGCCACCTGGTTTTACTGATCGGCGGAGTCCATATCGTAACCCGCCTTGCGGAGTTTGTAGCGAAGTTGATCACGCGAAATGTCGAGCAGCTTCGCCGCACGTGTCAGGTTGCCGTTTGTTCTTTCGATCGCTTGTTTTGCCAACTCAAACTCGACCGACTCGAGCGGCACTCCGTCAGCGGGAAGAACAAAAGCCAAACCAAGTGTTTGTCCGGCCGCTCCGATCGAGAGTCCGAGCATATCTGCCGGCAGATGTGCGGACGTGACCAGATCACCGTCCTCGAGAATAGACGCCCGTTCGATAACGTTTCGAAGCTCACGAACATTACCGCTCCACCCGTAATTGCGAAATATCCTATCTACATCCGGTGCGAGCCCGGAGAGTGATTTGCCTCTTCGTTTGAGATTTACGCGATCGGTATAATACTTCGCTAGCAGGATCACATCGTCACCGCGCTCCCGCAGGGGCGGTATATCGACCTGGATAACGGAGAGGCGAAAGTATAGATCGAGCCTAAAGTTGCCGCTTTCGCTTTCCTGTTTCAGGTTACGGTTTGAGGCCGCCACGATCCGGGCGTTCAGGTTAATGTCCTTCAAACCGCCAACGCGACGAAAGGTGCCTTCCTCCAAAACACGGAGCAGCTTTGCCTGAAGCGAAAGCTCCATCTCACCGATCTCATCGAGAAAGATCGTCCCGCCGTGGGCTTGTTCAAAAAGTCCTTCCTTTTTAGCCTTGGCGTCGGTAAATGCACCCTTCTCATAACCAAACAACTCGGATTCGATCAGATTTGCAGGCAGTGCCGCACAGTTGATCGCAAGATACGGTTTGTCCGACCGCTCGGACGCAAAGTGTATCGCTCTCGCGAAAAGATCTTTGCCGGTACCGGTCTCTCCATTGAGCAGGATCGAACTGACGTCGGATACGGCGACTCGCCGGGCAAGCTCGATTGCCTTTTTCATCGTGTCCGACTCGCCGATTATTTCTGAAAAATCAAAACCGCGTTTAAGCTCAGAGCGAGCCTGTTTGACCTCACGGCGCAGCTCTCGCGTCTCGCTTGCATTTCGGAGGGTGACCCGCAATTCTTCGAGCCTGACGGGCTTGCCGATAAAATCGTGGGCACCTCCGCGAAGAGCAGCGACAGTGTTTTTGACATCGACATTTCCCGTGATCATCACGGCAATTGTCTCCGGGCTCAGTTCTTTGATATAAGTCAGGATATCCAGGCCGGAGCCATCCGGCAGGTCGATATCTAGCAGAACGATCGGGGGTTCCTCGTCGAGAAAGGCCTTCTTTGCCGCCTTGACGCTGTCCGCCTCAACGGTCTCGTATTGCCAAGACCTTAACGCTTCGTTAAGTGCCATTCGCACAAATCGATCGTCGTCAACGATGAGAACCTTGCCGGAGGAATCTGACATATATGCTGCAACTAAAGACTATCTGTACAACAATATGTTTATCATGCGCGTAGCAAATCAAGAAACTCCAGCGCGGAAAAACTCACACCTCTGCGTAGTTTCGCCACGCTCTCCGGGATTTCTTACGCTTTTCCCGCGGACTCATCAACAAGATGTGTCCGAGTTCGGATTTGAAAAATTGTCGCTCTGGTCTTCGCCTGGTCGAGGGTTGAAACATGCAAAGTCCTTTTCGATGATCAGGTTTAGCTCGTCACCGTTGCCGACCGGTTGAGCGGACTCAATGCCGGTCTGGTCCGTCTTGATCCATGACTCGGCTGCTGAAACCGGTAGATACACAGCAATAATGCCGCTTCCGAAGCGTGCAGTGACACGTTCTTCATCCGGATCGATTCGTAGAACATACGTAAATCCGCCCCCGAGATCAGGCCCAAAGTCGATCGTCTCTTCGACATGCCCCAACTCGGACAGCCGTGTAACCTCACTTTTTGTGAGACGAAGACGAATCGCATTATGCTTCATTCTTATTTTCATCAGTTTATTGGCAATCAAAAATGATACCAGAGCCACGGCGAGCAAATTGCATCCGGTCCACAATAAGCTATTACATGCAAAATATCGCAACAAGGACAATTAGGGAGATCGCGATAGGGTCGCCCGCAATCACGCGCTTTTTTGAAGACTACAAGATCGATTACTGCGGCGACGGTAATATCCTGTTTGACGAGGCATGCCGTAAAAATGGAGCACAAAATATTTTCACTTACCGTTAGGACGAACTATCCTAGATGAACCATCCGTTAGCCTCTTTATCACGCAAAGTACTACGCGCACCACCGGTAAGATCAATACCGATGCGGCGGATCGCCCTTCCGACGGAGCATGGAGGTTGGGGCTTTTTAGGCGAACCGCTTGTCGCCGGGCTGGCAATTGCTTTTTCGCCGACGGCTCCGTGGATAGCATTAATGGTGGTCGGGGCGTTTCTTCTGCGGCAACCTCTTCGTACTCTGATCGCGGACAGGATGGGTAGATGTGACGCATCCATCGCGATCAACGCTGTTTGCTTCATTATTTTCTATTCCGCTATTTTTATTCTCGGTCTTACTGGAGCTGTTGCGAATGGTGGGTGGCGGCCGCTGATGCCTTTTTTCATTGTTCTTCCTCTCATTGCGATCCAGATATACTTTGATATTTTTCGCCGCAGTCGGGCTCTTCTCCCAGAAACTGCCGGTGCCATTTCGATCTCCGCGTCCGTTGCAGCAATAGCCCTTGCCGGCGGGTTGTCGTGGCCATTCGCTGCCGCGCTTTGGCTGGTGCTGATAGCACGGCTAATTCCATCGATCCTGTACGTCCGCGAACGCCTCAAGCTTGAGAAAGGTAAGGTATATTCTCTTCCCGTTGTTGTCATGGCTCATACAGCAGCATTATTACTCGTTACGGTTCTCGCGTTCTTAGGGCTTGTTCCCTTGATCGTCTGTGGCGCAATGATCATCCTGCTTTGTCGTGCAATAACTGGCCTCTCGGCGACGCGAACGACGATGCGGGCAATGCAGATCGGGGTTCGAGAGGTGGTGTATGGATCAATGACGGTAATCATTTTGGTGATAGGCTATTACGCGGGACTTTAAACTTTCTAAATAATGCACAACGTAGACCTCGACCTCGTAGAAATGTCTCTCGACGTGATCAAATACGCGATCGCTCGGATCTCCGACACAGACCCAAAGCTCGGCTTTCCAGTAAAGGCCGAGATACTGAAAGAGCGTGTGGGTGAAACCATCACGCCGAAAGGGATCGGAGGCGAAAAAGCCTTCAAGCTTTTTCGTGATGTCCTGGTGAAGGCAAGCGTCCCGATCGACCACCCGCGGCATCTCGCGTTTGTGCCGGCCTCACCAACACGAGCCGCGGTAATGTTTGATCTTGTCACTTCGGCAACAAGCGTCCACGGAGCTTTTTGGCTCGAGGGCGCGGGATGTATATTTGCCGAAAATCAGGCAATGGAATGGCTGGTCTCGCTCACGGGAATGCCCGCACCGGCGTTTGGCGTATTTACGAGCGGCGGCACCGAGGGCAATCTTTCCGCTCTTGTCACGGCTCGCGAATACTGGCGCATCAACGACGAGCGACGGCGAACCAAACGCGGATTGGTAATAGCATCGACCGGAGTTCATTCATCGGTAAAGGCTATGGCCAACGTTATCGACGTTGATGTCCACTTTATCGAGACCGACCGCCTTGAGGGCTCGCAGCTCGGAGAGGCTCTCGGCAACATGCCTCCCGAAGACCGCGACCGCCTATTTGCTGTGATCGCCACTGGCGGTACGACAAATGCCGGGATCATCGACGACCTTGCCGGGATCGTTGCTATCTGTAATGCCGAAGGTGTCTGGCTCCATGTGGATGCTGCCTACGGCGGCGGTGCTCTCGCAGCTCCGTCTGTGCGGCACTTGTTCAAGGGCATTGAGCGTGCCGACAGTGTGACCATCGACCCGCACAAATGGCTCTTTGCACCCTACGATTGCGGGGCCGTCATTTACCGCGATCCGGCGCTCGCCAAAAAGGCTCATACGCAACAAGGCTCTTATCTCGATTACCTCAACGATAAGCGCGTGACGGGATTTAACCCCTCGGACTATCAGATCCAATTGACGCGGCGAGTGCGGGGCTTGCCATTGTGGTTTTCACTGGCGATGCACGGGACTGATAGATATTCGCAAGCGATCGAGAGGGGTATCGAGCTTGCCCAAATTGCAGGCAAGCTGATCACTGAGACGCCGTATACCGAACTGGTTCGGGAACCCAGCCTATCGTGCGTACTGTACAGGCGGATCGGCTGGTCGCCGGAGAAGTATCGTGCCTGGACCCACCGCAATCACAAGTCCGGATTCGCACTGGTGGCACCAACACGCTGGAAGAACGGTGAGAAACAGGAAACCGTGTCCCGATTCTGCTTCATCAACCCGGATACTACGGAGCAGGACATAAAAGACATTCTTGCATCAATGGCCTAGTACCAACGAACGCCAAAACCCCGAACCCTATGGCTTCGCCGATCCGATATTTAGGATATCTTCGCGAAGTTTTGCGATCGACTGGTTCTTTGAGTCGACGGCCTCAAGTTTCGCGAGAGTTGCAGTTGCTTTTGCCGCATCGCCCTTCTTTGTATATGCAACGGTCATGTTCTGCAGCGTCTGGATGTGAGCCGGATCGGTCTCCAATGATCTGGTAAATTCCTGGATCGCTCGATCATAATTTGGCGGTTTACGAAATACGAACGTAAGACCGAGGTCGGTACGAACATTGATGTCATCTGCTTTTTTCGCAAGCGCCGCCGTGTACCATTTCTCGGCCTCCTCATAGTGTTCCGCATCGAAATTTGCATTGCCGAGATGTACTGCGATTTCCCGGTCGTCGGGTTTTATCTTGTTCGCCGCTTTCAAAAACGTTATGGCCTCTTCGTACCGTTCGATCTGATAATAAGACTCGGCAGCTTTTACCTGAGCGTCAAAATCATCCGGCGACTGCTTCGCTTTCTCGATGGCGGCCTGGACCTCGGGCTGCATCGCTCCGCCAGGGGCAGTTGGGCCGCCCGGGGAGCCAATGTCCGGATGGCCGGGCGGCACATTAGAATTAGACCTTATCTCCGCCGCCGAAACGGGGGCCGCCCCATTCCTGTTGATCGAGTTTGTAACAAAAAAACCTATCATCAAACCGGCGAGTAGGCCGATAATCCCAAAAAGTGCGTTTTCCTTATTCATGATTATTTATAAGCGCTTAAGCGTATGAATGTAATCCGGGGAGCAAGTAGCTCACGCCCAGATACGTAAATATGACAAACAAAAATGCGACCACCGCGAAGTAAGCCGACCGCCGACCTCGCCAACCATAGGCGATCCGCGAGTGAAGAAATCCGGCATACGTGATCCATGCGACCAGTGCTCCGACTTCCTTCGAATCCCATCCCCAGTAGCGTCCCCACGATTCATTAGCCCAGACGGCTCCGGTCATTAGCAAAAGGGCCAGACCGGCGAAGGTAACGCCCGCCAGCTTGTACATCAAGCCATCGAGCCTGTCAGCCGCGGGAAGCATCGATCGGATCTTCTCGGTGTTGATACTAAATAGAACGATAAAGAACGTCCCGGCAAACGCGGTGATCAGCGCAGCCAACTCAACGGGATTTGCATTGAGGC
>JBBRSH010000134.1:0-11820 GCA_038245555.1 Pyrinomonadales bacterium | reverse complement strand
CCGTGTTGTCGTGACAACACCGGTCGAACGGCCCGATTCCTCGGCGTATTCGAGCAAGGTCTTGGTTTCATTCCCTCGAACGGTGAGATGATCGGCATGAACAATATTCTGGTTGACCGAGAGAGTTCCCTCGTCTGTCTTAACACCGGTAATGATCGCACTCATCGTCGGAGCCGAGTCGGAGGTCTGCTGATTGGTACTGTACGTTTTCGAAAGTGCGGAGAAAGGGAAGTTCTCAAAGCTCAACCGATTTTCCTCGCCGCTCTCGCCGCGCTGCTGCCCTTCGAAGATCCTTGCCGCCGTGGTTGTCGAAACGCCCATTCCATCGCCGATAAAAAGAATGACATTTTTGGCCGGCCCATTTCGGACCTTCTGTCGTTTTGCGGATTCGATAGCATTCCAGCCATCGCGCCGCCATGTCTCAGCAGATTCTTGGCGCTTGACCGGAAACGGGTCTTTGATCGCCTGCCCAACCAATGATGCTGCCAGGCTCACCACTAAAATAAAAGTCGAAAATCCCCGAAGATGAGAACGCACATGTTTGTAAACCATGTGCAAAATTATTTCATCCGGTTTCGGTAATAAAACTTTACGTTCTGTTACATTTCGGTCGCGAGCCTCACTCCGGCAGCACGCATCTAAAAGCCGAGACTCGAATTCTCCACATCGGCTGTGCTGCCCGATGTGCGGAGAACGGCTATGCCTTTCCGGCCAGACCATCCCAAAATATCGGAGCCCGCGATAGCGGGCGACAACCTCCTGTAAGAACCGGGAACGATAGTGCCTTAGCTTTTATGCCTAACGAACCACGATCAATTCGTTGTTGCATACATCATATCTACACCAATCCGTGCAATTCATGGTAAAATAAATCGCTGAAAGTCGTTTGACGACGGTCGACAATGATCTTTGGCAAATTGAAAAAAAGTCGCGAGGCATTAACGAATGATGAATTCAGAATATCGAATGATGAATGAATGACAGACATCAATCGGAACTTGTGTTCGACCAAAGTTACGTATTCGGCGAGGTGAGGTGGTCTGTTAACCTTTGTATTTGAGGGACTTACAAAAGTTTGTAGCACAGGTGTGGCTCAAATGTTATTTTTTTGCGCCAACCTCTCGAAACGCGATTGAAATATGGTCGTAACCGGAATAACTACAACAGTTACAGCGTTCCAAGATGGTCGCGAACGTTCGCGGAACGCTGGGACCGGTCTGGAATGCCGAAGACAAAGCCGGGAGACTGGAGCCGAAAAGTTCGGATTCGACCAGGGAGATCGATAAATGACTGTATATACGATATTTACGGGATTGCGGCGAAATTGCGAAACTTTTTTGCGCGAAACGAGTGATACAGGGCAAAAATACAGCCGTAACATACTGTGGTGACAATAGTTAGTCTGTATCACTGGTGCGTGATACAACCCCGAACAGTGATGACACAGCGTGGAACGAATGATGAATTCAGAATGCAGAATGATGAATAAAGGCCGGCATTTATTGCAAGGGAATACAACTCCATGCGTTCTGAAAGTAGTAATAAGGGCATACCCACACGCGCCCGCAGAGAAAACTGGAGTAACGTCATGAAAATCAGAGCTGTTTTTGCCGTCTTGTTTGTTTTATTTTCGTCGGCCGCATATTCGACCGCTGTTCGGGCGCAGGGTGTGATCATGCCGATAATTTGCGATACGCGGCCGTGCCGGCCATTGCCTCGTCCGGCTCCGCAGCTTCCAAATGCATTGCCGGTCAAGTCGATCAAGCTCGACACCAAGATCGCGGGCCAGGTGGCGACGACACACGTCGAGCAGGTCTTTCGCAACGACACGGGATTTACGTTAGAAGGAACCTATTTTTTTCCGATCCCTGAGACAGCTTCGATCGTTGAGTTCGCGATCTGGGAGAACGGCAAAAAGCTCGTTGGCGAGGTGCGATCGCGCGAAGAGGCACGGCGTATTTACGACGAGATCGTCCGGCGGCAGCGTGATCCGGGCTTGCTCGAATATGCCGGGAAGGATCTTTTCCAGGCATCGATATTTCCAATACCGCCAAATTCGGACAAAAAGCTCGAGATGACATATACAGAGGTGCTCAAGGCCGATTCGGGAACGGTTGCCTATCGATACCCACTTGGGACCGGGCGAAATGTCTGGTTCAGGCCTCCGATGCCGATGGAAGACGGGGTCAATGACCCGCGAGGTCGGCCGATGCCGGGCAAACAGAAATTTGGAACCGTCTCGGGCCGCCTTGAGATCGAAGGCCGGGCTGAACTGCGAAACATATATTCCCCGACACACAATATCGATGTCGCGAATAAAAAAGAGACTTCGGCGACCGTGACGTTTGAAACGTCGAGTAACGATAGTGACTTCCAGTTGTTTTACGGACTGTCTAGCAATGACTTTGGAATGTCCCTGATCACCTATCGCGAACCGGGGAAGGACGGCTACTTTCTCCTCAGCTTGTCACCAAGGGACAAGGTTTCAGAGAAGGAGCTTGTAAATAAGGACATTGTCTTCGTGCTCGATACATCGGGGTCGATGGCGGACGAGGGCAAGATGGAAAAGGCTCGGAAAGCGCTGCTTTTCGGAATCCGCACTTTGCACGACGGCGACCGTTTCAATGTGATCAATTTTGCGGGCGAGGAACATCTTATGGAACGCGGCCTTGTCGCTGCGGACGCTGTGGGCAAGAAACGAGGAGAGGAATTTGTAAATCGGCTGACGCCAACCGGCGGGACAAACATTAACGATTCGCTGATCGCCTCGTTGAAACAGTTTCAGAAAGGCGACCGCCCAAAAATGCTCGTTTTCATGACCGACGGGCTTCCCACGGTCGGTGAAACGAATACGGAACGGATCATCGCCAATTTGAAATCGCAGAAAAATGTCGATGTTCGGATCTTTCCGTTCGGCTTTGGTTACGACGTTAACACGACTCTTCTAGACCGTATCGGCTCTGAAAATTCGGGCATTTCCGACTACATCCAGCCGAAAGAGGACCTTGAAATAAAGGTATCGAACTTTTTTTCAAGGGTAAGTTCGCCTGTGCTGGCCGATCTCGACCTCGATTTTGGACGGGTCCAGACTGATTACACATATCCACGCAAACTCACAGACCTGTTTCGCGGAATGCAGTTGACGATCATCGGGCGGTATAAGAACGAGGGCGATCTGCGGGACATTACCCTGAACCTGACCGGCAAGGCGGGTAATGAAACGAAACGATTTAGTTACGATAAGCTTGATTTTCCGCTGCGGTCGGATGAGAACAACTTTTTACCCAGATTGTGGGCAAGTCGTCGCGTTGGATGGCTGTTAGAGCAAATTCGTAACAATGGTGAAACGAAGGAGACCAGAGACGAGGTTGTTGAACTTGGTACCCGTTACGGGCTGGTTACACCGTACACGTCATATTTGGCAACTGACGGGACGATGGCGAATGCCCGTCAGGATAGTTCAAGGTCCCTTGATCTGATGATGCGGGCTCCTGCTAAAATGGCTGAAAAAAGCGGTTCGGGTGCAGTAGGTTTGAGCGTTCAGCAGAATACGATGCAGTCGAACACGCAGGCCGTGGCCATTGAGGGCAAGGACGAAAAAGAGCAGATCGTACTACGCAACACCGTAAATAATCAGTTCGTCGCGAACAAGAATTTCACGAATCAGAACAATATCTGGATCGACAGCGAATTTACCGAAAGCAAGCAGTTGCCGGAAATCGCCTTGAAGTTTGGCAGCGACGAGTATTTCCGCCTGGCTTTGTCCGACCGATCACTTGCCCAGTATATGGCCCTCGGCCAGCAGGTCGTAGTGGTTTGGAAGGGAAAGGTCTACCGGATAACGAGTTAAGGTTGAACGGTCGCTTTCAGTGATCAACGAACAAAAGTGATTTTTGACGGTCAAGCGGTTATGCTTTACGTCAAGGTCACTTTATTTCGTGTTCGGAGGTATTTTACTTGCTGCGTTTTGTTTTAGCTCTATTAATGATCGGATCGTGTGCCGTTTGCGACTTGTCGCAGGGATCTTGGGCGGCGAGAAATGTTGGCGACGGAGTCGGCGATCTCGTTGCTGTATACTTTACGTCGCCAAATAATGGGTTCGTCGCCGGTGACAACGGCTATCTAGCGTCAACCGCTGACGCCGGACGAACCTGGGCGAAATATCCCCTGAACACAGAGGAGGATATTAACGAGATCTATTTTCGAAATGACAAAGACGGGTACCTCGTCGCCGGCAAGTTAATGTTTTTGACGAACGACGGCGGCCGCACGTGGCAGGAGACCCGGATCTCGCGGGCGTCAGATTTTCCAAAAGGGGCTGAACCCGAATTCCTGAGCATCCGATTCGCCGACCGCAAACGCGGAATGGCGATCGGATCGCTACTCAGTGGTGACGGTTCGGTCCTGGATTCGCTGGTTATGCGTACCGAAGACGGCGGAGCCATCTGGCAGCGCATCTCTGTGCCAACAAAAAAAGAGCTAATGCACCTGGACTATCACGGCAGCTCGCGGGTCTGGGCAGTCGGCGATGACGGAGTTATCCTATTTTCCGCCGACGGCGGTTCATCGTGGAAAACGCAGGTCTCCGGCACAGAGAAAACACTCTACAACGTAGATTTTCGCGACGATGATGAGGGGTTTGCGGTAGGGAAATCCGGGACCATTCTGCGAACTGAAAATGGCGGTACGACCTGGGAGACGGTAGCGACAAATTTTAAGGACACCTTCCTACGTGTAAGCTTCGCCGACGACAAGAACGGCTGGATCGTTGGCTATCTCGGTACGGTCCTCAGATCTACCGATCGCGGCCGAACCTGGATCCGCCAGGAAAGCGGCACCGCTTTGAACCTTTACGGGCTCCAAATGACCCGAAAATTCGGTTGGGCCGTCGGAGCGAAGGGCACTGTTCTCCAGTTCAAATAGCTATCAGTTGACGACAATCTATTGGAGATTGCTGTTTTGGGTTAACAGTTCTGAAAAACTGTGCTAGGTTATATTACAAATTCGAGTAGGAATTCAGGCATTCATCACAATTCGTGATAACGATCAAAATTTCTTTGGGAGGAAAAGATGACTAAAGAGCGATTTTTGAGAGCGTTCGCGCTTTTTACAATGTTGGTTGCCCTTTGCGGCATGGCATTTTCACAGGGAACTACCTCGCGCATCACCGGTTCTGTCACTGATGGGAACGGGGCTCCTGTCGCTGGTGCGTTGGTTACCCTAAAACAGGATGGAACGGGTACTACGCTTAAATTGCAAACGAGCGATAGCGGAACATATGTTTTTGATCTGATACCGGCCGGAAGGTATGAGATCACGGTCGAAAAAGCGGGATTTAAGAAATTCATCTCTCCTGGGAACTCAGCTCTCGTCAATCAGCCCGCGACAGTGAACGTAGCTCTTCAAGTGGGCGATGTGTCGGCTGCGGTGACGGTTATTGGAGCTGCGGAACAGGTTCAAACGAGTACGTCAGGTAACCTCGGCAGCACGATCGAACAAAAGACGCTTGAGAGCCTTCCGATCGTCGGTTTACGCGGCCGCAATCCGCTAGACCTTCTGAATTTTCAGCCTGGTGTAGTTTTCGGCGGCAATACTGGCGGATCAGTTAATGTTAACGGTTCACGTGACCGATCCTTTAACTTCACGCTTGACGGTATTGATATTAATGAGTCAACGGCGGGCGGTTCAAACTTCACGCCCCTGCGTCCTAATCCGGACTCGGTGCAGGAATTTCAGATCGTGACCAGCAATTTTACAGCTGAGCTTGGCCGTAGCAGCGGAGCCCAGGTGACCTTCGTCACCCGCTCGGGGACGAATTCGTTTCACGGTAATCTTTTCGAGTACTATCAGACGCCCGACTTTAATGCCAAAAGCTACGCAGAAACAATCGCAAAGTCTACAAAAGGACAATTTGTCCAGCATATTTTTGGCGGTAGTTTAGGCGGTCCGGTAGTTAAGGATAGAGCATTCTTTTTTGTCAATCTGCAATTACTTCGTGCGGCGGACACAGCGTTGGTCACTCGAACGGTTTATACGCCGAGTGCACGAGCCGGTTTATTCCGGTATGTCGTTGGACGGGCCAACTCACCGGCCGGGACTGCGAACGCCGCAGTCGACGGCGCGGGAAATCCGATCTTGCCAGCATGCCCGGCTCTACCTTTTTGTATATCCAGTTACAACATTGCAACTCAGGCACCGGTCACGATCGATTCGGTACTTCAGGGCTTTATCAATGCGATGCCGGCGCCAAATAATTTCACGGCTGGGGACGGACTAAACACCGCCGGGTTCAGCTGGGTATCGCCTCAACACGAGCGGCAGTACGATTTTGCGAGCAAGTTCGACTTTAAGATCAACAACAAAAATTCGATGTATGTCCGCTATGCTCAGGGAAGCCAAACAAGCTTGGGCGATTCGGCCAACGGCGGACGTCCGATCTTTCCAAATTCGCCGAATTTTGTCGATACATCCAGAACGCCGAAGAATCTGGCTATTAATTGGCGATGGGCCCCGACGTCGAATGTTGCAAATGAATTTATTTACGGGTTTAGTAAGTATTTCTTTAAGTTTGCTACCCCAACGCCCGATCCGTTGTTGCCATTTGCTTTCTTGCTTGCGTCAACGCCGAATACGAACTTCACCTATAACGCCCGTGGCGTTACGACAAACCAATTCGTTGACAATCTAACAGTGGTTCATGGTCCGCATACATTCAAGGCTGGAATAAATTTCCGTTTGAATCTGCACAAAGACGACAGATCGTCGGTTGCCGGCACCTCTATTGAGCCAAACGTAACTCTTAGCGGAACGCCCGGGGGCTTTGCCGGGTATAACTTGCCTGCGACCGGCACTACAGGTATCAATGCAACTGATCTAACCCGATTACAGAGTGCGATAGCCGACCTGCTTGGCCGCGTGAATAGCGTGTCGCAGGCCTTCATTGCCGATTCCGCTAATCCAAACTCGTTTTTGTCTGCCGGATCACGATGGCTCAACAAAGCGAACTACAGGGAATACGATAATTATGTTCAAGATAACTGGCGCCTGCGGTCAAATTTTGTTGTTGATCTTGGCGTTCGGTGGGAGATCAAGGCTAAACCGGCAGTTGACGGTAGGCCGATCCTGGTTCCCGACCAAGCGGTCAAATTGGGGGCCGCCCCGTCCAATACTCTGAAATGGGTGGAGGGAGACCTCTTTAAGACCGATTACGGCAAGATCCTTCCGTCGATCGGGTTCGCATGGGACCCGTTCAAATCAGGAAAAACGTCGATTAGGGCAAATTATAGGATCGCCTCTGACCGGATCGCGACATTCCTGTTCGGGTCGTCTATTTTCCAGAGTACGCTGGGAAACAACCTCGGAGCCACCAATACTGCGTTTGGGCAGGCCAGCGGACTGTATCGTAATGTTGCTCCTATCATTACTTCCCTCGTTCCGACGCAAACACCATCTGCAGCCCGCCAACCAGCGGCATTTGGAGCACTATCGACGAACGTTATTGACCCTGACCTGCAGTTCCCGCAGATCCATGAATGGTCCTTAAGTTTTCAACGAGAGATCTCCAAGAGCAACGTGGTCGAGATCAATTATATCGGCAAACACGGCGTGCATCTGCTCGGCGGCTACAACGTAAATCAAGTCAATATTTTTGGTACAGATCCGCGCTGCGGCGCCCAAACTTTCGTGCAAGCGTTCATTCAGGCTCAGAATGCTGCGACTGTGGCCACGACTAACTGTCTCGCCTCAGTTCTCACGGGCGGTACGACGACCGGTGACTCTACAACTTTTAGATCACAGTTTACCAGTGATCTATCCCTTGGGAACGTTGCTACTTCAGCCCAGACCTTGGCTCGCCGCTCCGGTGCAACGGCATTAACGGCAAATGGATTTAGCCCGTACTTCTTCCAGAAATATCCGCAGTTCAACAGTGGCTTGCTGGTTTTTGACAGTAGCGACTATTCGCATTATAACGGCCTCCAATTCATTTTTAAGCGGAGGATAACTGGGGGCCTCGGTTTCCAGCTGGGATATACTTTGTCGAAATCTACGGATAACCGTTCATGGGACCCGTCGCTAAGCACGGTCAATACCGGCAACTCGCAGGCAGGATCGAGCACGCCGTTCGACAATCGTAACCGTAATTTGAACTATTCTTATTCGGATTTCGACCGTCGTCATGTTTTCCAGGCCACATACACCTACGAACTGCCATTTGGTAAGGGAAAGATGTTTAGTGCTGGCAATGATACGGTCGACTACATTATCGGCGGCTGGCAGTTCTCGGGCACGACCATTGCGATGAGCGGACGGCCGTTCACCGTTTACTCGGGCCTAAGTACGGTGGGCAACATTATTCAGTCGCCTGCAAACTGCACCGGATGTACCCGTGATATGGGCAAGACGATTCTAGAGAGCGGTGTAAACTTCTACTTTAGCTCTGCTCAACGTGCGATGTTCTCTGCTCCGACTCCAGGAACGCTTGGGAATACTCCCCGAAACTACTTTCTAAATGCTCCCTATTTCCAAACCGACCTTTCGATCCTTAGAAAGTTCAAATTTGGTGAGCGATGGTCGTTTGACTTACGAGTGGATGCCAGGAATCTAACGAACGAGGTGAATTTTGACATTTCTGCGTCCAATAACAACTTGACATTAACCTCATCTCAGTTTGGTCGTCTCCTCGATGGGGTTGCAAACTCCGCAAGGAAGATCCAGATCTCAGGTAAGCTCAACTTTTAGTTCAAATCTTAATCAACTCACGAGCCTCTGCCGCCTTGAACAGGGCGGCAGAGCTTTTTATTTGGCAAGATGTTTTGCCTGAGCGGCGAGTTGGCCGGCTCGTGGGATCGATCGGAGCGCTGAGGTAACCTCGCGATCTTGATCTGTGAGAACCTGAGTCGCGATTACAGAATCAAACAATGCCATGGCGAGATCATAACGAAGGCGAAGCTTGATAAATTGGGATTCGTGCCTGACGGCTTCAGCTTTTATCTCGTTAAAATTTCGACCCTTAACATATTCCGCAAATTCATTGACAAGAGCGTCCGAAACGGGGAGATCAGATAACTCCAGCTTTTTTCGAGAGCCGCTTTTATTAGTTTTTGCGGGTATCACAAAGCCTTTGATCCGGCCACCGACGAGATCCCGCACGAAAAGGAATATGGGGTCGATCAGGCCCGTTTGCATATTCGTCATCAACTCGCTCTTTACTGCATCATCGGGTGCTATCCCGTCGCCGCCAGATACCGTACGACCCGTAACTGTACGCGCCTCAAAATACGGTTTGTCGATGGCCGAGGCGGGGCTGCGGTGGTTGAAATAGTCGTACTCGCCGATCGCGGAATAGTCACGTTGGATCGAGCGGCCTGAAGGTGTGTAGTACCGGGCCGCGGTGAGCGTGAGTCCGGATCTTTGCGGAAGGTCTATAACGCTTTGCACCAGTCCCTTGCCGAATGTTTTTTCACCTACTATCAACGCCCGGTCCGAATCCTGCAAGGCACCGGCGACGATCTCGGATGCGGACGCAGTGTTTTCGTCCACGAGCAGAACCAGAGGGATCCGTTCCGGCGAAGGATTGGCCGAACGCCATTCACGCGAATCAACGACTGAACGGCCCCGTTGCGAAACAATCAGCTCGCCCGCGGGAAGAAACTTCTCGGCGACCTTGACCGCCTGCTCGACGATGCCGCCGCCGTTGCCGCGGAGGTCGAGCAGGAGCGACGTCATTCCCTGACGATGTAGGTCGCGGAGAGCGGTCGTGATCTCGTCGTCCGTCGTGTAATTAAATCCCTCGGACAGGTCGATGTAGGCAACGGACGGACGGATCATGTAGTAATCGGGTATTGATGGCTGCGGGACGATCCCGCGGCGTATCTCGATGATCTCGACCTTGTCTGAGCCGCTTCGTTCAATTGAGAGCTTAACGGAGGTCCCAGCGGCGCCGCGGATATGTTCACGAACAAAATCCGTGTCGTAGCCCGCCATCGATTTACCATTCACCGCGAGGATCTTGTCGCCAAACCTCAGATTCGACTTTCTCGCCGGCGAACCTGCAAATGTCGAGAGAACATAGGTCGCCGCCGCTCCATTTTCGGTAAATGTTCCGATAGAAGTACCAATGCCGGCGTACCCGCTTTGTTGTTCTTCGAGCATCTCTTTCCACTCGGCGGGATCGAAATAGTTGGAATGCGGATCGAGGGAATGTAGCATGGAGCGAAGCATTCGCCGCGTCATCGACGGTTGGTCAAGGATCATTTTTCCGATAAAGTTTCGAGCGATGATCGCTTCGGCCTCCTGAATGTCATCGATTATTCCCGCTCTGGTCGCCGAAGCAGTGGCGGAGCCGCCACGCGACGGGCCTGCGGGCGAGGAAGCCGAGAATGAAGTGCCCTGTTTGATCTTGAATGGTTCGGATTCGACGAGGCGTGTCTGTGCCGGTCCGACGTTTGTTTGGGCAAGCGCCAATGTCGGGCTTAACGTACATAGCAGACAGAAGATGCATTTGATCAGCTTCATAAATTCAACTGCTTCGCCCAGGGCCACGAAATGACTGACGCGGATTTTCCAAAATGGAACACGCTTTTGATTGACTTCGATAAACGTCGAAACCACAAGCGTTTCCAGGAAAGAAGGCGTCCGTTGGACCGGGTTTGATTAACCAGCAGAATTCGGTGAAAATGCCCATATGCCAACTGACGATCAAAGCGTGCTCATATCTCAATTGCGCCAATTGATAGAGACGGTCGATGTCGCGAGGCTCATGACCGATCCACTGACAGCATCGATCAATGAGCTATTGGCCGTTTCGGCGGCCAGTCTTGATTCGGAAGAAGCTTCGGTGCTTGTCCGCGACGGCGATAACGGGGATCTCCGATTTCTGGCAGCGATCGGAAAGGTCGCGGACCGGTTGATGGCGATGCGGATACCTGCAGGGAAAGGTATCGCCGGCTTTGTCCATTCATCGGGACAGCCGGTCGCAGTCACAGATGTCGGCGATGAAAGTACTTTTTATGCCGAGGTCGACCGGCTGACGGGATTTTCGACCCAGACGATACTTGCGACACCCCTTCGGTATGGCGGCGAGGTAATTGGTGTTCTGGAATACGTGAACAGGCGGGGCGAACCGCCCTTTAAGCCGTTCACTGCCGTTGAAATGGATCGTGCGGCCATATATGCGGATTCGATCGCCGCGATGGTAAATGCGTACGAGACAGCCAAGCTTTTCAGCGACTTGAGCGATCGAGTGTTATCGGAAAGCGGTGAGACAAGTTTTGGCGAGGTGCGGGCGTGGATATCCGGAATACGCGGCTCCGCCGAAAATCGTGAACGGCTTGATCTGGCGGTTTTGGTGCGTGAATTATCCGGTCGCGGTGATGCGGAGAGAAAACTGGCTCGCGAATTACTTGAAACCGTTCTCCGGTACGCAGACCAAAAGAGTGAAACCAGCTATCTTAGCTTTTAGAGCTTTCTTTTTTATGGCTGTCGACGAATCACAATTTCTCGGTACGATGTCCGGATACTTTAAGCCGCGTCACAACTGGCGCGAGGCAACCGGCCGCGGTGTGATCGTCGCGATCGTCGACAGCGGTGTAGACGCTACCCACCCGGAACTTGTTGGAAAGGTCATTGAGTCTGTCGAGGCACGCGTCGAGGGAAATCGTGTTGTCTTTGACCCTTCGGTCGCTGGCGATTCTGCCGGGCACGGGACGGCGTGTGCGGGCATAATTTCACGGATAGCGCCCGACGCGAAGTTTGCGAGCATTAAGGTTCTTGGTGCGGGCGGCTTGGGTGACGGTCAGGTCTTTCTGGCAGGCCTAGAAT
>JBBRSH010000133.1:0-11901 GCA_038245555.1 Pyrinomonadales bacterium | reverse complement strand
AGCTTAAAAAGTTTTGTCGCCGCTGCCGCTGCCATCAGTTGCACAAAGAAAACAAGTAACAAGTGGAAAACGGAAAACGGAAAGTGGAAAATGAAGATATATCTTTAATTTTTCATTTTCCACTTTCAATTTTCCATTGATACATAGGGGTATGGTGTCAATGGTTAGCATGGAGGTCTCCAAAACCTTAGGTCCGGGTTCGAGTCCTGGTACCCCTGCCATTGAAAATTTTTTAGGAGATAATAAAAGGTGTCAGAAGCTGTAGCTCCGATCGAAGGAAAGCAAAAAGAAGGGATCGGCGAATTCGTCCAGAAGACGAGAGCTGAATTGGACAAAACGTCCTTCCCATCGTCGGAAGACGTCAAAAGCACGACGATCATTGTGATCGTAAGTGTCTTGTTTTTTGCGGCCTATCTATTTCTTGTGGATCACGCTTGGGTCTACATCTTGGACGCCCTGGCTTGGGTCGTAAATAAGATCGTTGGCGTTTAAGGATATTTGAAATGAAGCAGTGGTATTTTATCCACACCTATTCGGGGCATGAAAACAAGGTTGTCGAGAGTCTGAATGCGCGTATTCGCGATATGGAGCTCGCCGATCTGATCACCTCGGTCCTTTTGCCGAAAGAGCGCGTTGTCGAAATGCGTGGCAATAAAGAGTATGTCTCGGAACGGATGTTTTATCCGGGTTACGTGCTCGTTGAGATCGAGTGTGATGAGAAGGCCAAGATCCCGGATAACGTATTTCACGTGATCAAGGCAACGCCCAAGGTCACGGGTTTTCTCGGTGGAAAACAACCGACGCCGCTGACCCAGGCCGAGGTCGACCAGATCGTACACAATATCGAGGTCGCTCACGAAAAACCGAAACCGAAATTCTCATATGAGGTCGGTGAGGTTGTTCGTATCAAGTCCGGCCCGTTTGCGAGCTTTACCGGAAAGGTGGAAGAAGTTAATGAAGACAAGGCTACGTTAAAGGTTTCGATCACAATCTTCGGACGATCGACACCATACGAGCTGAGTTTTCTTGAGGTGGAAAAGGTTACGTTTGCTGAGGAAGAATAATTGGCAATTGTTAATTGGTGAATTGTAAATTGGAAGAAAGAGATCTCAGTACCCAATTAACAATCGTCCAATTGTCAATTACCAATAAAGGAAATGAGGACATTGTCGACTCCGTCGACATCGTTAATCGAAAAAGAAAATGGCAAAGAAGATAGAAGGTTACATTAAGTTGCAGATTCCCGCCGGCAAGGCGAATCCGGCGCCGCCGATCGGCCCGGCACTTGGCCAGCACGGCGTAAATATCATGGAGTTTTGCAAGGCGTTCAATGCCCGCACGCAAAACGACGATCCGGATATGAAAGTACCGGTCGTTATTACGGTTTACGCGGACCGCTCGTTCACCTTTGAAACGAAAACGCCGCCTGCCGCCGATCTTTTGAGAAAGGCATCGGGCATAGCAAAGGGTTCCGGAAAAGCCAACCGTGAAAAGGTCGGGTCCATTTCAAAATCAAAGATCGAAGAGATCGCTAAGTTGAAAATGGTCGATCTCAACACGTCGGACCTCGCGGCCGCAATGCGGACGATCGAGGGAACGGCGAAGTCGATGGGACTGACAATAGAAGGATAAAGGCGAAAGGATAAGGGCTGATTTTTACCCTTTATCCCTTACCCTTTCCCCTTGGGAGAAAGATGAAAATCTTTCGTTATCACCTGGAGGTAAAATGAAAAGAGGCAAGAAATACCTTGCAGCTCTGGAAAAAGTAGAGCTGCATAAGAAACACACGCTTGAAGACGCGGTCGCTAAGTTAAAAGAGATCGCCTTCGCTAAATTCGACGAGACCGTCGAACTCACCATGTGGCTGGGCGTCGACCCGCGAAAAGCCGACCAACTTGTTCGAGGAACAATCGTTCTCCCGCACGGTTTGGGCGGAGCAGCCAAAAAGATCGTTGTCATTGCACAGGGTGATAAGATCCGCGAGGCCGAAGAGGCCGGAGCGGATATGGCTGGCGGCGACGAGATCCTCGAAAAGATCAAAGGCGGCTGGCTCGACTTTGACGCTCTGATCGCGACTCCCGATATGATGGGAAAAGTCGGCCAATTGGGTAAGGTCCTCGGGCCTCGCGGATTGATGCCTAATCCTAAAACCGGCACGGTTACGATGGATGTGAAAACCGCCATCGAAGAAACCAAAGCTGGTAAGGTTGAATATCGGGTCGACAAGACCGGAGTTATTCACTCGCCCGTGGGCAAAGTTTCGTTCGACGACGCAAAACTTGCCGAAAACGCCAAGGTCCTGATCAACGCGGTCATGAAGGCAAAGCCTACCACCGCAAAAGGGCGTTACCTTAAAAAAATAAATTTGGCGGCAACGATGAGCCCGGGCGTATTACTCGATGAGCTTGCGTACGCTTAAGTGAGGAGCGAATAGAAAAATGAAAACGAGAGAAATAAAACAAAAAGATCTGGCTGCCCTCACAGAGTCGCTGCAAAATTCGAAATCGGCCATGGTCGTCAGCTTTACAAAACTGACAGTTACCAAGGACCAGGAATTTAGAACCAGTTTGCGTGAAGCCGGTGCCTACTACCAGGTTGTAAAAAATACACTTGCGCGGATCGCGGTGAAGGGGACGCAGTTTGAAGACGCTACTGAAAGCTTCAAAGGCGTAACGGCGATTGCCTGGACTGAGAATGACCCGGTCATTCTGTCGAAAGCAATTTCGAAGTTCATGAAGGACAACGCCGACATCTACACCTTCAAAACGGGTGTTGTCGATGGCAAGTTGGTCGATCTCAAGCAGTTGACGACGATCGCCAATCTTCCTTCGAAAGAAGAGCTCATTTCACAGCTGTTGTATGTTTTGAACAGCGGAGCACAGAGGATTGTCACTGTCATTAATGCGGTGCCGCGAGACCTGGCCGTTGTGATCAAGCAGATTGGTGAACAAAAGGAAGGTCCGGCTGCTCCGGTAGCTGAGGCAAAGGCTGAAGCCCCGGCGGTTGAGGCAGAAGCCGCGCCGGCGGAAGCCGCTGAACCCGCGGAAGAAACTCCATCGGTTGAAGCTGAAGCCGCTCCGGCCGTAGAGGTTGCTGAACCTGCGGAAGAAACTCCGGCCGCTGAAGCCTCGGCGGAGGAGACTCCGACGGTTGAAGCTGAAGCTGCTCCTGAAGCGGAAGTTTCCGAACCTGCTGAAGTAGCACCGGCCGTTGAGGCTGCTGCCGAAGAAACGCCTGCGGCGAACGAAGAGGTAGCGGATGCCGCACCTGCTGCAGATGCCCCGGATGACGGGGACAAGGCGGAATAATAAGTTTTGAGATCTCATATTTCAGATCTGGAATTGAACTTTTAGATCTGAATGATGAGGCCGAAGAAGACTTGAGTTTCAGATCGCGAATCTGAAATTTGAAAAGCCGTACTCAAGGAAAGCGAGCGAGGATGATTTGTCAGGTCGTCCACGCGTCTCGGACCAAAAAAGAAAGGTGATGCAACCCGTTCTTTCAAGTCCCGTGGGTTCTAGCGGCGGAGGCGCGGAAGGATAAAGGGAAAAGGCGAAAGCGTCGTCTTGATTCCTTGATCGATCCGCAAATTACAAGGGATGCAGAGCGTTATCGATTTAGGATATTTAACCTTTATCATTTCGCCTTTATCCTTCGAAAAACAAAGAACCCTAATTAGGAGATATATAAAAAGTCATGGCAATTACTAAAGCTGATGTAGTCGAATATTTGAAAGGTGTGTCGCTTCTCGAAGCGTCCGAATTGGTTAAGGAACTCGAAGAGGTCTTTGGTGTCTCGGCAGCTGCCGCGGCTCCGATGATGATGGCTGCTCCGGGCGGCGATGCGGCTCCGGCTGCTGAAGAGAAAGACTCGTTTGACGTTATCTTGACCGCTGCCGGCGGCAATAAGATCGCTGTCATCAAGGTCGTTCGCGAAGTCGTCGCAGGTCTCGGCCTCAAGGAAGCCAAGGATCTCGTTGATGGCGCTCCGAAAGCTTTGAAAGAAGGCGTTTCGAAGGGCGAGGCCGATGAGCTCAAGGCTAAATTGACCGAAGCAGGCGCATCCGTCGAAATAAAATAACACTTCAAAATCGCGGACGACTGCTGATGCGGTCGTCCGCGAGTTGAATATCTGGAAACGTGGTGCTAGACTAAGTGTTTCGCGCTGTGTTCGTATTCTACCCTGTGAACGGCGCGAGGTTTGGACGGTTGGGGGCGAAGGCTTCTATTTCAAAGCTTTCGGTGGTTCTAGAGCGACACAAAGTCGCATTTAATTGGAGCGTTGGTGTCTTTATTCGGCACGCTCGAGAATAATTTCTAAAGGCGAAAAGCTGCTCGAAAAGCGGTCAGGGGAAAGTTTGCCCTCGGCCGCATTTGCTGTCTTTTCCCAAAGGGTCGCGGGGGGAGTTTTTGCTAGGTGCATCGTAACAGCAACCCCTATAAAGGTCAACAGTTTTTTATAGCCCGCTTTTAATCATATGATCAATAATCCGCTACAAAATAGTTCAAACGGACTCGGCCGCAGGACAAGCCAGTCGCCCGAGCGCGTGGATTTTTCGAAGATTTACACGTCAGCACAAATTCCAAATTTGATCGAAGTTCAGCGCGAGTCGTATAACCGATTCTTGCAAATGGACCTGATACCGGAGGAACGCGATTATATCGGGCTTCAATCGGTTTTTGCATCGATCTTTCCAGTATCGGATTTTCGCGAGACGGCCATGCTCGAATATGTCGAGTACCAGATCGGAAACTGGCAGTGCAAGTGCGGAAACCTCGAGGGTCTGGAGCATCTTAGAGCAAATTGTAAAAACTGTAGTGCCAAGATAAAGGTGGACCCGTTCAACCCCGCCGAAGTGCTGTGTAACAACTGCGGAACGTTCAACGCCGTTCGCCCGAACCTCTGTAACAATTGCGGAGAACCGGTCGGCCTCAAGCACAAACACGACCAGCAGGAATGTCAGGAACGCGGAATGTCGTACAGCGTCCCGCTCAAGGTGAAGATCCGCCTGACGGTGTATGACAAAGACCCCGAAACGGGCACGTCGACGATACGCGATATCAAAGAAGAGGATGTCTTTTTTGGTGAGATCCCGCTGATGACGGATAACGGTACCTTCATTATTAATGGTACCGAGCGTGTCATCGTTTCTCAGCTTCACCGAAGCCCGGGCGTATTTTTCAAGGGCGACCGCGACGAGTATCTGGCAAAGATAATCCCTTATAGGGGTTCGTGGGTCGAATTCGAATACGACCAAAAGGGAATCCTCCACGCACGCCTCGGTAAACGCAAGATCATCGCAACCATCTTTTTACGGGCACTGGGACTCTGGCTCAATCCGCAGATCGACATGAAGACTGTCTCGGACAGCATTCTTGAAGAGGTTGTTAAGGGTGCGGATTATCCTAATTCGAGCATTCTGAAACTGTTCTATGTCGTTGACGAGGTGGTCAGCGAAAAAGGCAAACTCTTCCTTCGGGTAAAGCCGGAAGGCGATTCAAATCTCGTCGGTATGCGTGCTGACGAAGATATAAAGGATAAGAAAGAAGAAGTAACTCGTAACGGAAAGAAAGTCACTAAGCTGGCGATCACCGAACTCCGCCGGATGGGCGTTGAGAAGGTTGCGGTAGCGTCAGCGGATTTCGAAGGCGTTTACGCACTGGACGATGTCGTCAATACAGAGACTGGCGAAGTGATCATCGAATCAAATACCGAGATCACGGCTCCCAAACTCCAACAGATCGTCGAAGAGGGCGTTGCCGGTTTCGAGGTGTTCTTCCCGAAGCGTGACGTTATTGGCGAGATCATCTCAACAACGCTCAAAAAGGATGCGATCAGTAAACCGGTCGATGCACTCCTTGAGATCTACCGTAAAATGCGGCCGGGCGACCCGCCGACTGTTCCGACAGCTTACCGGCTTCTGGAAGGAATGTTTTTCGACGTGCGGCGTTTCGACCTTTCACGGGTCGGCCGTCTCAAGTTCAACATTAAGATGGGCCGGCCCGAGCGCGACCGTATCACCGATCCGCTGCTGAAAGCAGGCGACTTCGTCGAGGTCGTCAATTATCTCTTGCGGATGAAAAGGGACAGCGAGCATTACAGCCAGGATGACATCGATCATCTCGGAAACCGCCGCGTACGCGCGGTGGGCGAACTGCTCGAGAATCAGTTCCGAATAGGTTTGGAGCGAATGGAAAGGGCTATCAAGGAGAAAATGTCCATCCAGCAGGACATGTTCACGACGATGCCCCGCGACCTGGTCAATGCTAAGCCGGTGACGGCCGCGGTTCGTGAGTTTTTTGGCTCGTCGCAGCTTTCGCAGTTCATGGACCAAACCAATCCGCTGTCGGAGATCACGCACAAACGCCGTCTCTCGGCACTCGGACCAGGCGGTCTGTCACGTGAGCGTGCAGGATTTGAGGTCCGCGACGTGCACCCGACGCACTACGGCCGTATTTGTCCGATCGAGACGCCTGAAGGCCCGAACATCGGACTGATCTCGTCGCTTTCGTGTTTTGCCCGGATCAACGAATTCGGATTTATCGAATCGCCGTACCGCCGCGTTGTCGACGGCCGAGTGATCGAATACGTCCGCATCCAAAATGGCGGTGACACAAAATTCAAACCGCGCCAGCACGTTCCGCTCGAAGATGTCGAAGCCGCAAACAGCAAGATCAAGGGCGGCAAGATCGCCGAGTTTGAGCCGTGGCCGTTTTATTTGACCGCGTGGGAAGAGGATAAATGGATCATCGGCCAGGCAAACATCGAGCTTGATGATAAGGGTAATTTCGTAAATGAACGTAACGCCGCGCGGCAAAAGGGTGAATTTATCACCGCCGACCGGATGGACACGCAGTATATGGACGTTTCGCCGAAACAGCTCGTTTCGGTGGCGGCAAGCCTTATTCCGTTTCTCGAAAACGATGACGCCAACCGTGCCCTTATGGGTTCGAACATGCAGCGTCAATCGGTGCCTCTGCTTCGCGCCGAGTCGCCTTACGTCGGCACGGGAATGGAGAAGATCGCGGCTCGAGATTCGGGTGCTGTGGTCATCGCAAAACGTGACGGTGTGGTCGACTACGTTGACTCTGAACGAATTATCGTCAAGGCCGACCATCAGGTCGACGGAACGATCTCTCGCGAGGTGACGGCGGACATCTACAGTCTGGTCAAATTCAAACGTTCTAATCAGAACACTTGTATCAACCAGCGTCCGATCATTCAGGTCGGCGAGCGGGTCAAGAAAGGCCAGGTTATCGCCGACGGCCCGTGCACCGATCGCGGCGAACTCGCACTCGGTCGAAACGTGCTTGTGGCATTTATGCCTTGGCGCGGCTACAACTTTGAGGACGCGATCCTGGTCTCCGAGCATATGGTAAAGGACGACTATTATACGTCGATCCACATTGAGGAACTTGAGATCGAGGCTCGCGACACAAAACTCGGCCCCGAGGAGATCACGCGTGATATTCCAAATATCGGTGAAAACATGCTCCGCGATCTCGACGAGAGCGGCATCATCAGGATCGGTGCCCAAGTCAAACCTGGCTCGGTTCTGGTAGGCAAGGTAACGCCAAAGGGCGAAACTCAGCTGACGGCCGAAGAAAAACTCCTTCGTGCGATCTTTGGCGAAAAAGCCGGCGATGTTAAAGACGCCAGCTTGAACTGCCCGCCAGGAATCGACGGAACAGTGGTCGATGTTCAGATATTCACACGCAAAGGCCAGGACAAGGACGAACGAAGCCTTGATATCGAGGGAATGGAGGAAGAAGATCTCCACCGCGACCTCGATGACGAGATCCGCATTCTCCAGGAACAGCGCGATGAGCGTATCTACGAACTCTTTGACGGTCGAAAGCTGTCCAAAGATCTGGTCGATGGTAAGGACGTACTGATCAAGAAGGGTGAAACGCTAACTCGCGAAGTTCTCAACAGTATCGAGATCAAACACCTTCGCAAGGCGGACGTTGCATCGGGCTCGATAGACATCTCCGGAGAGGTCAAGGAATACGAGCAGCGGACCGAACGCCAGATCAACATTCTTCGCGACATTTATGACGAGAAGATCACAAAGCTCAAGCAAGGCGATGAGCTGCCCCCGGGCGTGATCAAGATGGTCAAGGTATTTGTCGCCATGAAACGTAAGCTTTCGGTTGGCGACAAGATGGCCGGACGCCACGGAAACAAGGGCGTCATTGCCCGCATTCTTCCGGAAGAAGATATGCCGTACTTGCCGGACGGAACTCCGGTTGAGATCGTTCTCAATCCGCTCGGCGTGCCGTCGCGAATGAACGTCGGACAGATCCTCGAGACACATCTCGGATGGGCTGCACGCGTTCTCGGCCTGCACTTTGCGACCCCGGTTTTTGACGGAGCAAGTGAAGAGGAGATCAAGGGCTACATCAGCCAGGCCAATCGCAAGTACGACGAGTTGGGCCTGCCGCCATCGGTCGGACTTTCGGGCAAGACGCGTCTCTATGACGGTTTGACCGGTGAGCAGTTCGAGCAAAAGGTGACCGTTGGTTACATTTATATGCTCAAGCTCTCGCACTTGGTCGACGACAAGATCCATGCCCGCTCGATCGGCCCGTACTCGCTGATCACGCAGCAGCCGCTCGGTGGTAAAGCACAGTTCGGCGGACAGCGTTTCGGAGAGATGGAGGTTTGGGCGCTTGAGGCGTACGGTGCGGCACATATCCTGCAGGAATTGCTGACATGCAAATCCGATGACGTTGCCGGACGCTCGAAGATCTACGAAACCATCGTTAAGGGTGTTTCGAACTTCGAGCCAGGCATTCCCGAATCGTTCAACGTTCTTGTTCGCGAGCTGCAGAGCTTGTGTCTCGATGTTGAGCTTATCCAGGAAGATGAGATCGATCCGGACGAAGTTGTTGCCGGAGTGGACGCGTTGGTCGGGGTCGACTAGATCCGGAAAGGTCCGCTGCCCGGCTCCGCATTTGTATTGCGGGAGATCGCCGGGACAGTGGGACAGCCGTTTCAAAAACCCCTGATCTGTTGATGTGGGAAAGTGCTGGGACAGTGGGACAGAGAGTATTAGTGGAGATATATGTTTCGATTTAATAACGAAAGCAAAACACAATTGACCGCGAACTATGAGGCGATCCGCATCAGCCTCGCGTCACCGGACAAGATCCGTTCGTGGTCGCACGGTGAGGTCACCAAGCCGGAAACGATCAACTATCGAACGTTCAAACCCGAGCGTGACGGCCTGTTCTGTGCCCGCATCTTCGGCCCGGTCTCGGACTGGGAATGTCTCTGCGGAAAATACAAGCGGATGAAACACCGCGGCGTCATCTGCGATAAGTGCGGTGTCGAAGTGACGCAGTCGAAGGTGAGACGCGAACGGCTCGGACACATCGAGCTTGCCTCTCCCTGTTCGCACGTGTGGTTCTTTAAAGGACTGCCGTCGCGAATCGGCCATTTGCTCGATATCACCCTGCGCGACCTCGAGAAGATCCTTTACTTTGAAACCTACATCGTGGTCGACGAAGGCGATGTCCCGGAACTCAAGCAAAAGGACCTGCTGACCGACGAGCGTTTTCGTGAGCTAACGCGCGACTACCCAAATCAGTTCGTCGCCAAAATGGGCGCCGAGGCGATCAAGGACCTTCTCCAAAAGATCGACATCGCGGAACTGGTTGAGGACCTCCGCGGTAAAATGCGTGAAGAAACCTCGCAACAGAAAAAACTCAAGTATTCGAAACGACTGAAAGTCTCGAACTCGTTCCTGCGTTCGGGCAATCATCCCGACTGGATGATCCTCGACGTGATCCCGGTCATTCCGCCGGAACTTCGCCCGCTTGTGCCCCTCGACGGCGGCCGCTTCGCGACATCGGATCTCAACGATCTGTACCGCCGCGTGATCAACCGTAACAATCGCTTGAAGAAGCTGATCGAACTTCGTGCTCCAGAGGTTATCGTCCGCAATGAAAAGCGCATGCTGCAGGAAGCAGTTGACGCGTTGTTCGATAATGGACGTCGCGGTCGTGTCCTTCGTGGAGCGAACAATCGTCCGCTCAAATCGCTTTCGGGAACGTTGAAAGGCAAACAGGGACGTTTCCGTCAGAATCTTCTCGGAAAACGTGTCGATTACTCAGGACGCTCGGTGATCGTGGTCGGGCCGGAGCTGAAACTTCATCAGTGCGGGCTGCCAAAGAAAATGGCGCTTGAGCTTTTCAAGCCGTTCATTTACAACAAACTTGAAAAGGATGCGCATGCCGCAACAATTAAGCAGGCTCGCGAGATGGTCGAGCGGCAGGAGCCGATCGTATGGGACATTCTCGAGGAAGTCATTCGCGAGCATCCGGTCCTCCTGAACCGTGCGCCGACGCTTCACCGCTTGGGTATCCAGGCTTTTGAGCCAGTCCTGGTTGAGGGTAAGGCAATCAAGATCCACCCGCTCGTCTGCACGGCGTTCAACGCCGATTTCGACGGCGATCAGATGGCGGTCCATATTCCTCTTTCGCCCGAGGCACAGATCGAAGCGAGTGTCCTGATGCTCGCGTCGAACAACCTGCTCAGCCCGGCGAGCGGCCAACCGATAACGGTTCCGTCGCAGGACATTGTCCTTGGTTGTTACTACCTGACTCTTGGCCGTGACGAATTGAGGGGCGAAAACAAGGCGTTCAACTCGATCGAGGATGCCCTGCTTGCTCTCGACGCGGGTGTCATCGAGACACAGACGAAGATACGCCTTCGCTGGCGCGGCGATCTGATCGATCTTTCGCTTGAACACAGCAACCAGGACGTGATGCGTGCCAACGTTCGCGAAAAGGTCGATATGATCATTGAAACGACCGCCGGCCGGGCGATTCTTAACGAACGCCTGACCCGTGACGGACTTCCGTATATCAATGGAACGCTGAAGAAGAAAGGTTTGCAGTCGCTAGTTACGTTTTGTCACTTGAAACTCGGTCATGATCAGACGGTCGCTCTTCTCGACGATCTCAAGAACATGGGATTCCTTTACGCAACAAAGGCGGGCGTTTCCATCGGCATCGATGACATGGTCACGCCGGCCAGCAAGAAAGGCATTATCGAAGACGCGCTGAAAGAAGTCGACAAGCTCCGTTTGCAATACGAAGACGCGACGATGACCGATATGGAGCGTACCAATAAGGTAACGGCCATCTGGTCGGAGGTGACGGACCGCGTTGCGAAGGAAATGTTCAAGGCCATGCACACGCGTGAAAAAGAGCGTAAAGAATTGAACCCGATCCTCGTCATGGCCGACTCAGGTGCCCGAGGTTCCGAAGCTCAGATCCGACAGCTTGCCGGCATGCGCGGCCTAATGGCCAAACCGTCTGGTGAGATCATCGAAAATCCGATCCTTGCGAATTTCCGCGAGGGCCTCGACGTTTTGCAGTACTTCATCTCGACGCACGGTGCCCGAAAGGGACTCGCCGATACGGCGCTCAAGACGGCCGACTCGGGTTACCTTACTCGCCGGCTGGTCGACGTTGCTCAGGACGTTATCGTTTCCGAACAGGATTGCGGAACGCTCCGCGGTGTCTGGGCCGAGGCGATCATCCGAAATGGTGAAGAGGTCGAAAGCCTTCGCGATCGAATCGTCGGATGCACGTCGCTCGACGATATTATCGATCCGGTTGACGGCTCGGTGATCGTGGCTGCGAATATCGAGATCGATGAGGATCTCGGTGCTCAGGTGCAGCTCTCCGGCCTGCAGAAAGTTCGCATCCGCTCGGCACTGACCTGTGAATCGCGTCGCGGAATTTGCGTTAAATGTTACGGCCGCAACCTGGCTACCGGCAACACGGTCGAGATCGGTGAGGCGGTCGGCGTTATCGCTGCACAGTCCATCGGCGAACCGGGAACACAGCTCACAATGAGAACATTCCACGTCGGTGGTACGGCTCGTCT
>JBBRSH010000132.1:0-12070 GCA_038245555.1 Pyrinomonadales bacterium | reverse complement strand
TTTTGGAGTTGTGCGTGACTTTAACATCCCCTGAGGCATCGGATACTCCCGGCGATAAAGTCACCGGACCGGCAGACCCAGCGGGCACAACCGTGGCGTAACCCATCCACTTGATCGAGCCATCAGGCCAATAGGCTAACGGCCACGACTGGACAGGTAACCGCTTACCTTGCGAAGCTAACGAAAAAGTCGCTCCCCGTTTTACCGCGCCCTGCGACCACGGCACGCCAAAACTGACGCCCGTGTCGAGGTTCAGTGCCTTTCCGTCGAGTAGATTTAGGTGGACGTCTGAAGCCATCGGAAGAGGAGTTTGGGCATCAATGGCCGGTTCATCGCCTAATGCCCGGACCCACGGGACGATGGTCAGACCGGCACCAGCGGCGAGCGTCGAAGTTTTGATAAAATTACGGCGTGAAAGGGGAGTTTTTTTGCCCGTCGGGTCCGGTCGGTCATTCATAGCGATCTCCTTGCTAAACGCAGCCCTCCTTAGTCGAGCGAGGCCCTTCAAAAGCTCTTTTACAATTGCCTCCACTTTTAAGTGGAGGTCAAATGCCAAAAAAGCTGGGGCTTTAGCCAAACGTCAGAAATAGCATTCCGATTGGCTTTAGCCGCCTATAGCCGCAAAACACAGATAGTCTAAGCCAAAGGAAAAAGTTTTTCTCGGAATTCGGCTAAAGCCTAAGCTGTTTATTAACACCTATCCTCCAGCTAAAGCTGGAGGCAATTGAAACTATAGCTATTTACGGTATTACGCGCTTAATTACGTTCCGATCGTCCTGATTTTTTAGCCTATCGGAATTGAACCCCGCAACTGCGCCGACAGCCTTCGCTTTCGCACCGCCGACGGTTTTCATTTCGTCGGTGACCCATTTGGCGTTTCCAAATTTTTCGGTTACGAACATTACGTAGCGAATATCGACCGAAATGGTGCGATTGACGTCCGGGTCGAAGTAAAAATCGTTCCCGAGACCCTCGTAATTGCCGTCAAAGACAATGCCGACCTGCTCTCCGTTGCCGTTTAGGATCGGCGATCCGCTGTTACCACCGATGATGTCGGTCGTTGTCAAAAAATTGAGCACAACCGTGCCGCCTTCGCCGTAACGGCCAAAATCTTGAGCTGCCTGCAGGTCCCTGAGCTTTTGTGGGGCGTCGAACGGATTCTCGCCCGTGTCCTTTTCGAGCATGCCCTTCATCGTCGTGAACGGCGTGCGAAATTCGGCTTCGCGCGACTGATAGCCTTTAACGTTGCCGTAGGTGAAACGCATCGTAAAATTGGCATCCGGATAAGGTTTGACGCCCTTCATCGCAGCCATCGCTTCCATATAGAGCGGGCGAAGCCGGTCCGTTTGGTCGACAAGCTTAATAGTGCGATCTGTAAGTGCACTTCGTTCCTCGACGAGACCCGCGACAAACGGGTGCTGCGCCTTGATATCATTCCACGACATAGAATAAATTTCGAGCATCTTGGCGGGATCGACGAGAGGTCCTTCAGCGACCTTGGCGGCAAATGCTGCTTCGAGGTCACGCCGTTCCTTACCCATTTTGTTCTCAAATTTGGTATCGGCGGTAGCAAAACGCTGGTTAGCAGGCAACTCGTCCAGCTGTTTTAGAAAGAACTTGATGACCTCTCGTTCTACATAGCCTTCGCGACTCTGGAGAGCACGCCTCATACGGCCCAATTCAGTGTCTGTCGGTTTGTGACCCTCCTTAACGGCGGTGGCCGCATTCACCAACTGGCTAAAAACGGGTGTCCACCGCGGGTCCGGAAAACGTCGCATGATCGCGTCTCGTCGCTGTGCACCGTAGATCTCTCCGTAAAGCGACTTAAAGTCCGGAAGTATCGAACCGTATTTCTTTTGACGGTCGGGACTCGCGGCGATCCAAGTCGCGAGCCGTGCTTCCTCAGCTTGACGGGCTTCGACGACCTGGGCGAGCTTTAGCCGATGTTCGCCGCCCTCATATAACTTACGAGTATTATCGAGTTGTTCGATGTCGGTCTGATGGGATATCCGCTTGGCTTCGTCGCTCTGGCCGATCGTCTTAAGAGCGTCGCTCACCGCACGCTGCCACTTGTATAGCAGCGGAAAGCTGGCGTCACGAGCGTAATTGATCGACTGGCTCTCGCGATAACGCGTCGTGCCGCCGGGAAATCCAAGCACAAAAGTAAAATCGCCGTCTTTCAACCCCGCGAGGCTGGCAGTGAGAAACTTTTTCGGTTTGTACGGCACATTTTGCGGCGAATACGTCGCTGGTGAACCATCCGGAGCAACGTAGGCCCGGAGAAACGTAAAATCACCCGTATGACGCGTCCATTCGAAAGTGTCCGGGTCGCCGCCGTAAACGCCGATGTTGCGTGGCGGTGCGAAAACGACACGAATATCCCTGATCTCGCTGGTTTGATAGAGGTAGTAAAAATAACCGGTCTCGATCGCGGTAACGGCGATCGTCGATCCCGCGGGAACCTTTGCCTGCTCGGCGACTCTAAGGGCTTCGCTGTTCTTCTTTAACGCGTCCGCGAGGTTTGTACCGCTCAGAGATTCAGTGCCGGCCTTGACCTTTGCTGTGACATCTTCGATCCGGTGCGTTAATAGGATCGTAAATCCCTTGGCCGAGAATTCGCCAGCCCGATTGCCGGCATTGAATCCGGTTTCAACCAAGTCCTTTTCCGGGGTCGAAGCCGACACCAGAGCATCAAAACCACAATGATGATTGGTCAATATCAGCCCGTCCGCACTAACAAACTCCGCCGTGCATCCGCTGCTTAACCTAACGATCGCATCGGTCAGCCCAACGCCGCCCGGATTGTAAATGTCTGACGGCTTGATCTTCAATCCGCGTTTTGCGAGCGGCAGGGAAGCGATCTGGTCCGGTGTGAACATGCCTTCGTCCACCGCAAATGTGAACGGAGCCGCGGTGAGTACGACGGATGAAATCAGCAAAAACGTCAAAAGACTCTTTTTATTCCGTATCATAAATGAATTTTCCTAGTGACTTATTGAAATCCAAAGAATGCTAGATAGATAGTAATCCTCCGCAAACCTAAGTCCAAATGCAAGAAAAGAGAGATTGAGAACATCTCGCTTTCTGAAACAAATACGGTTGGACTTAGTTACCGCCCTTTGTGATCTGTACCGGTTCCTGCGGCAGGAAATGCCGAGGGTTTATCGAACGGGCATTAAGACGCAGCTCGAAATGGAGATGTGGCCCCGGCATCGCATAAATGGATAAAAGGGCCTGATCACTGAAGCGGCACGTAGAACTCCGGAATTGGGTCGTCGGCCGGAGGGTTTCCAAACGGGATTGTGAAATATCCCGCTGCGCTCCGCATAATATACCAAACGGCATTGGTCTGCGTATTCGGGTCCGGCCTGATTACGGCAATGTCCGTCTTTTTGTCCCCATCGTAATCGCCCGGCACCGGAATGTCGCCCTGGACGCCGAAATTGAGAGTGTAGAACCCGGTCATGCTCCGGAGCTGATACCAGTCACCGGTCGAAGGCCGAAAGACCGAAATGTCCGTCTTGCCGTCGCCGTCGTAATCGCCCGGTGTGACCTTATCGGTCGAAATGCCAAAGTGAGTGTTGACAAACCCGGCGGTGCTACAAAGCTCATACCAATTTCCGTCGGACGGACGGAAAACGGCGATGTCCGCTTTTCCGTCACCGTCGTAGTCCCCCGCGACCGGCTTGTCACCGTCCAATCCGAATCTTGTTGCCGAAAAACCTGCTGTCGAGCCCAGGATGTACCACGTTCCAGTCGAAGGGCGGTAAACCGCTATATCAGTCTTGCCGTCACCGTCAAAATCGCCTTGCGTTGGCAGATCGGTTGAAAGGCCAAACTTGGTTGCCGAGAAGGAAGGGCCGCCTGAAGATATGTACCATGTTCCATCGGACGGTCGAAACACGGCAAAATCTGTCGTACCGTTTCCGTCGTAATCTCCGGGGACGAGCACATCGGTAGAGTTTCCAAAAGTAAAGGTATGCAATGTCCCATTAATGTCCGAGCTGGGCCTCCAAAACCACTTACTTTGCGCGCGTCGGTAGAATGCTTTGTCTGATATACCATCCCCGTCAAAGTCGCTCGCAACATGTGGAATAACGCCAGGGTTCGCGACGCTCTCGGGACGTGTCGTTCTTTCGAGGCCCATGGGCGTCAGTGATTTGCCTTCGGCCTTCGCGGCCTCCGCGTCGCAATAAACAAATAGTAAAGACAACGCAACGATCGATACTAAAACTGCAGTCGAGAATACCTTCATAAGCCCTCCAATCAACCCACCTATTCCGAACGTTCCAGTTCCAGATTAGTATACGGTCCGTGGTCCCGCGCGTAAAGAAAAATAATCGCGAGATCTGTGGACAGCAATCATTCATCAATTCATGCTATCGCTCCTCGATTGAGGTTGAACTGAAGTAAAATCGCTTCCGATAGGGAACGTCTGCGTGAATTGGAGACCCGGTTTGGTATCAAAAGTGAGTTTGTCGCAAAAGTAAAGTAAGAAGGGGCAGCGGATTGATCTGACACCGGGGATTAGTCCCGACGAACGTCGTTCAACAAAAAAGCGAGCCATCGATCTGGCTCGCTTTTTTATGAAATTCACTAAGGACTAGTTGCCGCCCTTTGTGATCTGAATCGGTTCCTGCGGCAGGAAGTGCCGTGGGTTTATCGAACGGGCATTGAAACGCAGCTCGAAATGGAGATGAGGGCCTGTCGAGCGACCGGTTGAACCGATCAAGCCGATCAATTCACCGCGAGTTACCGTGTCGCCAACCGCGATCTCGATCTTCGAAAGGTGGCCGTAGCGTGTCGTCAGCCCGTTGCCGTGATCGATCTCGATCATGTTGCCATAGCCGCCGGTATAAGCGGCCTTTATCACGGTGCCGTTGGCAGGTGCCAGGACCTGTTCGCCGCGTTCGCCGTCAATGTCCATGCCAGGATGAAACTCGTACGTGCGACCGCCAAACGGGTTACGGCGAAAACCAAATTCGTTGTTGATCTTGCCAACGTGAGGCCAGACACTCGGGAGAAATGTCGGATTCATTACTGCCGATATCGATTTCAATTGGGCGTCAAGCGCGGCGTCTTCCGGGTCGGAATCGTCGGCTAAGACCGGGCCACCGCTGTTGACGGACACATCACCTGAAAGAACAGGTCGTTGATATTCAATATCCCGTGCGGGTTGGGCGGCGGGGGATGACATTTTTGCCATCATGCTGCGATCGTCGATCGATTTTGCAAGAACGGTGGCCTTTAGAATTCCGCCGAGTCCGAGGCTTAACACGGTCAAGCCGGTGAGAAGAAATACGCTGATCGAACCGAAGTGTAATAATTGCTTAGAGATCTCGACTCTACGAATATATATTTTATTTTTTGATGTATGAGATAAAAGAAAAGTATAAGACTTGTCGTTTTTCTGCATAGTGCTTTAAAGCTCCTTATAATGATCTCGCACCGAAAATCCATCGTTTCGGCACGCGGGAATCACGCAGGTTCAGCCGCGAGCGACTAACGCGAAACCTTGAACAAGAGTTACTAGAAAGTAAACTGCACTCTCGTATTTTTTAGGAAAGTAAACTCTATTCTGATTTTATTACCTAATTGCATCATTAATAAAAGCACAAATGCCCGCAAAAGGCAAGCTTTCATCGCATGCCAACTGCGCGGGCACTTGTAAACGGGTCAAAACCGCTAGGTCAATCCGTGCTTTTACGCTTGCCTTGCCACGCCTTAAACACAAGGAAGCCAACGCCGATGAAGACGATCACGAACATCAAAACGATAATTATTTTGATGGCGATCGAAATAAATCCAACGAAGGCGATCAGTGTTTTCAGCAATGTAATGACGAGGGCGATCACTACCACGATGCTTCCCAGGACAGATGCTGCTTTAACAAAAACCGGCATATTAATTAGTACTCCTAAACTTCAAATACTTTAACCTATCTGTCCCGCCAACTTCCAAACCGCGAGCGTGTAGCAAAATCGGATGAGGACTCGGGCTCCCGGTTTTGATAACTCGACTGTGTCAGTGCAAAGCTGGTCGAGGCGGCATCGCCGCGGGCTGCTGAATAGATAGTCTCTTCTGTCTTCGACTTGAAGATAAAACTACGGAGCAGGTAAAAACCAAGCCCGATCAGCATTAGCGGCAGGATGCCCCGCATCAGAAATTCCAAGTTGAAAAAGCGTTGAAAGACAAAGGTCAGCCCCAGCACCGTAAGTACAACGCCCCAAAGCTTTGGATTACCCGAAAATCGCTTGACGAGAATGTCTTCCGCTACATCCGGCGTCACCCCGGACCGGATCATCGACGCGGTTCTCCACGAATCAAGTGCGGCGAAGCCCCACATCCCCATAAATCCAAACACAAAAAGCGGCGTCTTTGTCAGAATGGCCATCTGAAAGAGGCCCACGAAAACCGAGAAATAAACTATCGCCTTGGTCGTTTGACCGTTGTACGCCGCTCCCAGGCCCGGACAAACCGCGGACAGGATCGTCGCCAGAAACGGGGAAGTACGTTTCTTAACAAAAGGCACGTAATTTGATTGGTTATGCTGCCGCAGAAGATCGACACCCTGAACAATGCAGTCCTGGCAAAAGGGAAATCCCTTAATGCGGTGATCGCAGGCCGGACACAGCGGCTTGCCGCATCCGTTGCAATTCACGACTGCCCCGTTCTGGGTGTGATATGCACAATTCATTATTTATTGTCCTCGTGATCCACAAAGGTTGTTCCGGTCACCGGATCTGCCTTTAAAACCGGATCAGTTTCCTTCCCGTTCCACGCCGCCGCGCTCTGCTTATACGTTTCTTCGGCAAGCTCGACACTCTTGGCATAGACGTTCGTTATCGAACCGTCTGCCGATACCGTCTGGCTAAAGAACATGAACGCGAAGAAGAGCATCATCGCAACCGAGGCCATTTGTGGAATTGGAATGGGGAAACTAAATCCGCGAACTGTTTCCCTCAGCCGATCGATCCACGAAGCCCGGACCTCGGCAGCCTCAGCCGTACCTATCGTTACCTGGAGTATTTTGTCATGCAGGCCGGCCGGGATCGGGAGTTCGTCCATCTTGTATGTGTAACACGCGGCGATCGAGCGAACGACCATTCCCGGCAGGTCTTCGCATGTGCCGCAGAGCACTGCGTGCCGTTCCCAACGATGGAATATGGCGGCCGGCAGAAACCCATCAAGGTAATCCGTTAAATAACCTTCAAAATCCTCACACATCATCGCCGTCTCCGGCATCGTCATCGACAAAACGCGTGCCTCAAGCCGCGTCATCGACATTTTTGGCTCCGCGATCGCGCGGCAAACTTCCATCGATTCCTTTACGTCGTTGAGAAGTGAATGGCAGAGCGGGCAGCCGATAGCGTGCTCGGCTACAGACTTGTTTGTCCTCGCATCCAATGCCTTGTCCAAATAGTCGGTCAGCAGTTCCTCAAACTGCGAGCAATTGACCGTATTTTGCTTCTCGATATTCATAACCTCTTACCCCTTGTATTTCTGTGACGCCCCATCAAACCGATTTTTGCTCCTTGCCCCCAATTTATCTATATCGTTACTACGCGCATTCGCCTCAGTATTTTCGCCAGCTCAATTCGTCCGCGATTGATGCGCGATTTGACAGTTCCTTCAGGGATTTTCAAAACCTCGACGATCTCTTGATACGTCAACTCCTCGATATCTCTCAGGATGACGCACGTCCTTAGGTCTTCCGGCAACTTGTCGATGCCCTCCTGGACCTGGCCTGCCAACTCCTTTCGTTCGATCTCTTTTTGGGCCGACGTTCCAACCGCTCTCAAATGATACGAATGGTCGTCAACCGCATCGGCCATCGAATTCTGCGGATTACGCTGCCGGTGGCGGTAATCGTCAATTATCAAATTGCGGGCGAGCCGCATCAACCAATTCGAAAGATCGCCCTGCTTCGCATCGTACTGATCAAGCGTCCGGTAGATGCGTATAAAAACTTCCTGCGTCAGGTCCTCTGCCGCGTCCGGGCTCGATGTGAACCGGTAAGCCAGGTTAAAGATGCGTCGCGAATAGGCCGAAACAACCTCTTCCCAAGCAGTCCCATCCCCAGCCCGCGCCCGACGCACGAGTTCAGCACCATTAAGGTCCGACAAAGTCTTTAATGCTTCCAAAAAAGTTTCCCCCGGAATCGAAACGCCTTAGGCCGATACCAACAAAGCACCAAAACCCGCCCTGTCAAGAATTTCTTACGACCTAAAAATTTGAAAAGTTCCAAGAAAAAGACATGAATGCTTCTCATGAAAAAGTGCCCGAAACGAGTTTATCCGACTTGCGGCTTTAGACTCAAGGTCTATTCATTGCTGGTGTTGCCTCGAAACTTATCTTTGGCCTTAGTTCCGGTAAGCCCGAAGGGCAATTAGCCACGTCCTTAAGGGCGTGGTAACGTAACGCTAATTAATTCTTAGGGCGATTTATCGTCCTTGCCTCAACCTAAAACGCCTAATGCCCGATAGCGTCTATTCCGAGATTAATTTCCATATCACTTGGCACAACAAGACGAGCCTGCCGATGATTACACCCAAGATCGAAGACCGGCTATATCACTACCTTCAACACAAAATTATCGAAACGCCCCGAGCGTATCTTCATTCGATAGGCGGGAACGAGACGCACGTTAATATCGCCGTACGCCTCCAGCCGAACCTCCTCGTTTCGGCCAGGGTTGGCAAATTAAAAGGCGGGAGTTCGCATTACATTAATCACGAGATTCAGCCGAACGCTCTCGAATGGCAACGCGGTTACGGCATCGTGAGTTTTGGATCGCGGGAACTGAAATGGGTTGTTGAATATATCGAGAATCAAAAGGAGCACATCGAAAAGGTGCAATTTTCAACCGTTTGGAAGAAATACGAGCGATGAGGCATCGGAAAATCCCGAAGGCCAATTAGCCGCCCTTAAGGGCGTGGTAACGGCGGCTAAGGTCCGTGGAGCAAACAAGAACGTTAAAACGCCCTCCCAAACGTCCGGATCACCTGATCCACGTCGTAAACGGCGTGGCTAATTGCCGCGAAACGCGGTTGGCAGCCTCATCATCACCGTCATCAGCCCCGTCGCCGCCTCAACCGACGCAAAGTCAGCCGGAAACCCTTGCGCCTCAGAAATCGTCTTAAGCGCCTCAAAACAGATCCGCCCCAACTTCTCCGCATCCTCCGCCCTCGCGCGGTGAAGTATTACCTCTCCAGTTTTCATCCAGTTGCTGTCTACATAATAAAATCCTCCATCTTGTTGTGGCGAAAATAGTTCCTACTTTGTATCACGATCACGTTTTTTTCGCACGATCAAGGCTCTATTTGCGAAGGCCCGCGTAAGCAAGAGCGGTATCAGCGGCAGGATTCAACCGTCAACGCGTCAATCAGGAGCCGACGCCCCGAGCGTCACGGTCCTCACGACGAGGTCGGACGTACCGTCGGCGAAGATTTGAGACGTCGACAGTGCACCGTCTTGAACCTGAAATTTCGATAGTTTAAGTTACCCGTTGCGATGAAACAAGAACAAAGATAGGGTGGCGACCCGAACGCCGCTCACATATTTGGACCGCTCGTCCTCCGATATTCCGTTTAATGTAGTTTTACTTTTTGGATTAGCGGACGAAGCACGCAGGAACCGGCTGGTCTCCATTCAACCCGAAATGGATCCTCTGGAAACCACTGGAACTGAGCGAAAAGAACCAATCTCCAGCCGACGGCCGCCACACTGCAACGTCTGATTTCCCGTCGCCGTCATAATCGCCCGGAACCGGGATATCCTCTTCTATTCCAAAGGGAACTGACAGAAACCCATTCTGACTCTGTAGAATATACCAATAACCTGCGGACGGTCGGTAGACACTTATGTCTGTTTTTCCGTCGCCATCAAAATCTGCGGGCACTGGGATGTCTCCGGAAGTTCCGAATTTGACGTTCTGAAAACCACCATCTGCGAGGTTAAGCGAATACCAAACACCGTCGGTAGGGCGCCAGACTGTGATTTCAGATCTGCCGTCACCGTCCTGATCAGCGATCAGAGGGATATCGCCGCTCGCCCCGAAGTGGTAGGCAGAAAATCCGTCATGGCTGCCGAGAATATACCAGTTTCCTTCGGAGGGGCGGAATACCGCAATATCGATCTGACCGTCGCCGTCAAAGTCCGAGGGTATTGGACGATCGTCTGACACGCCGAAGTTTTCGACGCGGACAGAGGAGTTGCTGCTGTTAAGCACGTACCAAGATCCATCCCGAAAAACGGCAATATCTGTTCTGCCGTCATTATCGTAGTCGGCCGGTGCCACGAGGTCGGTCGGCAGACCAAATTTTGTCGCGCTGACCACACCGCCGTTGCTGTTAACCTTATACCAGTTACCGTTGGAAGGACGGTAAACGGAAATGTCCGCTCGATTATCACCATCAAAGTCGAAAAAGGGCTTTCGCACGATGGAGTTCATTAACAATCGGGCAGTGCCGACATGGTATTGTCCGTTGATCTGCGAGAATGATCCTGTGACGACCAGGTTGCCGTCTGGTCGAAGGAGTATGTTTTTCACTTCCGACGGTACGCTCTTCGATTCAAAAGAGTAGTCCAGTTTGCCGCTGATCGTGAGGCGGGCTATATTTCCACGACCAGCGTCGTCAACGTTTGAAAAAGCGCCGGCAATAAGTAATTTCCCATTTGGCAGCGCGACCATGTCGTCAACTGCCCCGGACACATTGCCTCCTATGTTGCTGGCCGAGAAGGTCGTGTCCAATGTTCCGTTCGATAACATTCGGCGTACATATAGTGACTGACTATTATCGATCCCGAAATATCCCGCGACAATTTTTCCGTCCGTCTGAAGAATTAGGCTCCGAACGACGCCTTGCGACCCGGATTGCGCAGGTGGCGGAACGAAGGTCGAGTCTAAGCTGCCGTCCATATTTAATCTGGCGATCTGATTTTTAGACGTTCCGTTTACAGTTACGAACTCGCCACCGATAACGATCTTGTTACTTGCGTCTAACAGGATCGCCTTCAGCCCGCCGGACTGGGACATTCCGGTATTGACGCCGCATACGAAACCGGGGTCCTTGCTTCCATTGTTGTTCAAGCGTGCAATACGGTTTTGGGAGCTGCCATTTAGATTCTCAAACCTCCCGCCAATAAGTATCTTGCCGTCCGCTTGCTCTGTTATTACCTCGATATCTCGATCAGTCCCTGTCCCGCCAATGTCCAGGCTCGGATCCACTGAACCATCCGGATTTAATCTGGCGATACTGCTTCGCGTAAGCCCGCTAACCCTGGTAAATGTTCCGCCGACAAGAATGCTGTTTGATGGCTCCAAAGCGATTGACATCAGGCTTGGAGTTGATTCCGACCCATCTGTCAAAACGAATCTGATATCCGAAACAAACGACTGATCAGTAGTGCCGTCCGGGTTGAGCCTCGCGACATACGGGCTTCGAAAATTGTTAACGCGATCAAAGCGTCCAGCAACAATGATCTTCCCATCTGCCTGTGCAACCGATCTATTGATGCTTCCAAGTGATCCAAAATTAGGGTAGAACGCGGGATCGAGATTTCCGATCACATCGATCCGAACGAGGTCGTCTCGGCGAGTGCCGCCAACAGTTCGGATCCCTCCTCCGACGAGAATTTTCCCGTCGGGCTGTTGAACAAGGTTGTTGACGCTGTCATTGAGGTCGATATTAAAACTGTCCAGATCGCCGTCCTGGCTCATAATAGCAACGTTCTTCCGAGCCACTCCATCCACCAGTTTGAAGCTGCCGCCGATCATTAACCGCCCGTCGTTCAAAATGCGAATGTTTTGTACCCAATCATTTGTTCCTAATGTTCCATTGAAGGTTTGATCGAAGCTGCCATCGTTGTTCAATTTAGCGATCGCCATTCGGGTATGGCCGTTGACCGAATAGGTAAAGAAGCTTCCCACGAAGATCTTCCCATTCTCTCCAAGGGCAAAAGTATCTACGAACCCGTTTGAGCTGAAGGTCGGCAAGGTAAATGTGGTGTCGAGCGTACCGTCAAGATTTAGTCGCGCGATACCCGACCATGGCGTGCCATTAATGGA
>JBBRSH010000131.1:0-12075 GCA_038245555.1 Pyrinomonadales bacterium | reverse complement strand
GGAAACCATGATCGACTAAAATCTGGGCGGCTTGTTTTGAACGGCTGCCGGAGCGGCAGATCAAATATACCGCCTCATTTCTCTCTAGCTTATCGAGGTTGGCCGCGAGTTCGTCGAGAGGTATGTTGCGAGTCCGCTCGGCGTGCCCTGCGGTATATTCCTCACGAGTTCTTACATCGACAAATTGAGAATAAGCCGCCTCGATCATTGGTCTGGCTTCGACGGGCGAGATTTCGCTAACACCCAATTTGGTTTTTATTGATAGAGAGTCCGTTGTTCTTATGGGCCGCGATGAGCAGGCTACAAAGAGCACGGCCACTAAGAGGGCGTAAACTGCTGATTTCATATTATTCACCATGCCTCGATCTGGAATGTTTCGTTTTTTGGCCCACGGCCCCTCGAATGAGCGATCTTTTCGAATGTTCAAACTCTATTATCTATCATCTCGCATCCTTCCGTAACAGTGACACCCGTCACCCAAGCAACGTGGCATAATTATGGCGATCTATTTACAAAAGAAGGTCGTCCAAGAAGTTGCCCTCGATATTTTGACGCAGAAGCCGAATTGTCGCTCGTCCTGAGGGAAAAAAAGAAAGCCCTCCTAAACTTGTCCTAGCCGGGTCGAAGATCGTGATCGGACAGGACGCGTGGCGTGGTCGAGGCACGCAGAGCATTAAGCACGGCAAGAACATCAATTACTTCTTGTGTGATAGCCCCGGCGACAGGGGGCAGATAACCCAAGGCGGCGGCGGTAATTCCGATCAGACTCAATGCCACGCCGCCTGCGGCACTTTGCAGGGCGATCGAACGCATACGCCGTCCGATATGCAACATTTCGTCTACCCGCTCCAATGAACTTTCCAAAATGACCGCCCCGGCAGCCTCTGCAGTTACGTCGCTACCCTGGCCAAACGCAATCCCAACGGTTGCCGCAGTTAAAGCGGGTGCGTCGTTGATACCATCGCCCATAAAGACAGTATTGGCATTTTTTGTCTCTCGTCTTACCAATTCCAGTTTCTGTTCCGGGCTCTGCCCAGCGTGCACCTCGGTGATGCCGACACGTTCGGCGAGATAGCCGACCTCGCTCTCGCGGTCACCTGACACCAGCAGGATCCGGTCAAATCCGTGTTTTGGCCCGAGATGACGAACAAATGATCTGCCTTCAGCTCGTGGTTCGTCACGGAATCTCAATGTTGCAGCGTACCGGTCGTCTATAAGAACGACACATTCTAATCCGCCCGCAATAGGCGGAAGCGACTCAGCCTCTTCGGGGGAAAGAATTCCAAATTTCTTGCGACTTGTAACGCGGATCGTGCGTCCGCGTATTACGCCGTTGAGTCCGGCACCGGGCGTCTCGTTGACCTCTGCCGCCTCATCGAGGGTAAGGTGAGCCTCTTTTGCGGCACCGATTATTGCCCCCGCAAGGGGATGCCGTGAGTAGCGTTCAAGACTCGCGACGGCGGCCAGTGTTTCGTCGGAGCTAAACCCTTCGGCGGTTATGACCTCTGTAAGCTCTGGTTCGCCGTAAGTTAGCGTTCCTGTCTTATCAAATATTGCGACGCTACACGTAGCGATCTTTTCCAGTACGGCCGGGTCTTTAATAATAATTCCGCGGCGTGCGGCCAAGCTGACTGAGCCGATTATCGCCACGGGAATACCAATTATGAGTGGGCACGGCGTCGCAACAACGAGAACCGCCAAAAATCGCGAAGCATCACCACCAAACACCCACGCGGCAATAGCTATAATGACTGCGGCCGGAGCATAGATCGCTCCGATCTGGTCACCGAGTCGTCGAAGCTCGGGCCGTCGCCGTTCTGATTCACGCATTACTTCCATTATCTTGGCGTAACGGGAATCCGTCGCCACCTTCTCCGCTCGAATCGTCAGGGCACCTTCGCCGTTGATAGCACCGGAAAGCACGGCAGAGCCAGTAGATTTTGGCAACACGTAAGGTTCGCCTGTCAGGTACGATTCATTCATCGAACTGCTCCCCCCGACGACTATGCCGTCGACAGGACAAGTTTCGTGCGGGAAGACGACAACTTCGTCCCCGGCCGCCACATCAGCGAGCGGAACATCATTGACTGTTGCCCCAAGCTTTTTGTGAGCAAATGAAGGTAGCCGCTTTGCCAGCGCTTCCAAAGCAAACGACGCCCTGCGTACGGCGTAGTCCTCCAATGCCTGACCGCTAGCCAGCATGAGGACCACAAACGTGCCGGCGAGATATTCTTGCAGTAAAACAGCCGTCACGATAGAAATTACGGCGAGAAGGTTGGAACTGAATTCGAGTTTAAAGGTTTTTACGATGAGACCGATCGTCAGGGGTACTCCGCAGATGAGAGAGACGAGCAGGGGTATCTCCTGGACGGGGATATTGTTGAGCGTGCGACTCGGGTCGGCCGCAAAGCGAAATACCAGATGCATCGCGATGCCTGCGAGCGCGATTGCTGCGATAATTACTTCCTTCGTCTTGAGTGCGGCAGCCAACTTCGACGGTAGTTTTGACATTGGTTTAAGCTATTTGGACAGATGGCTGAGCCGACACCGGGGCACAGATTTTGGCACTATCTGTTTATTGGCGAGCCTGTCCGTTCTAATTAATCATCGTCGCCATCCTTTTTTGACCTCTGTTTTTCCGGGCTTACAGTATCAATATTTTGGGTTCCGGACCGGATCTCAGTGTGGCGGATCTGTCCGCCCAGGTTGGCTGTTCTGATCATCGAAGTTGTGGTCAAGAGCGTGACCAGCATTGTTGCAGTCACAAGGAATCCCGGCACCTTCGAGACACGGCCAAAGATCATCGTCAAAAGGGCGAACAAGCCCGAAATGCCAGCCAGAATAAGTGAGAGCATGGCCGCGGATTCGTGTTGTTCCGTGATCGCTCCAGTGACACCCGGCAGTTTCTCGACTATTTCTTCAGCCGGTTCACCTGTGAGATAAACCGGAACAGCAACGATAGCCGAAAAGACCAGTATGCCAAGGGCGAGTCGGATGACCGGGTTTGACCTGAAGACAACGCCCCCAAGGCCCATCAAAAGAGCAAAAATAACACCGAGCACCGGAACATGATTGAGCATTAAGTGTAAATGAGCAAAATCCATAATTACCTCCCCGTCAGCGCGAATATCTGCACGCTTAGGCGCGAGAATTTTCGCGTTGCGATCTGCTAGAACGGTGGAAAAATCATCTGCCGCGGTATGAGCGGCCAGTGTTATACCAGTAATATCGCAAATGCCGTGCCGGTCACTTTCGGCATGACTGACTGTAGGCCGTCTTTAAAATCGCCGCCATCCGCGAAATTTGATTGTCAAAGATCAAGATCTAACCCGGCGTGGGCTTAATCATCGTAGGTATCTACCCGCTCAAGTATCGCTTTTAGCTTATCCACCTGATCGAGAGCCTGAGCAAAAACTATGCAATCGTTCGCCCGGTTGATCGGCGGCACGACGGGCCGGGCGGCGTAGTCCTTTCGCCGCTGCTGCTCGCGTCGGATTAGTGAACGGATGTACTCACTCACCGTCGACCCACAAGTACACTGTTCGAGTATGTAAGCGTGCATTTCGGCGGGCACTGAAATATTAAACGTCATTCTCATCTTAAGCCCCGTTCACCCGCGATAGGCGGAACGCCCACAATCGGCGTCATCGCGTAAACCCATTATGTGCAATATTTAAGCCCGATCTGGCAATCATAGCGTTCGAAGCGTTCGGCGGCTGTTCGGCGACCCGTTCGAACGGTATAAACGACTGATAATACACGGTTTATTGTCATAATTTTCGCGTGTTCCGGGGTTTTCAAAAAAACTGCACCACACGTGTGCTACAGCGGCATGAGCGTAGCATCTGTGAAATAGATTATCACAGCTAGTGAGGATCGTCAATCTTTCTGCGAGTTTGGAAGATGAATATAGCCGTCGGATCACCGGTGTTTGCGGAGGTCGGAAACTACGCTTCATTTACCTCGCGAAGTGTCTCTTTCTCAGGTGTTGGATGAACATGGACATTTCTTGGCTTACCTCGGCCAGCGTAATTGAGCACGTTCTCCAGAGTTCCAGGATAAACATGATTCCCGTAGCTAAAGTCGTCGCCATAAAGTTCAAAATATGTTTCGTCGTCGAATACCAGGAAGACCTGAACTCGTGGAGATCTGTCATTCTCTGAGACGACGATATTTTTGATCGCTTTTCCTACAATTTGTCCGATAGAAGTTCTCATCGTCATAGTATCGACTAAAGCGAAATTACCGTCCCGGCAGGCAAATGATCCGGCCAACCGGCGAGTCGTAGCTTGTTCCGAATTCCTAAGGTTCGTCCATCCAAACTTCGACTCGGTCGTTCCTCCTAGATGTAAGGGGTTATTTTGCTTTCTTTATCGAATCCAGGCGGCTTTTGAGGGTAGGTGATAGGTCGCCGGTGGTGTCCCAGATGACCTTTTGGTCGCTACAATATGTGGTGCCCGATCCGATGTATTGCTCGTACCCCGAGGTCTTAATGGTCACAAAGCCGGTCCACTCGGCCTTATCGCCCCCGTCTGCCGGGAGAAACTCGCCGCACATCCGGTAGCTGCCGCTCTTTGTGGTGTCACCTAAGTGGCCGATCTTTACGCCGCGAAACTTCGCGGGAAACGGCGGCTGGTGCTCGTTAAAGTCCGTAGCGGCCGACGTGATCAGAAACTCCTTGACCGTCTCGAAACTGGTCGGCGAAGGCGTGGGGTTCGGGTTTACGGTCCGGGCCTCGCCGCCCGGGGGCAACGCCGCCCCGATCGCGGCAAACACCAACCAGGAAAGTAGCAAGAATGTTCTCTTCATATCTTATAATTGCGGAACCTATAGAGCGGTTCGGTAATAATAACACAGCTGCCGTCCACAGATCTGTGACGTCATTTTCACTCACTCGCTCGCTCGGACTTCGCATCGTTACCCCACGTTCCGCTTTGCTCCGCGGGGGCTGAAAATATTCCGTCCGCACCGTAGATATCTTGTATTCGCGACCGCGTAGCGGTCAAATGATTGTAGCCGTGGGTCTTAATCCACGGAAAATTGGGAAATGTTGATCGCCGTCGCGTCAGCGACGATTGAAAACGTTTTGGGTATTGTTCAGTCGTCGCTACGCAACGGCAACATTGTTCCGGCCAACGGTGCGTTCAAACCAACGGCTACAATCACGCCGTCGTTCGGCGACGAAGAAATGGTGGGGCGGTAATCCGGAAAGCAGAGCTTTGACCATGTCGCTAACGGCGACTCATAATAAAGCCTGGGGTGCAGGCTTTGCGGAACCCTAGGTTAAGATGAGCGAATCGATGCGACGCTGAAGGTGTCGAACAATGGTGAATCGTAAAATCGTAGGGCAGGCCTCGATTTCCCGCCCCGATTACCGTCTAGGCCCAGATTGCGTTCACTACGTACGATGGGTCACGAACAGGTATCAATTACTGCCGAAGCGCAGGTGTGACTGGAATCCCTGCCCTGAAACGTATTCGCCAGGTTCAACGTAGTACCTACAATCTATGGTTTACAAAAAGAAAGAGCCCGCAGGGCCCGAAGTTACGCCAGTGGGGCCGCCCAAGTCGGGTTTCCGTGGGTATTTTGAGTCCTTCGTCGTGACCCTCGTGATGGCGCTCTTCGGAATGACGTTCATTGTTCAGGCCGTCACGGTTCCGACCGGCTCGATGCAGAACACTATCCTGGTCGGTGACTATCTACTCGTCAATAAGTTTATTTTTACGCCCGGAGGCGGCAGTTCCTTGCCGTTCCTGCCGCAACGCGAGATAGAGCGGGGCGATGTTATTGTTTTCAAATACCCCGGCAATAAGCTGCATCCTGAGATGGACCGCAGCAGAAATCCGCCGACTATTCCGTATCAGATCAACTACGTGAAACGGGTTATCGGCCTGCCTGGCGAGACTATCGAGTTTCGCGATAATCAGGTCTTTGTCAATAACCAGCTTTTGCCGGAACATCGAATGCTCGGTGACGCTGGGGATGATCAGTCAGCCCTCAACGTTTCTGAATTCGAGCAAAAGGGCGAAGGCGAGACATACAACGTCTACTATTCGAAGGACACGATGGATGCTGTGAGAGCGGGGCAACACTTAACCCGCCGCGGCTATGAGTTTGGTGTGGCAAATAAGCCCATGGTCGTGCCGGACAACAGCTTCCTCGTCATGGGTGACAGCCGGGACAGGAGCGAGGACAGCCGAGTTTGGGGCTTTGTGCCGCGCGAGTTGATCATAGGCCGTGCAATGTTCGTCTACTGGTCATGCGACCGCGGTGCCTCGAAAGATGATCTCTTCGGCTGTATAACGCATCCCCGCCTCGACCGTATCGCTCATATGGTTAAATAATGGTCATCGTGGATCGACCCTAAGAACAAAAAGAAGAGTTGCCAGTAGAGAAAGGAAATAGCTCATCTGATTCAGATTATGACCCACGGAGCCGCTCAATACTTGATGGAAACCCGCAGGGTGAAGGTCGTCGCAGTTTTCCGCGTATTGACGATTGACAGCAGGTGGTCGCCGCCTGACATGTCGAGGCTGAAGTTCTTACCACTCGCGGTACCCGCGTTGACGATCACCTTGCCGTTGCCCGATGTAACGTCGATAGACATCAGCTGCCCGGCACGGCCGTTCATCAGGTACTCGAGGTAACCATCGCCGGATATCCTACCGCTTACTGTTGCAGAACTTGCTCCGCGTTTGAACGTTATCCGTTTCCGTTTTTGAGCCATCGCCGCCTGTGACGCCACCAGGAACATGAACGCCACCGCACCGAGTAATACGACTCTTTTTTTAGACATAGTTTTTTCTCCAGTTTTTCAATCACGATACCCCAAAATAGGGCATATGTCATCCCGGCTGTGGATGCTGCGTAATGGTTGCTCCCCTACAGGGAGCGGACGATCAATACGCGTTCTCCGTAGGACGTTTTTATTCAGAATATCGAGTTAGAATCGTCGGAATGAATTCTGAAGCAATCAACTATCGACGGCAAAAGATAGTGGTATTGGTCGGTCTGGCTATATTCTGGTTTGTCAGGTCTGCGATTCAATGACATTCCAAATCGCAGAACCTGACACGAATCCAATTAGTTTGCTTGACGGACGGGGATGCTCACGTTTATATTCACTGACACATCGACAATTAGCGCAGCGGGATCGGTTCGACCGGAGCCTACGCTCGCACTCGCAAAAGAGGGTATCAGACAGTGAGGAGAACTGCTATGACATTTACAAGCTCGCTTAGGGTTTTATTCAGGCTGCGGAATTATGTGTTACCTGTTTTTGTGTTACTTTTATCAGGCGTTGGGATCGACGCACAGTTTGCCAACGGCACAAAGGTTACCCTGCAGGCGGATAACGGTCAATGGATGAGTCGCTGCAACGGATGTCAGACCAGTGTGAACGGAGCTTTGCCCGACACAATCACGCTATCCGATTCTGAGAATGCAACGTCTATCTTCGAAGTAGTGAACGATCCATCCGGCAAGATCATGCTGAAGGCGGATACCGGTTTCAAGATCGGGTACTGCAACGGGTGTATCGTCGGCGGAACGGTGAGTGATTTTATAGGAGTGCAGACCACGAATGCGGACAATCCCTTCAATAAATTCGAGTTGATCAAAATTTCGGGCGACAGGTACGCGCTGAAGGCTGCAAACGGAAAATATGTGGCCCGATGCAATGGCTGCTCGCCGAGCTATCGCACCATAACCGGCCTGTCCGATGTGGTTACGGCTCACGCGACACAACCCGGTCCCCATGCTCAGTGGACGATAACCGCACCCGGCCAAGGCATGGCGCCGTTTTCGCTGATCTTTGCCTCGGACCCACAATTCTATTATTGTGACGATTTTCATTGTTCGAACCACGAGACCCAAGAGGTGAGCGTTTCCACTGCGAAGAATAACTCCCATGTTGCGAGCATAGCCAGTCGGATCAACACCTTGAACAATTTTCGCGGCGTGGTGATAAACGGCGATGTTACCAACACGATGGATAAGGACCAGCTCGAAGCATTCGAAACGAACTATGTGAACAAGTTTAAGGTCTACCCCGGGCTGGGAAACCATGATTACGTGCAATACGTCGACAAGTTTTGTCGGGATGACGACTCTCCGGCTACGACGAATGGCGGATGTTTCCGACGCGGTATCCGGGCTTATGCAGGATGGGTGAGGGCCCTGGGAGACGCTCGGGATTTTGACTGGGACGATTCGACCAAATGGGAGAGGAAGGGAAGTTTGGCGTATTGGTGGGACATCGGTGACTACAGGTTCATTCAACTTAACTGGAATCCGGTTTACACCCTGGATAAGTCGGTCTATATCTCAAACTGGGTCGGCAACCAAAACTACTCGATCATCAGTGCGATGATCTGGCTGACGAACGTTCTGAATAAATCAAAAGACAAGATCGTAATCCTGAACATGCACGGGATCAACGTCGGAGATGCATTCTCGGCGACACCGGGCGACAGAGACTACAAGGTGGGCTACGCACAATTGCAGGACTTACTTAGCAAGTACCCGAATGTAGGAGCGATCTTTGCCGGTCATATACATAATTGGGCGGGCGACCACGAGTATTACCTTAATAATTCGATCACTGCAGCGACTCCTCCATGGCCCCTCGGTGATAGCGCAATATTTAGGACTAATTGCGGACGGCGGATCCCGATCTTGTTCAATGGCTCGGCGATCTACAATCTGTATTTGTCGGTTAAATTCGAAAAGAACAAGTTGACCTGGACAGCGATCGATAGCCGAGACGGCAACGCCAAAGAACTCCGTACCGATACGGTGTCGTTTCCATTGTCCAATCAGTGTAGGTAGGTCTTGAGCGGCCGGAGCAATTGCATCGACAGACCTAAATAGATAGGCCTCGCCAAAGTGACGAGGCCTATCGTGATCAACACGCTTCGGAGGGGCGTGGCATTGACGTCGAGCTTACTTCCCCTGCCCATGCCGCCGCCGACCATGCCGCCCATTTCCGCCGAAGCACTTCATTGAGCGCCGGGTCCGGATCTCATTGACCAGAGCCACGACAAAAGGAATGTTGTAAACAATGCGACGATCTTCTTCACCCCTGACGACGTTTCCTATCCGCTCTCAGTGGATTATTTTAGCTATCGTTGACTCGAGCTCGAGGGCGTCTGCGAAACTTAATTCTTTGTCATTAAGGAAAACGGTAGGCGTCGAATTCAGATTCAATTTGCTTGCCCTAGTTGCGTCGTTCATTATCGCCCGAATAGTCGTGTCATCGTCATAATCGAAACGGAACTGCGGCATCTTTAGTCCCAATTCTTTAGCGTAGCCAAAGAGTATAGCTTTGGCTTTTGCGTCATATGACCAAAGCTTCTGACGGGCGAAGATCATGTCCAGCATTGTCCGGCCCTTACCCTGAGATCTCGCGGCTTCAACGACTCTTGCGGCCATGATGGACTTGTCATGGGCGGGAATGTTGAGCGGAAAATACCGAAAGACAATAAAGAGTTTGCCCTTGAATTTCCGCTCAGCTTTGATAAGGATACTTTGAAAATTTGCGCATGACGGGCCCTGAAGATCGAAATAGACCTCTATCTTTACGGGAGCCTTCGGATCGCCGCTCTGCAACCCACCATCGTCGACCCACTGGCTATCTGAGGTCTTGCCGGCACCTTGCAGCTTAGTTCCATTGCCCGACTGCTCGAACAACGAGATGGCTAAAAGGATTACGCCCAACAATGCGAGTATGAGCTTCATATATGTCGATATTATCATAAGGCCGGTGCTTCAAATGAACCTTTGTTTATTGCAAACGAGGCGGGGCTTTCTTTCGATAAGGGTTAATTTGCAATGAACGAGGCGGGGAAAATGGCGGACAGAGCCTTGTTTGTGGCTTTGTGAGTTAACAAAATACTCTTGCAAGCTTTCAAAACGCCGCCCGCCTGTCAATCTGATGTCACACAAAGGAGTTGCTGTTTAATTGGACTGATTTCGAGTATTGGATCCTCGATCCGAACCAGAGATAAGGACGCGATCACCTCAATATTCCATGCCGACCACTGACCACCGACCACAATCCCAGGCTCACTTTTTCTCAACCTCGTTCGATCCATAGCAGACCAAAGAATCGTAAAATCATAGGCCAGGCTCCAATTGCCTCAATTGCGTCGTTGCCTTTGTCTCGTTCAGACACCAAATTTTGTCTAGATCCTTGCAATCGGATGTAAGTCCGTGACGGTTTGGGTAGAACGACGACCATTTACGTGCTATAACCTGTAGAGCCCGATATTTGGACAATTTTATGGAAGAACCAATTGAGCTCACGGCATCGGCAAGATCATTTATCATCATCAATCTTTCAGCGTCGAATGCTGGATCATGGGGAGTTTTCGTGGCTTATGTACAGGTCGCGCCCGGAACCACTGATTTTGCCCATGGCCATCGAGTGTCGGTTCGTTACGATGGTGGACCAGCCTACGCCACTCTTACAATCCCTATCAAAGATGGGGAGAAGTGCACCATGAGTTGGGAAAGTATGAGTGCCGCGTCATCGCCGACAGTTGATAGCATCGTCGAGGTTGGATTCGATTAAAACGTTTCGACAAAATCGGAGGCCAGGCCCAGTTACATGTACACGCTGCCTGCTTCGCAGACTCAAGAGAATTGCAAAATTGCAAGTCGGACCCTATTTGTTTGCTATTTGTTTGTAAAATCTCGGAGACACCAATTAGTCGGTCTTTTTTCCCTCGCGATTAACGTTATCTTATAACAACGAGCCAGGGAGTGCTCGCTTTTCCGTTTCCGTGAATTCTGGTATCGTTGCGTGATAATTCAAGTCCATGCCTAGTCCTTGATTTACGATAAACTTTCCATGTTCTACGAAAAATAAAGGATTGATGTCACGGCGAATTAATTCTGCAAACCAATTTGCAGCTTTTGTCGACTCGACGAGCAAATCAGAATACGCATTTACCCACTGCCGCCATTCTTCGAGGTCTTCACGATAGCGGGGATTAAATCCGCTTGATTTATAAAACTTCTCTGCAAAGTGATAGTCACCCTTGTCGTCTGAATGCTCCATGAATGTATCGCAGAACTTTAATAATAAGATTGAAAGCGTTACTGCCGATCGCCCAATTTCTTCAAAGGCGGGAGGCACAATCGAAGCGGCTACTCGTTTTCGAAGCGAATACATATCGGACATTACGATGGGTAACCGACCGTCTGCTCCGTAGGCCTCCCCAACCCAATCATTCCAATCTATCAGATTGGCTTTAGATACGATTCCGTCAATAAGAGAGGTAATGGCTAGCTGATCGGCTTGTAATCGCGAGTCGGTCGATTCACTTAAATTCTCCTTTACCCAAAGCTCATGTTCTGACTTAATCAGGTATAACTGCTCTACCGACCAGTCAGCTTCATTTTTGTCTATTTCCGTATGGTGGTTTGGGCATAGCAGAATTATATTATGATACGAATTGCGCTCCTCCGTAGTAAGTGAACTGTTTCCTCGGGCGGCGGTTTCCTTTTCACCAACAATGTGTGCTTGTTCGCCAATCGAAAATGATGACAAGGTATAGTTGGCATCTTGTGATAATTCGACTTTGCAAATAGAGCACCGGCTCGCCGCTCGACCCCAAACCAATTTGATATCTTTTTCTTTCATTCCACTATTGTTTGTGCCGAGAAAAGGCTCTGTCCGTTGCCGGACAGAGCCTCGTTAGTTAACTAACTAAACGGGACGTGAGCCCGAGAAGTTTACATTCCCATTCCCATGCCGCCCATGCCGCCGCCGCCCATGCCGCCCATTCCGCCGTCGCCCTTTTCGTCCTGGACGTCTGCGATCATGGCTTCGGTCGTGAGCATGAGGCCCGCGATCGAGGCTGCGTTTTGGAGAGCGGTGCGGGTGACCTTTGCGGGGTCGATGACACCGGCTGCGACGAGGTCTTCGTACTTCTCGGTCGCGGCGTTAAAGCCAAAATTGTCGCTGCCCTCGCGGACCTTGCCGACAACCACGGCGCCTTCCTGGCCGGCGTTCTGTGCGATCTGGCGAAGCGGCTCTTCGAGCGCACGGCGAACGATCGTAACGCCGAT
>JBBRSH010000130.1:0-12330 GCA_038245555.1 Pyrinomonadales bacterium | reverse complement strand
ATCTTCCTGTACGTAGCCCCAGCGTTCGTCCCATTCGGTCCGGTGGTAAGTGATCGTGTCGAAATTGGCATCCATCCCACGCGAATCGAGTATCCGCTCCATTTCTTCGGTCATGATCGTCCGATGATGACAAAAAACCTCGATCCGTTCGAACGGGAAATGCCAGCTTGCGTCCGAAGACGAGGCAAATGTGCAATGGAATCCGCTCTTGAATTTGAAAAGGATAGAGAACTCATCGATCTCAGGGTATTCGTGCTGCGATCCATAGGCGACCAATTCCTCGATCTCACCAAATTGGAACCGCATCATGTCGAAGAGATGGATGGTGGTTTCATAAAGAAACCCGCCCGTAACGTTCGTATCACCGGTCCAAACTGGATGTTTCAACTCGCCGCGGTTCATCTTTACATGTGCGGAATGAGCGGTGTCCGCGGCGACAAGTTCCTTGAGCTTTGCGTAGACCGGAGCATAGCGGCGGTTGTGCCCAACTTGGAAGACGCCTTTCCCACCATTTGCGATCTCAAGCAGCCTGGCGGCTTCGTCTATTCCGATCGCAAAGGGCTTCTCGCAAAAAACGTGTTTCCCCGCAGCGACCGCCGCCGTCGCGATCTCCGGATGGGTCTTGTTTGGAGCACAGACCAGAACAGCGTCGCAATTATCCAGAAGCTCTTCACGCGAAGAGCACACCTTGCCGCCGATGCTTTTTGCGGTGCGAACGGCACGCTCAGGCACGATGTCATATAAGGCCGCTATTTCCGCCCGATCTTCCCGAGCATAGATGCGGCCATGCAGGTTTCCAACAAAACCCGTCCCGACAATCCCAATTTTTACTTTATCCATTTCCTGAGTTCAGAAATCAAGTTGCTACCAACTGCCCCCGGCTGCATATTTCCCGAGGCCAAGGACTTCCTCAGTCGCGGCCTTTGCCTTTCGAGCGACTTCGAATGGGTCCTGCTGCCAATATTCAGGGCGAAAGATCTCGATGCTCACCATACGGTTATAGCCGATCTTGTCGAAACGCTCCTTCATCGCCTTAATTGGCAGGATGCCTGTGCCCGGATAGAGCCGTTGGGCGTCAGTAAGCTGTTCCTTCGGCAGGTCCTCAGCATCATTGATGTGAAAAATAAATAACTTATCCGGATCCAGGCTATCGATCGCCTCGAAAGTCGAATTTCCGGCATAGAAATGAAAGGTATCGATCACGACGCCGATATTTGGCCGGTCGATGACCTCAATGATCTCCTTTGCCAGGTCAAGCGTCTGAACTGAACAATCCACTTGGCCGAGAAACTCAAAAGCCAGGCCAATGCCGTGATGATGAGCAATATCGCCTAATTCGTTTAACACCTTGACCGACTCATCGATAATTTCCTGCTTGCTCGCGCCAGCCGGAAGTTTGCCCGGAACAACGACGATGTATGGACAGTCGAGTTCCCCGGCAATCCGGCAGAGCTTTTCGCACTCGTCCTTTATCCGCGAGTAATCTTCAGGAGTACGAAACGTGATGTGCTCGATCGAATTTATCGACCACGGTTTGAGGCTCGCTTCCTCCAGCGTTCGCTTCAGGTCCGCGGTTGAATTGTTATCGAGATAATCGAGCAGTTTCGACTTCCAAAGTTCTATCAGGTCGTAGCCGGCAGCGTGGGCCGCCTTAATATCTGTGACGAGGTCGGCATGCATGGTGGTCGCCCCGTTTAATGCTATTTTCATGTCGAATTTATATCTTATTGCTTCTAAACTAAACCCAAATTAACCTACGATTTTACCACGTATCTTTGCTAAGATGTAGGTGCGTGTCGCTCTGTCTTCAAAACAACGTTAACAACTGTTTCGTCGGCAACTGGCGTTCCTATAAAAGCCTCTAAACTGGAGATGAGAAACTATGATCCGTAGTTTTCTCCGATCATGGATCATGAAAAAATTCTTTGCCGCAACAATGCTCGCGTTTGTACTGTGTTTCACAGCGTCGACCCAGACGTCAAACGACAGCAGTCTGCGAAATACGATCCAACTCGATGAACAAGACCGCGACGTGAAAGGCAGCCTCAAAACGCTGCCGGCCGATGAGCACATAAAACGCGGCTACGTGTATCTTGATAACCGCCAATTCCCCGCCGCACGCGAGCATTTTCAACGCGTTTTGGACGTTTACCCCAACGATCTGCTACTTCCAAGGGCATTGTTCGGGGTCGCCCGGGCGTTCATGTGGGAACGCCGCTACGCAAGTGCGATCCCGCTGTTCGACCGTGTGTCGTCCGAATTTCCCGGCACCTTGGAAGGCCGCGATGGACTTGCCTTTATGGGAGCGTGCAACGTCCGGATCGGTAAAAACGACGAGGCAGCCCAGATCTATCAGCGATATACGGCTGCCTATCCGATGGGCGAACGCATTGATTCGGCCTATCTCAACGTGATCGACGCACTTCGTGAAGCCGGCAAATATCCCGAAGCCCTGCAGTGGGTCGAAAAAACAAAAATCCGATTTCCGGGCCAACCGACCTCGATCAACGCCATGCAGGCGCGTATTCGGCTGGAGATCTTCCGCCAAAACTGGGTTGACGCCGTTGCCGCCGCAGACGAACTGTTGAAGATACCATCGCTCTCCGGCTCCATGACGACGGATGCCGAGATCCGGTATCTAAGGGCAGTCGCACTCGAGAGCGCCGGAAAGAAGGCCGACGCAATGACCGCGTATGCCGCGATACCTGATACGAATGGCAACTACTGGGGCGGCCTTGCCTCCGACAAGCTCTTTGCCGGAAATAAGGTCAAGCGAACCGCATTGATAACCTCGAATGCGTCGGCCGATTATCCGGCCGTGTTCCGCAGCGAAGTTCTCCAGTACTCAAAGCAACGCGGCCTCGATCCGAGGTTTGTCCTGTCCTTGATGAAGCAGGAAAGCAGTTTTCGGCCCGGCATTAAGTCGCCGTCCGCAGCCCGCGGCCTGCTCCAACTGGTTTTCGATACGGCGTTGAAATACAACGACCGGGCCGGATTCAGCGAGTTTACCGCCGACGATCTCTATAAGCCCTCAGTCAATATTGCGATCGGCTGCACCTACATTGCGGACCTCAAGGACCAGTTTGGCGACCTGAGCGAGGCCATTGCCGCGAGTTACAACGGAGGCGAAGACAACGCCGCCCGTTGGCTGCGCCGGACAAAACTACGTGACCCCGGTGTTTTCACGGCTGAAGTTGGATTTGCCGAAACAAAAAACTACGTCTTCAAGGTAATGACGAATTACCGGATGTATTCCACCCTGTATGACGAGAATTTGAACAGGAAATAGTTCTTTGTTTCACAACTTGCGGTGAGGACTACAGGAAATGGCGTCGCATCGTGCATTTCTTTTGGTGTTAGTCCGCTCCTTCCATAAGTAGCTCAATGACCGACGAACAGCACAATAAAAACATAGCTTACAGCTTCCTTGCTCACGCCGGATTTCAGTTATTGATGCTGATCATGATCTCCATCATGTTCGTGATGATGTTCCCCGGTGGCGGTCCCGGGCCGCCGAGGCGTTTCCTGGCATTTATGATCGGGTTCATGACCGTCTTTCAGTTGATGTTTGCCGCACCGTCCGTGATCGCGGCGTACGGATTACTCAAACAAAAAAGTTGGGCTCGCATAGCCAGCATAGTCGCCGCAGTGGTCTCGGCCATGAACGTTCCGATCGGTACGGCCGCCTGTGTTTACTCTCTATGGTTTTTCCTCGGTGACAACTGGAAATCGGTCTATCCCGAAAATGCCTCCGAACCCCGCCAGCCTCCTTCACAGCTCACATACGGAGCCGAATCCCAACGTGCCGCCTATGAAGCGGAAGCAAATACGGAGCATACTTTCAACACATACGATCCGCCTGACTGGCGGTAACCAATGAGGGCCGGATGCCATCCCGACGCCCATACTCCCAACACCAGACTTGTCAATTGCCCTTCCAAAACGTTCCACTGTGGAACCAATTGTGGAACGGCTTAAAGCTCTGAAGCTTCATAGAATTAAGTGCAAATCGTTCCACTTTGTGTGATTTTTTTTTACAACTGTCGATTGGGCCAAATATCTATGTAGTTCCTCATGAGTTTCGCAGACTAGACTTCGAGATGACTCGCTTTTAGATTTTCTAAGAAGCGGTTAGCCCGGCGAGCCCAACCAATTTTATTAAGTTAGCACGACGTGTCAGAAGCAGAATGTCTTTTTGATCTGACCGCTGAGATGTGAATTTAGGGTGACGGACTAACGGTCTGTCATGCATCACCGCTTACTCTTCCCATGTATCCTGTCCTTCCGGTTCGACGTGGTAGCCGGCTTCTTCAAGGTGTTTTTGGACGTCGCGGCTGTGGTCGTGGTCGCGGACTTCGAGGAGCATTTCTATGCCGACGCGTCCCAGAGGGGCAAGCCACATGGCTCGGCGGTGAAAGACCTCGATGACGTTGGCACCGCTGTCGGCGACCGTTTCGAGCAGGCCAGCGAGCATTCCGGGGCGGTCCATGACGAGAACCTTGAGCATAACGTATCGGCCTTGACGGACCAGTATTTGTTCGAGCACCCGCGCCAGGAGGTTGGCATCGATATTGCCGCCGCAAAGCACGGCACAGACGGTCTCGTCGGGCGCGATCTTTATCTTCCCGGCGATGAGGGCTGCCGCACCTGCTGCCCCGGCACCTTCGACGACGAGATGGCTATTCTGGACACAGTGAAAGATGCCATGGGCGATCTCTTCTTCGCTTACCTCGACAATCTCGTCTACAAAACTCTTTATTATCGGCAGCGTCAGTTCGCCGGGCGTTTTTACGGCGATACCGTCAGCGATGGTTGGCCGAACTTCGGGAATAACGGCGTGCCCCGCTGCCAAGGAAGGTTTGAGCCAGGAAACAGCACTCGACTGGACTCCGACAATACGAGTGTTTGGCTTTAGCGTCTTGATCGCAATAGCGATACCTGAGATCAGACCGCCGCCCCCGATCGGCACGACGACTGTCGACACCTGTGGCAGGCTGTCCAGTATTTCGAGCCCGATGGTTCCCTGCCCGGCGATAATGCGCTCGTCGTCAAACGCGTGAACATAGGTGTAGCCCCGCTCAGCTTGCAGCTCACGGGAATAAGCAACAGCTTCATCAAACGTCGATCCGTGCATGACAACATTGGCTCCGAGGTCCTTGGTCGCCATAACCTTGGTTAGCGGAGCATGAATCGGCAGGACGATGGTCGATTTGACACCGCACAGTTGGGCGGCAAGAGCAACTCCCTGAGCGTGATTCCCCGCGGAAGCGGCAACGACGCCGCGAGCTTTTTCTTCGTCATTAAGCCGGGAGATCGTATTGTAGGCACCACGGATCTTAAACGAACCGCTGCGCTGCATCGACTCGGCCTTCAGATGCATCTGTCCGCCACATTTTTTCGAGAGTTTTTTGTCCTCGATCAACGGCGTAAGTAGGCTTATGCCTGTGAGACGCGCTCGAGCCTCTTGTATGTCTGATATTTGCACTGTCATAGCTGACCGGAATTATAGCAAAGACGGATGAAATAGTTTATATTCGACAGTAATCGAACATCGGAGGAAATATGCAATTATTTGGAGTTGGTGCGATCTTCTTGGTCTTTCTTGGTCTGGCCCTGCTCATCGTCGCCTGGAAGACCATCAAGATCGTCCCGCAGTCGAGTGTGCTGCTGATCGAACGACTGGGGCGATTTCACCGGGTCGCGGCGAGCGGATTAAATATTATCGTGCCATTTTTCGAGGCTCCGCGAGCAGTCTATTGGACGAACGTGCGACCCGGGACAACGTTTATTGATTCCCGGGAGCAGTTTATCGACCTGCCTCCGCAATCTGTTATCTCACGCGATAACGTGATGATAACGGTGGACTCCGTTGTTTACTGGCAGATCACCGATCCGGTACGCGCCACTTACGAAGTAAATGATCTCGTCGGTAGTATCGTCCAGCTTACTTTTACGGGCATGCGTTCGGTAATTGGTAAACTGGATCTCGATCACACGCTGTCTTCGCGCGATCAGATCAATAACGAGCTTCGCCTAATCCTTGACGAGGCGACCGACAAATGGGGCGTAAAGGTTACGCGCGTTGACATCAAAAACATCACGCCGCCCGAAGACGTCCGGATCACGATGGAAAAACAGATGACCGCCGAACGTAATCGACGAGCATTGATCCTGACTGCCGAGGGCGACAAACAGGCCGCGATCACTCGCGCCGAGGGCGAAAAGCAGGCAGCCGTCACGCGTTCCGAGGGAAATAAGCAATCAGCCATTCTCGACGCCGAGGGTGCGGCTCAGGCCCGCCTGACAAATGCAACGGCCGAGGCCGCAGCGATTGCGCAGATTGCCGGCGCGATCGGCGATCGCGGCAAAACGGCTCAATATCTGCTCACGACGCGCTATGTCGATTCGATGCGTGACATGGCCCGGACGCAAAATTCGAAGATAATTTTTATGCCGACGGAAACGTCCGGCGTTCTTGCGAGCGTCGGGGCATTTAAGGAAGTATTTGCCGCAAGCGGCGACCCGGCATCGGCTCTGCCCACGCCGCGTTCGCCAAAGGAATTGGATAAATAGATTATAGGAGATATTTGATGTTCAAAATAGCTGGTTTGTGTTGTGCTCTGGCGGTAACTACGTTGGGTGCAGTCGTCTTTTATACTCACCATGTTGAAAATAGGGCTCTCGCAGCCGGCAATTCCGTGCTTGATTATCAAATCCGGGACATCGACGGCAAGGACGTCAAGCTAAATAAATATAAGGGCAACGTCCTGTTAGTCGTCAATGTGGCCAGCAAGTGCGGCTACACGCCCCAATATGAAGCACTGCAGACGGTCTACGCAAAATACAAGGACAAGGGCTTTGTCACGTTGGGTATCCCCGCCAACAATTTTGGCGCTCAGGAACCCGGAACAGAGACCGAGATCAAAGAGTTCTGCACCTCAAAATATCACGTGACATTCCCGATGTTCGCGAAGGTGTCAGTTAAGGGTGAGGACCAAGACAAGCTATATTCTTTCTTAACAAGCAAAGAAACCAATCCTGATTTCGCGGGCGACATCAAATGGAATTTCACCAAATTCCTGGTCGATCGTAGCGGAAAGGTTGTTGCACGCTTCGAGCCAAAGGTTAAACCCGATGATCCTGAAGTTATCGCGGCGATCGAAAGGTATGTAGCAACCAAGTAGCCCCCTTCCCTAAATCGATGCCGATCGGGTATCGAAAAGGGATCTGTAAACGGAACCCGTCGGAAGTAGTTCGCTCTCGTAGATAACGAGCGCGGTGGCTTCAAATTCGACGGGTTTAAAGTTTGATGCGAGGTGCCTATCTACCAACTCGCGGGAGTTCGGCGATGTACTCAGAAGCCCTTGCCTTTGGTTCGTCGGAAATATTGATGGCAGCGAATATTCGCTTGACGGTCATTTTGCGAACGATTTTACTGATTGTTAAACTCAGGGACAAATGAAGAAAATTGTATTCGCCATCCTGTTTCTTTTCATCGTGGTGATAATTGCGGCGGGTGCTGGTTCCTACTTGGTTTTCCGCAATGTCACCGACGCTCACGCGCATGACAAAGCATCGCAATATATCAAGATCGAAAAGGGTTCGTCTCCGCGGGAGATAATTGGCAGGCTTTCGAGCGAGGGGATTATTTCCGGTGAGACGCCGACGTTGATCTATCTTAAGCTTTTCGGCGATGGCTCAAAGCTTCAGGCGGGCGAATATCAGTTCCCTTCTCCGATCTCGACGGTTCAGGTCCTGAAAGTCCTCGAAAAGGGCGAGGATCGGACGATCAAACTGACTATTCCCGAGGGATTCACGCGCTTCGACATTGCAAAACGCATCGCCGAAAAATTCCCGCAAAACCCTCCGGTCGACGACAAGGCCATTCTAACAATGATGGACGATATCACGCTTATCCGCGACATCTCACCGACCGCCAGGAATCTCGAGGGTTACATGTATCCAACGACCTACAACCTTCCGCGTGACGCCAAGCCGAACGAGATCGTCAAGCGAATGGTCGATGAGTTTCGGAAGTTCTGGAAACCCGAGTGGACACAGCAGGCAAAATCCGTCGGCCGGACGCCGCACGAGATCGTGACCATAGCTTCATTGATCGAAACCGAAACCGGAGTCGAAGCCGAACGCCCCATCGTCGCCGGTATCATCAACAACCGCCTGTCTAAAAACATCCCTCTCGGCATCGACCAAACCAATGTTTATATCGCCAAAATGATGGGCCGTTGGGACGGCACCATCAACAAAAGCGATCTCGAAGTCGATTCGCCCTATAACACCCGCATCAAAACCGGCATCCCGCCCGGCCCAATCTCATCCGTCACCGAAAGCTCGATAAAGGCAGCCCTAAACCCGACGCCAAATAGCTACATCTTCTACGTAAGGAACGTCGACCTAAACGACGGCTCACACTGGTTCTACGCATCAGCCGCAGAATTCGAAAAGGGTAAGGTGAAATATCAGCAATGGCTGGAAAAAGAAAGGCAGGAAAAGCGGGCCGAACAGAACAGTAATAATAATTGACGTAGTTACATATTGTAGTTACATTATGATAATATTGGAATGGGATGAGGCTAAGAGAACGTCTAATATCCTGCGACATAAGATCGACTTTAGCGATCTCTTAGAGTTTTCGAAAGTGAAACCGCTACAACGGTCGATGATAGGTTTGATTACGGTGAAACTCGGTGGGTAACACTGGGGTTATTGGACGGCGACGTTTTTTCAGTCGTCCATACCGAGTCCAATCGTGGGAACGATATCGCCATTCGCGTCATAACGGCGCGAAAGGCGCAAAGACATGAACAAGAATTTTATTTCAAAAAAATACGGGACTGATCTTGAAGCATTTCATGCGATTACCGACGAAGATATTGACTTCTCGGACAATCCTCCAACGACTCCGGAGTTTTGGGCAAATGCAATTATCCGCAAAGGCCTGAAACCTGTTGTACGTAAGCGTCAGGTAACGATCCGGCTTGATTCTGATATTATTGACTACCTTCGGTCCGGCGGCGAAGGCTATCAAACGCGAATAAACCAGCTATTAAGATCATTTGTAGATGCTGACAAAGCAGCTCACGCAAAATGATCAAACTCCTCGCCCTTGACCTCGACGGCACAACCCTCAATTCGCGGGGTGAGATTCCTGACGCCAATCGGTCGGCCATTCGTACGGCTGAAGAACACGGCGTTTTGGTGACGATAGCTACCGGTCGTCGATTTCGGGACGCCCAGCCGGTCGGTCGGGACCTCGATTTGAATGCTCCGCTGATCACACATAATGGTGCTCTACTAAAGTACGCAGATTCTGAGGAAACAGTGTCTTGTTGCCTACTGTCGACGGAAACGAGTCTCGAAATAGTCCGTGTCGGCAAGGACTACGGCGGTGATGCATTAGTCAGCACTGACCCTCACGGACACGGAACGCTGCTTTACGACCGTGTATCTGAAGATAATCTACCCTTAAAGAAGTATCTCCGTTGGTCAGAGACGCTGCACGGCGGCGAGGTCGGGCGTGAAGGCGTCGCACACGTCCCCAAACTGGAAAATATCCTCCACGATCATGAGATCGTCCATATCTCCTTTTCTGGTAGCTGCGATGCGATGGGAGCAATGCTGTCGGTACTTGGCCGCGAATTAGGCAACACGGTCACCATCTTGCCGACGATCTATCCGCGGCTCGATTTCACGCTGATCGATATACTCCCTGCCGACGCTTCCAAAGGACACGGCGTTGCCAAACTTGCGGAGATCAACGGCCTAACGTCTGAAAACGTAATGACCATCGGCGATAATTTCAATGATCTGGAGATGCTTGAGTACGCCGGAACAGCGGTTGTAATGGGAAACGCAGACCCCAAGTTGCTTGAACGGCCGGAATTTTATACAACTTTAAGTAATGACGAAAGCGGCGTCGCAGCCGCGATCGAACGGTTTATCTTGAATCAGGAGAATATTTAGTGGCAAATAGAACTGCAGTTTTAGAAACAAATAAAGGAACCATCAAATTTGAGTTACTTGAAGGCGATGCACCGAAAACAACGGAGAACTTCCGCCTTTTGGCAGATAAGAACTATTATGACGGCGTTATATTTCACCGTGTCATTCCTAATTTCATGATCCAGGGCGGCGACCCGCTGGGTGAAGGATATGGCGGCGAATCGGCATGGGGCGGTAAGTTTGACGACGAGATCGATAGGGGTTCGGCACTCTATGCGGGCATCTACGAAAAAGGCACCGTCGCGATGGCGAACAGCGGGCCGAATACTAACGGATCGCAGTTTTTCATAATGCACATCGATTATCCGCTGCCCCCGAGCTATTCGAAATTCGGCAAAGTGATCGAGGGACAGGAGGTTGTCGACGAGATCGCAATGGTCCCGAGAAATCAGAACGACAAGCCTAACGACAGGGTCGTCATGGAGCGGGTCTACGTCGAGGAAGCGGCGGCCTAGTGAGGGCGGTCGTCCAGCGGGTGTCGCGTGCAAAGGTAACGGTGGGCGACACCGTTACCGGTGAGATCGGACGCGGGTTGCTGATCCTGCTCGGCGTCACGCACAACGATGACGCTAAAGACGCCGATTACCTTGTCGATAAGGTCCAGAACCTTAGGATATTTGAAGACAAAAGCGGCAAGATGAATCTGTCGATCAGCGATATTGCTGGAGAAATGTTGGTCGTCTCGCAGTTTACTCTTTACGGAGATACACGTCGCGGCCGGCGGCCTTCGTTCATTGACGCGGCTTCGGGCGACGATGCTCTGCGATGGTACAATTACTTCGTGGCGAAGGTCCGCGAGAGCACAAACCGAGTCTCCACCGGATGGTTCGGCGAGATGATGGATGTTGAACTCGTTAATGACGGGCCAGTCACGATACTTTTAGACAGTGAGAAGACTTTTTGACGAATAATATGCGCAAATTAATTATTTTGGCCATTTTGGGTGCGTTCTTGTTTCTTGGCGGCTGCAACGGAAATAAGAAACCCGTAAACAACTCCACATCTGCTCTGAAAACAGGCGTCCAGCCAGTTCCCGATCCTGAAATAGCGGTAATCGAAATGGAGAATGCGGCATACGGCACTATCAAGATCGAATTATATTCCAATATCGCACCGAAAATGGTCACTCGTTTCAAGCAACTTGCGAAAGAAGGCGTATATGACGGAACTACCTTTCACCGCATAAACCAGTCGGTGGTCCAGGGCGGCGACCCGCTTTCGAAGGATAATAACCCGGCCAACGACGGTCAGGGCGGTTCCGATCTGGGTAATGTTCCTGCCGAATTCTCGGACCTCAGATATGATACTGGCATCGTCGGTGCGGCCCGCGGCCAGGACAATAACTCGGCAAACTCGCAGTTCTTCATTACCTTAAAACGCGAACCGGGTTTTGACAATCGATACACCATCTTCGGCAAGGTGATCGAAGGCATGAACAACGTCATGACCATCTCCGGTGTTCAGCCGAAAGAAGGCGAACGCCCGGTCGAGGCCATCCGTGTCAAGCACGTCTCGATCGTTCCAAAACCTTAGCAGGTCGTGCTATTATCGACCGAAAAGAGATGCTCGCGTAGCTCAGCTGGATAGAGTGCTTCCCTCCGAAGGAAGAGGTCGCAGGTTCGAACCCCGCCGCGAGTACCAACTTAAGTCCCTTAGTCACAATCATTAGAGGTCCATTACGGCGGCTTTCCTAGCCGTCGTTTTTCATGTTGGACTAAATGTTGGACTAATCGGTGACGGTTTTCAGTTTTTATTGAGATTTGAGTCTATTCAGTAAACTCGAAAGTTCGTGAAAGTTTGTGAAAGAAAAGTTCTCGTTGGTTTGCAGTTTGGAACATTCAGGGCATAGCCGCCGCTACTGCCCTAATCGTCCCTGTTATAGCCATAGGAGCACGGTATGCTTGGCAGCAACCGACATCTCGTGCGAGGATCGGAGCAAGGACGATGATCAGATGCATTAGGAAGACTCCCTATTTGAAGCCGCGACGGTTTCCGCTCACGCTGCCGATGCAGCCCTATCACCTATTGATCTTTTCGCGGGTTCTTTTGATCATTCGATTTCCAGAAACCGCCGCACATACCCATTCGCCGAATTGGTCCTTAAAGCAAACCATGCGACCGTCAGTCTCCTCGCGCACGATCTCCGTGCTATACAGGCTGCAGAGTGTATATTTGGTTTTGATCGGATAGAGCTTCAGACCAACGGGTGCGTCGGCTATAAATGTGCCTCCGCGAAGATTGGGGTACGGCGCGGCGATCTGAAAGCCGTCAAACGTGATCCCCACGCCAACTTTTTCCCCTCTGTCCACT
>JBBRSH010000129.1:0-12421 GCA_038245555.1 Pyrinomonadales bacterium | reverse complement strand
GTTAGCGTCGTTAATGTTGACGCACGGGAGCTGGTCAACAGCACTGAACGCGTCCAAAAGGTCACGCTGTGCCGCTGCCGAGTCACCTGTGCTGAGGGCATTCGACTGAACACCCATGACGTCTCCGGTCGAACCGACAACGCCACGGATCTCGGATCCCTGATCCGAAACGCTGTTGCCGCCAAAAACTCCTAAACTTTGAGCTGATTTGAAATTGAGTGCATACGCAAGCATTTCAGCACTTGCTCCGCCCTGGCCTTCCTGATTAGCAGCGCTAACCGTTGAAGCCACCGATGACGGTGCAAACGACCAAGTTAGTGCGATCATGACGCCGATGGTCAAAGCCACCGCACCGAGAAGCGCACGATTCTTCGTTTTGCTTTCCATTAGTAATTCTCCTCCTACCAAATTTACAACCTGATCGAGATCCGCGATAAAACGAGCCTCAACCTTAAACAGATCAAAAACTTCGTCGGCACACGCGACTATCACCAGCTACAATTACGAACGCCTTCGAACAAATTGAGGCATCCGCAACTAGATGGGAGAAAACTATTAGATCGGTCGCTTAGCGGATATCGTAAGAGCGAAAGATGGGATTAGCAAGGGTATGTGGCTCTAAAATGACCATTTTTCGAAAAATGATGTATTACATCAGGAAGTGAAAATAAGGGCAATTTAAGTCTTCACTCACCCATGCTCCCGAGGTCAGACAAAAAAAGGGCTGCCCGGAAACATTTTCCAGGCAGCCTATTTGATCGATTAGACAGGTATTTCGAAGTTAGGGCAGGAAGCCCAACTGAGAATTCGTCCCGGGGAAGTTAGCCAGATTTGGGAATACCTGGGCCAGCGTGAGGGCATCCTGCGGCAAGCCGTACCATCGTGCCAACGTGGCAGCGTATTGGTCGACCGACGTTGTAGGGAGCCAGCGTCCGCGTGGCGACGATCCGGTGTCGATGTCGTCAGGACCGCCCATAACAAGCGTCGGGAAATAATTTCCTGTTCCATCCGGCCGCTTGCTGCCGTAAAAATCGCCGCCAATAACCGATCCGCCCATCACAAGCATGTGGTTGCCCCATGCATGGTCAGTTCCGACCGCCGAGCCTGTGCCCGCCGGATTAAAGGTCCTACAAAAATCGGACATGGTAAAGGTAGTGACGTTGCTCTGCATGCCCTGTACTCCCAGTTCATCCCAGAAAGAGCGGAGAGCCTGGCTGACCTGGGTCAACAGGCCACCCTGGCCGGCCGGCTGGCTCGTGTGCGTGTCGAAACTTCCGACCTGAACGTAAAATATCTGGCGAGTCACGCTTAGCGAGGAAGCATCCTTGATCAATCGGGCAACCTGTTTCAACTGCCGGCCGAGCCCGGTAGTCGGAAAAGCAGTAGTAACATCGGATGCACTCGCAAGAGCGGTATTCGCCGCCATTGCGAGGTCCGTCACGTGACTCGCCGCGGCGATGTAGCTTGATGAGAGGTCCTGCGTACGGAGGGAATTAAAGGCCGTCAACTTGGCGGCCCCGCCAGTGCCGGTAAAGCCGGCGGGATTGAGAACATTCGCAAGCGGCGTGTTTGCATCGGCGATTGCAAGCGGAAGCGTTGTTTGTCCGGCCGTGAAGAGCTGAGCACCGGCGATGGAGGTGATCATCGGAATCAAGCCGCCCGGATTATTGGGTAACGTCATATTGTCCGACACTCGGCCGCCCCACCCAGTGAAAGCCTGGGTGCTCGAGTTCGCCGTCTGATATTGTCCAACCTGATCGGAGTGCGAAAACAGTTGGAAAGGTTTCTTGAACGCTGAAAGCGCATACTGGGCTTTGGTCAGCGGTTGGACCAATGTCCCGACATTTGTGACGGCCGCCAGGCTCGGCGTCCCGACCGAGGGTGCCCATAGTTCATGAATACCATTATTAACGATGGTTGTGCCGTTAATCGCAAGCGGACCCAGGTTGGGATGTAATCCGTAGGTCAGGTTTCCGAGTCGCGGGACGTTTATCGGGAGCAGGCTCGCCTGCGGTATCGCAAGCCCCTGGGTATTACGGGCGTTGAAATACGCCGAGTAATTGCTGATCGTCCCATCATTGTGGTTCGGGATGATCATATTATTCCCGTCGTTGCCGCCCTGGTAAAAGAGCAGGACGAGCGCTTTATAGCCGGCATCCGGCGACGAAATATCCTGACTCTTCTGCTCGTCCATCACCCGCTGAGCCACAGCGCTCATGTTGCCGAGAAACTGCATCTGCGTCGCCATCGCAACCATGCCAAGTGCGCAGGTACCGCTCTTCTTCAGAAAATCGCGTCTATCGTTATTCATATTTTTTACCTCTGCACCTGATATTGCGACGATGTCGCGACTAGATATACGGCCTGTCTGGACCGGTTAAGAGAATCGGAAGCCGCAATGTTGGTCACGGCGGTTAGAATGGTCGAACGCATCTGGGCGGACATCGTTCCATGCATCATTCGCCTGTTGAGTTCGTCCACCAATTGACCCCCTGTGGAGTCGGCGGTGGATAGCGCCTGAAGGTCGGAAAAGTCGAGCGACGTTCCCAAGGGTGATCCGCCGTTATTGGTATCGGTCGACACCGCTATCGCCGGGGCGGTAAATACCATTCGGTTTACAAAATTAGCTCGTTGGATCGTGGTGCCGGTCGTCATCAACGCAAATTCAGGTCCGAGCAACGCGGTGCCCGGGATGATGTACCCCGGCGGGAAATAGTTGAATACTGTCGGCGACATGAACTGAAGCTCTCCCATACCAGTATATTCGCTGCGTCCCGTCAAAACTCCGTCGCTCTGTCCCGAATTATTTGCGGCCCGAACATTAAAATCACGTAAAAGATTGGTTGCGAACTGGACCGGTTCACGCAGTTTGCCGTAATTAGGGTCCGTTTTGTTGTCACCGCGGGCTTCAGGATCGAGCAATATGGCCTTGACAACCGCCTTGAGATCGCCCCGGACGCCAACCCCGTTGTCGTTGAACACGGCGGCAACGCGGCCAACGTAGGCTGCGGTTGGTGAGCTGGTGACCATCTGCTGGATCAGGTTTTTGCTTATGAACGGTCCGACATTCGGGTGATAAAACAGGTTGTCGAGAGCCTGATTCATCGAGTTATTTGCGTATATCGTGATGTTCGCCGCATTTTGTGCAGAGGTGCCGCCGGTGCAATTCGAACATGCAGCGATGTTAGTTGTCGTGGAGCCCGTATAGCTTAGGAGCGTTTTCGCCGTAGTGTCATGACTGCCCGTGGTGAGAACCATCGGATCGATATAGTTGCCAGAACCGCTAACGGCGTTTGGACAAGTTACACTGAGATTATTGCAAAGAGTCCATCCCGTAAGCACCTTGGTCAGGTTGTTAACACCCGTTTGGTCATAAGTCGGGATCGGGGTTCCCGTGCCGTCATACTGCAAGGTACCGTCCTGATTGAGCATAAACAGACCAACCGTGAAAAGCTGCATGATCTCGCGAGCATAGTTTTCGTTCGGATTGGTCTTAGTGCTCAAATTCATGTCCAAGTAATCACCCATGGTCGGGTGAAGCGTCATCTGGCCCATCAGCGTGCGGAAATTGCCGAACGCGTTATTCGAGAGGACCTTATGCCATTCGACCATGTGGCGAGACTGTTGAATGCCCACACCGGAGGTGACCCATATCTGGCTTAGCGCCCACGCCACGCGATGTTTAAGCGGGGCATTCCCGTATAAAGACTCCTTCATGAACCACGACTGAATCGGATACATCGTGTATGTATCGCGGAAACAAGTCACGGGAACGTCAACAACAGTATTGATCTGGTCTCCGTCGCAGTCGGCCGGTTGCGTGCCCGGCTTGAGCGGCTGATTCGGATATGCGAACGTGGGATAGGAGGCTGCGAATTGCTCGCTCAGCCACGTTCGCAAACCGATTCGCCGAATGCGGCTGTCAAGATTTGGCTCCGGGCCGAATGCCGCCTGCTCCATGAAACGCGTACGGTCGCCGGACCATTTGTACCCAACATATTCAGGTGCAGCTACGATCGACGGGGAAGAACCTTTCCTTGTAGGGGCGATATTTTTGGAGCGAACTACTTTCGTCTCCTCATGAGCGGCCGCCGCCGGTGCACGAGCCGCGGTTATCGCGGCGAGAACGGAATCGATATCTCCGCCGGTTTGCCCGAGGCCTAATTTTGCAAAATTACTGATCATCCCGCGCCAGGTTACCGCGATAGCGATATCACCGTCAGGAGTTGGAGGTGCAGAAAACCCGAATTCATCCGTCAACTTTACTGTTAACGCATAGGTCCCGCGAGGCCCTTGCGCCGGCTGCATATCGAGGACTGGAAAGCGGTACTGGGTGCCATTCCTGTCAAGGACATAAACGCGGAACGCGGAGGCACCTTCTTCCTTCATCACCTGTATATTTGTCAGGTAAAGCGTGACATTGCTATCCGCGTCGAACGCCTGATCCCTCAGATGTTGAGTTCTGGTCGTCTGTAATCCATTAACAAGTGCGGTCAATGCCCGTGTCGTGCCGCTCTCGGTCATAAGGACCGGAGCCGGGGAATTTGGGTCAGGATCATCCTGAGCGAAAACCAAAAACGAACATGCACAGACGGCCAATAACGCAGCTAAAAGACGCAATAACACCTGCGACATTTTGCTAACCATACCAAATTCCTCCTGAAAGACTTCGAATTAATTAACCGGGAAACAGGGCTGACGGAAACGGGAAAATGCACCGTTTAAAAATGTTTTACCAAACAACGATAACTTATTCCTTAAAAAAAAACAACCGATTTCTGATCACCTTGGTTTACCTGTTTCTTAGACGTAAAATATACTGGCTTAGCCGAAGAAATGTAAAGAAAGGTAAAGTTGGCGTAACAACAGAAGACAAGCATCAACGTGAAATTTTCAATAGACCTGCCACTCGAATTTAGTTTTCGGCATACCGCTCGGAGCCACGGATGGTACGACCTGAAGCCCTTTGAATACGACGAACAGGCGGGTGGGCTGAGATTTGTCTTTAGTTCGAGCAAGGGGCCCGTGACAACGCTTGTCCGTGAATCCGATGGACGGCAGCTTGAGATCACCGTCGACCGAAACGTTGATCGCGACGAGGTGACGGCAAACGTTAGACACGTTCTTCGGCTCGACGACGACCTGACAGATTTTTACGAACTTGTGGCGGGTGAGGAACGTCTAAAATGGGTGGTGAAAGACAAAGCGGGTCGGTTATTACGTGCGCCGACGGTTTGGGAGGACCTCGTAAAAACGATCTGCACGACTAATTGTTCGTGGGGGCTGACAAAAAATATGGTCACCAACCTCGTCGGAAATCTGGGAGAGGAAGTTTCGGAAGGACGACGTGCATTTCCAGCACCCGAGGCGATGGCCGGTGTTTCGGAAGCTTTTTACCGTGATACGGTCCGCGCGGGTTACCGATCGCCGTACTTTGTTGAATTGGCGGAGGCAGTTGCCACTGGCAATCTGGAACCCGAGGCGTGGCTTCGATCTGACCTTCCCACCGCGGAGCTGAAAAAGGAGATCAAGAAGGTTAAGGGTGTCGGTGATTACGCGGCCGAAAATCTGCTGAAACTGCTCGGCCGCTATGATGGCCTTACGCTGGATTCGTGGCTTCGTGCGCAGTTTTATCAGCATCACAATAACGGTAAGGCCTGTGCGGACACGAAGATCGAGAAACACTATCGCCGATACGGAAAATGGCGAGGGCTTGCGATTTGGTGCGATATGACAGAAAGCTGGTTTGAAAAACTGGAAAGCGGCAACGAAAAATAGGTTGGGGCCGTATAAGTTCGTTGAGCCGGACAGATCGGGCGGGATGTATTTATTTAATCGTTTGTTCAGCAATGTAGTATTATAGGCAGCATAACAGCGAGGTAACCACAGTATGATCGAAGCGGGAACTCTCTTACAACAGCGTTATAGGATCGACAAGCAGATCGGGCAAGGTGGCATGGGTGCGGTCTATGTTGCGACGGATGAACGGTTTGGCAGCACGGTTGCGATCAAAGAAACGCTGTTCATGGACAGCAATTTTCGAAAAGCGATCGAACGCGAAGCCCGCCTTCTAAATAGCCTGAAACACCCGGCTCTGCCACGCGTGACCGATCATTTTGAGGAGTCTAACAGCCAATTCCTGGTAATGGAGTATATTGCAGGGGAAGACCTGTCGGCGATACTCGAACGGGAAGAGAAACCATTTGAAGTAGAGACTGTTCTCGACTGGGCCGACCAACTTCTGGACGCCCTTGATTTCTTACACACTCAGGACATGCCGGTCGTCCACCGCGATATCAAGCCTCAGAACCTCAAACTAACTCCAAACGGCCGGATCGTGCTCCTTGATTTCGGGTTAGCAAAAGGAAATCCGACCGACGCCAGCCACCAGACCCAGGCTAAGAGCATTTTTGGTTATTCGCGAAATTACGCGTCGCTCGAGCAGATACAGGGCACCGGAACCGATCCGCGGAGTGATATTTACTCGCTCGCGGCCACTCTTTACCATCTGGTGACAGGCATTCCTCCGGAAGATGCATTGACCCGGGCGATGAGCGTCCTGAGCAAGAGGCCCGACTCGCTGGTTCCGGCAAATTTTGTACGAACCGACATTCCGAGCGGCGTCGCCGGAGTTCTGCAAAAATCTCTCGACCTTGATGCGAGCGGCCGGCCAAACTCGTCGGCCGAAATGAGGCAAATGTTCAAAGAGCACGAAAAATACGGCTATTTGATCGACGCAGAATTAAATGCTCATTTGTCGAAGGATGCTCCGCAGCTAATTCAGGACACTAACACGCTTCACGACCAAACTGCGGCCGCCGCCGCCAGGAACCCGAGCGAAGTCAAAACCGAAGTGATGCCGGACAATCTTTCTCAGGTTACGGCGATTCGCCTTTCGTCATCGACGGGCGGAACACTGTCGGACGGCGCAAACCGGTCTGATAGTGCGGGAAATCGTCCAAGTCGGCGGCCATTAGCTTTTGCGGCAGCCGGGATCGTGGGGTTTTTGCTCATTAGCGGAGCCTTGGCTGCCGGCGTTTATAAATTTGCCCCATTTTCGAGTAATTCGTCGGTGCAGCCGGACCAAAGCGGCCAGAACGGAAATGCTTCAAAACCCGACGCGATGTCCGGCACCGCTGCGGCTCCGTCGGATCCGAACGCGACTGCCAGCCAATCAGCCGGTGCAGACGGCGCTCCGTCCACGTCTGAGCGTTCGAGGCCCGTGACTGCAGAGGAACGCCCGCCTGAGCCCGTCCGCCCTACAAAGCCTTCGAGTGAGGAACGCCAACGCGTGCAAAACGAGCCGCCGGATCCCCGAATGCCTCCGGACAGGAGTTCCCCGAATGACGCCGCGATCACTCTCCGTAATCCCGACGGTACTATGACGCCAATGGATATGCCTAAGGACAATGCTCGTGGGCGGAATCCACGGAACCCGAATGTTCGCGTTACACCCGGAATGCGATTCCCGGGCGGCTTTGATCCAAACAATCTTCCGCCGTCCGTCAAACGAAAGATGGCAGACGCGTTACGAAAGAAGGGCATTCCAACGATCCAGTTTCCAAACTGATCGTAAGGCGAACGCTAAACACCTTTCTCAATGATGGAGCGAAGTTTCTTGGTCAGGTCCTCGACGTCGATCGAGTTTTCTGTTCCCCGTTCATTCGGCAGATAGAATAGTGGGTGATAAATTATCTCGACGCGTCGAAAGAGGTTGGGATATTTTTGCCCTCGCGGCCAGATCCGATTTCCACCGCGGACAGTTACCGGAAGTATCGGCACCCGCGCCCGCATGGCTATGCGAACCGCGCCAGTCAAAAATGGAAGAAAAAGACCATCGGAAAATTCGCGGCCACCTTCGGGAAAGACCGTTAGGATCGCCCCATCGTTTAGAGCCCTAATAGTTTCCTTTGTTTTACTTACCGTGATCCCCGAGCCGTGCGAAACGGGAATTGCTCCCAGGTAGCGGATCAGCGGTCCGATACCGTGCCACTCAAATGCCCGGTCAAACGCCATAAAACGGAGTTTTCGCCTAAATGGCAGGCATATCCAAACCGGATCTATATAAGTTTGATGATTCGCGGCGATAAGAAAACTGCTCGCTGATGAGCGAGGCATGTGCTCCTTTCCGCGGTAGCGGATGAACCAAAACGCCTTGCTGATCAAATAGCCGATCAGCCGCAGGGTATCGACGACCAGTTGTGAGGGATATTGTCCGGCGTCGATCTTCTTCACAAAAAACCGGGGTACGAAGCCCCGGTCCTTACTTTAGATTTGAACAGGCCGAATTACAACCGGACGGATGTGCATAAAACTGTCGTTTATTTTTTACGTCCAAGATTTATCTTTTCGATGGGAAATTTTTGATTAACGAACTCCAGATGGAGGATCGGCACCTTGCCTTTAGACTCTTTTCGGCTTCGTACAATGGCAATCGCCTGAAAGTTATGTCTTTTGAACTCAACCCTTACTTTTTCACCTACCGCGACCCTCAGGTTGCATGGAAGCTGAAGGCCGCTGGCGGATATGTCCTTGGTGAAGCACACTTCTTTGCCTGAGGCCGGGCGGGCTGCTAGTTCACCTTTGCGGAAAAACGAGACGGTGACCTGGGAGGCGACAGAAAAACGTGAGGCCCTGCGTGACTTAAATTCCTCTTCCGCCTCTGTGATGCGCCACAATCCGTCGCTGCGCATTCCGACGATCCGATAGCTTTGACTTGGATCTTCGGTGAAGCTTTCAGGCTCGTGCTTACCGGTAAGTCCGACCCGGACCTGATAGACCTCCTTCCCGTCAACTGTCGCTTTGTAGCAACTCTCGACAATAGCGGTAACAGGATAGAGGTCCCGATCCTTTTCGTAGGCGCGAAGCTCGGCCGGCATTGCCAAGACGAGCGAGATAAGCCGACCGACCACGCACGGCTTGGAAAGGCAAAAGCCGGCGCTGTTTCGCGAAACCGCAGTTACGATGGTCGTTTCGTTCCAGGATATGTCACGGTTTTCTTTTACTTGGACAATTGTCCGAAGTTCCGTTGCTGTCACTGCCGAATTGTCATTTTTGAAAACTGCCGTGAAAAGAGGGTTGGTCATTGGCTCCTCGCAAATCGATCGATAGGGATTGCGTGGGAAAGCAATTGTGCCGGGTATTTATCCGATTCCCTGAAGCGGAAAAAATTTGTCAATAAATTCGAGGTGGAGGCGGGTCATTCCGTCGGGCCCGACCCGTTTACCGCGTACGACAGAGATGATCTTCACGTTAAAGCGTTCGCTAGTGACCCTGATGAAAGTGCCGGGTTCGATCTCGGTTTGTGTAAATACGGCTGCTCCGCCAAGGCTAATATTCTCGGTTACCGTGGTCTCAGATCCTGATACATCTCCATTTTCGTCCATTAATTCAAGGACGAGAGTTTCGGGTATGAAGAATCGAGTTTGACGTCTGAGATCTGATGGAAGGTCACGGTCATCTATTCTGAGATCGGCATCCATGACATGCCAAAATCCTTCACCTTCGGATTCCCGGTGAGAGAGATCATAGAGCCGGGCCGGGTGGTCAACATATCCTTCAGGCGGCTTCTTTCCAACAAACGCCACCCCGACGGCGAAAAGCGGATCAGCGACGCCATGCGTCGTTTCTATACACCGTCGAACGAGGCCCCAGATTCGATATTGAGCCTCGCTGAAATCGAAACAACGGAGCTGGCGAGGCATCGGGATAGTCAATAACGTCATTCGTCCGCGTTTTACCGGTCTTTTTAGCGTAAACCCGGCACCAAAGGCCGAAATATCTGTCAACCGAGTGATCTCGTTCCAGGAAGCCGCCTTGTCTACCCGAACCTCGACGCGGACAGGCAGCGGTAGGGAAATGCGCTGGATCCTTCGGTTTTCTTTATCAACTACATTTGTCGACATAATAAGTTCCGTGAGAGAAGGAATGCAAAGTTTCCGGATTGTGAATGTGGCCGTGAAGCAAGCCCAAAAAGTGAATCAAGAAGGGGATTTCGCGAGTTGCGAATGAGGCTTTACGCCTGTAATATTAATATACTGTTAATACGCGCAGTGTTGCAATTTTTTTTGTGCGCACCTTTCTCGCAAGGCCTATAAACATTGTATTCCCGAACATTTTGAATAAGTAATAACGATGGATTCACTGACAGACCGCGACCAGATCAATATCGAAGACGAGATGCGCCGTTCGTATCTCGACTATGCTATGTCCGTAATCATCGGGCGAGCCCTTCCCGATGTCCGCGACGGCCTAAAGCCCGTCCACCGGCGCATCCTGTTCGGCATGTTCGAGCAGGGCAATACTTCGGGAAAGCCCTATCGAAAGTCCGCTCGAGCGGTCGGCGATGTGATGGGTAAATACCATCCGCATGGCGACTCGGCGATCTACGATTCGATCGTGCGTATGGCCCAGGATTTCTCGCTTCGCTATCCGCTCGTAGATGGCCAGGGAAATTTTGGTTCGATCGATGGTGACAATGCCGCCGCTATGCGTTACACGGAAGTAAGGCTGGCAAAGATCACCAATGAGGTCCTCGACGACATCAACAAAGAGACCGTCGATTTCCAGCCAAATTACGACGAATCGCTTTCCGAGCCAAAGGTGCTGCCAACGCGAATTCCTTTACTCCTTGTGAACGGTTCCGAAGGCATTGCGGTCGGAATGGCAACAAAAATTCCGCCGCACAACCTGACGGAGATCCTCGAGGCCACGATCGAATTGATCAAGAACCCGGCGATTACCGTTGATGAACTGATCAAGATAGTTCCTGGCCCCGATTTCCCAACGGCGGGCTTTATCTACGGCCGTGAAGAGATCCATAAAGCATATCGGGAAGGCCGAGGCATTATTCAGATGCGTGCTCGTGCTGTCGTCGACGAGATCGGACGCGGCGACCGGATTCGCGACGCTGTGGTCATAACGGAGATCCCGTATCAGGTAAATAAAGCCCGGTTGATCGAAAAGATCGCCGAACTCGTTCATGAAAAACGACTCGAAGGCATTTCAGAGATCCGCGACGAATCGAACCGCGAGGGTATGCGGATCGTTATCGAGCTCAAACGCGATGCGATCCCGCAGGTCATTCTTAACAAGCTATACAAGCTGACGCCGATGCAGTCGTCGTTCGGCATAATCAACATTGCCATCGTCAATGGCCAGCCGAGAGTGCTGACGCTCAAGCAGATGCTCGAGGCGTTTGTTCAGTTTCGCCGCGAGGTCGTAAAGCGTCGTACCGAGTTTGACCTCCGTAAAGCTCAGGCCCGTGCCCACATTTTGGAAGGTTTGAACAAGGCGATCGACGCACTCGATTACATCATTCCTTTGATCCGAAACTCGCGGTCGGTTGACGAGGCGAGACAGTGGTTAACGGCGAATCTTGCCACCGCCGGCGAGATCGCGGCCTGGCGCGGCGTCACTGGCGACAAGTCGAAAGAGCAGTTCGTCAAAGAGCTCAACAAGGTCATTGGCAGCCTCGAATTTTCCGATATCCAAGCCCAGGCGATCCTCGATCTGCAGCTCCGTCGCCTTTCGGCCCTTGAGCGTCAGAAGATCCTCGACGAATACGCCGAGATCATTAAGCACATTGCCGAACTCGAGAACATTCTTCAGAACGAAAGCGTCTTGCGTCAGGTCATCACAGACGAATTGGTCGAGGTCAAACGGCTTTACGGTGACGAACGTCGCACCGTTATTGTCGACGCTGGTGTCGAACTAAGCATCGAGGACCTTATTCCCGATGAGGACGTAGCGATCACCGTGACCAATGCCGGCTACATTAAGCGTACGCCCGTTACCGCCTACACGCGGCAGGGACGCGGCGGCAAGGGACGTCTAGGGGCAAAGGCAAAGAATGAGGATTTCGTTGAGCATCTGTTTATTGCGTCAACGCACGCCTATCTGATGATCTTCACCGACAACGGCCAGGTCTTTAAGATGAAGGTCCACGAGATACCCGAAGGCGACACCTCCGCTCGCGGAAAGGCCGTGGTAAATCTCGTTCAACTATCTTCGGAACGCAAACTCGTGGCCGTTATGCCGGTGCGCGATTTTAGCGAGGAGATCTATCTGACAATGGTGACCAAGCAGGGCGTAATTAAGAAATCGTCGCTTGCGGATTATCAGAATATTCGCGTTACCGGAATCAATGCCATCAACATCGATGAAGGCGACGAGTTGCTCGACATCATCCGCACGGATGGCAAACGGCAGATATTTATCGCGACCCACGACGGGATGGCGGTGAAGTTTAACGAATCCGACGTACGCCCGATGGGACGCGTCGCTCGCGGGGTTCGCGGAGTTAATCTCAGAAAAGATGACTTCGTCGTTTCCGTCTGTGCAGTCTCGCCCGAGGGAATCGAAAAGATCCTGTCAGTCTCCGAAAAAGGCTTCGGCAAGCAGACTCAGGTTGCAAGCTATC
>JBBRSH010000128.1:0-12471 GCA_038245555.1 Pyrinomonadales bacterium | reverse complement strand
GGAGCACCGGTCTTACGAATGGCGTAAACAACGATCAAGTGGGCTCTTCAGCAATGCCCATCGACCCGATGCTCGGACCGCTCGCCAACAATGGCGGCCCGACGCTGACCCATGCCTTACTGTCTGGAAGCCCGGCGATCGCGATCCGATGACGGGAGTTGTCCGAATTACTGACGCACATCCGGCAGGGACATATACCGTGACCACTACCGCATTCAATAACGGAGGTCCGACCGCGACAAAATCCTTCACGCTAACGGTAACGACACCCGCAACTTGCAATCCGATCAGTTTTGCACCCGCCGTGAACTTTGGCGTCGGCAGCGCACGTCTCTCCACAACCGTGGGCGATTTTAATGGCGATGGCAAGCAAGACCTTGCCGTTGCCAAAAACAACCCATCAGGGGCCGTGTCGATCTTTTTGGGAGATGGAGCGGGCAATTTCGGAGCCGCAACAGACTTCGGCGCTGGTTCAGTGTCCTATGCCGTAGCGGTCGGCGATTTCAATGGCGATGGCAAGGAGGATCTCGCCGTGGCTAATGACAGCTCAGACGACCTGTCGATACTAATGGGTGACGGCTTCGGAGGTTTCAGCACGGCTGTCAACTTTACAGTTGGTGGCGGACCTCATTCCGTAATCGTGGGAGATTTCAACGGCGACGGCAAGCAGGATCTCTCTACGGCAAATACTCGATCAAATAATATTACGACCGTGCTGGGCGATGGGGCAGGTAATTTCGGCCCCCCGAATGTCTTCGATGCCGGCCTCAACCCAGGCTCATTGGCATTGGGCGACTTTAACGGCGATAGCAAGCAGGATCTTGTGGTAGGCAATATGAATTCGGGCAATGTTTCGGTCCTGTTGGGCGATGGCACTGGCGGTTTCAGTGCGGCCACCAACTTCGGAGCAGGCAGTTTTCCTGCGTCGGTAATTGTTGGCGATTTCAATGGCGACAACAAACAGGACCTCGCCGTTGCGAACGGAAGTACGGTGCTTGGGTCGTTCTTGTTGGGCGGCGGCGATGGCAGTTTCGGTGCCGCCATAGAAATTGGAGTTGGCTCCGATCCTCATTCGCTAGCGGTGGGTGATTTCAATGGTGACGGTTACTTGGACCTCACCGTAGCAAACTACGAGTCGAATAATGTATCAATCGTACTGAACGACGGAGGAGCCCATTTCGGCGGTCCTCCAACAGTCGCAGTGGATGGTGGTCCTAACTCCGTGGTTGTGGGTGATTTCAATGGCGATGGCAAGCAAGACATCGTCACTGCTAACACAGGCTCAAACAACATGTCTATCTTGTTGCGTAATTGCTACGAACCAACGCCGACACCGACACCGACTCCAACTCCAACGCCGACACCAACCCCGACCAACATTACTTACTATTTTGCCGGTAGATTGAACGACCCTTTTGGAACTCTTCCGGCGGGTACCGATTTTTGTGGGTTGTTTTCATACGACGGATCGCAGCCCACGAATATACCAAATTCGCAAACCCCATACATTGGCAGCTACAGCTATACAAATGTGTCAGTAACCATCAACGGGGTCACTGCTGCGGGTAACGGAGCAGGCGGCATCCTGGTTTATGACAAGGGTGTTGGCTATCCACCGAGCCCGGGTAACGGATCAACGACAGGCTACCCAACCGATCTGTTTCACCTCAATTCCAACGGAACTTCGGGCGCATTTGGAGGCTTGTCGCTGGCGAACAGCTCAGGCATTCAAATAGTTTTGCAAGACGTTGCGGGTTTGGTATTCGATCAACCGTCGATTCTAAGACCAGGGCTCACTCTAAATGACTTTACGGCCGGAAATGCTACCTTCCTCGAACTCCGCGGGGAGACGCCCCAACCGCTAGTCATTGCCCGAGGTGCACTCACCGCGCTGTCGATGTCACCCGTTTCGTGCGGCACTTCCTCTACGCCTACAGCGACGCCGACCCCAACTGCCACCCCGACGCCGACACCGACACTGAATCTTCCTTCGATCAGTTCTGTGCCCGTGTTGAGAACGGCAGGAGCGGCCTCGTCGAATTCACCTATTGCAGGTGTCAGCGATCCGGACCAGGCCGCAAATACATTGAGCGTGGTCGTTACCAGTGGCTCTACTCAGAATGGGGTGACCGTAAGCAATCTCAGCGTGAGTGCGGCGGGCATTGTCACGGCCGATGTCGATGCCGCACTTGGGTCTTCAGACGCATCCTTTACATTGACGGTTACGGATAACACAGCGTTGTCGTCTACCGCAACCATCTCTGTCATTGTACTCTCACCGTGCCCTGGTACGGGCACCTGGAATGAGCAAGCACACCAAATCCCGTCGGATGGCGCCCCGGCCGACAATTTCGGCCGCAGCGTAGCTATATCTGGCGACACGGCTATCGTTGGCGCCTTTGACGACGACGGTGGCAGGGGTGCGGCATATATATTTATTCTAAACGGCAACGTCTGGAGTCAGCAGCAAAGGCTGACGGCGTCCGATCGTGCGGCAATTGACAACTTCGGCGTCAGTGTGGCGATCAGCGGCGATACGGTGATTGTCGGTGCCGAAGGCAACGATAATGCCACTGTCACAAATAGCGGTGCGGCCTATGTATTTACGCGCACCGGGGCTGCCTGGACCGAGCAACAAAAGCTGATCGCTCCCGGTATTATGACAGGCCGCTCGCTAGGCCACAGCGTGGCCATTGCCGGTGATACGGTGATCGTCGGTGCAATATTTGATACGGCGGGACTAACATATTCCGGATCTGCTTACGTGTTCGTCCGAAATGGAAGTGTGTGGATACAGCAGCAAAAGCTGACGCCGTCCGATGGCACGCCGAATGAGCATTTCGGCAACAGCGTTTCTCTCAGCGGTGACGTACTAATTGTAGGCGCCTGGGCTGACAATAATTCAGTAGGTTCCGCATATGTGTTTTCGCGAAGCGGGGCCGTTTGGACACAGCTGCAAAAGTTGACATCATCGGACGGTGCGTCTGATGACGAGTTCGGATTCAGTGTGTCGATCAGCGGCGATTCGGCGATTGTAGGGGCGCCCTATAATGATAACGGAGCCGGAGCTGATGCCGGCTCGGCCTATGTCTTTACCCGAAATGGTACTCTCTGGATCGAGCAGCAAAAGCTGACCGCGGCAGATGGCCGAGCCGATGACTATTTCGGCTTCAGTGTTGGGATCAGCGGCGATACGGCACTCGTCGGGGCCGCCCAAGGAGATATGCCGGGCGGTATCGACACAGGTTCGGCATACGTGTTTACTCGAAACGGCCCATCGTGGACGCAAGCGCAAAAGCTGACTGCGTCCGATCGCGAAATAGTCGACTATTTCGGCTGGGGCGTCGCAGTCACCGGCGACACCGCTATTGTCGGTACGCGGGTTGAACTTAACGCTGCGGGTATTGATGCAGGGTCACCTTTTATATTTCAAAAGAGTTGTGCGACACCCACACCAACGCCGACCCCAACGCCAACGCCAACTCCGACGTCAACTCCAACTCCAACTCCTACCCCGACTCCGACACCAACACCAACACCGTCACTCGGAACTTATACGGCGACGACAGTAGCATTGAGTGGGAATACGATGGTAGGATCATCGGCTGTCCCGTCCAATTCGTCCCAGGTCAGCGTTTCAACGACTACTGATTTCAAGGGCTGGCTTGAGGTTGATCCGGTTTCGGGTGTTGTACGTGTAACTGACGCCCATCCGAGTTCTACGCTGCGACCCGGCGGATCGTACCCCGTGACCGTCAGAGCTGACGGTCCTGGCGGTTCCACCGTAACAACCTTCGGCCTGACCGTGACAGACGGTGCGTCCTGCCAGAGTACTACCGGTCTTGCTACGCGGGCGACTTTGGGTGTTTCGAACGGGGCCAGTTCGGTCGTCGTCGGAGATTTCAACAAGGATGGCAAACAGGACCTTGCTATGGGCCACCATAGCCCCAACTCGGTGTCGATCCTCCTTGGCGATGGAATGGGCGGCTTTGCTCCGGCTACTAACCTCCTGGTCTACAACTCCGCAGATGAGGTCGCTGTCGGAGATTTCAATCTTGACGGCAATGAGGACCTTGCCGTCGCGTCCGGTTTGAATAATACCGTCGCAGTCCTAATTGGCGATGGAACGGGGAATTTCGCTCCTCCGGCCAACTTCTCATTTTCTGGGCCTCCGGTGGCTCTCAAAGTTGGTGATTTTAATGGCGACGGCAAGCCAGATATTGCAACTGCCAGTGGTGACAACAGCGTTTGGATCATGATCGGCGATGGAACGGGCAATTTTACTTCCCATAGTGCTGCGGTTGGGGTTTTTCCGCACTCAGTCGCTATTGGAGATTTTAATGGCGATGGGATCCAGGACATTGTGACCGCAAATTCAGATTCATCCAATGTTTCGATCCTAATCGGCGACGGCGCTGGAAATTTCGCACCCGCATCTAATTTCGCTGTTCCGAAAGGTGTGTTAAAGGCAGATATCGGTGATTTCAATGGCGACGGGATCCAAGATATTGTTGTCATCGATAGAAATAACTGGGTATCCGTCCTTATCGGCAACGGGGCAGGAAGCTTCGCCCCGGCGGCTGAATACGCATCTGGTGGGCCTAATTCGAACTCGCGCTCTTTAGCCGTGGCGGATTTCAATGGAGACGGCAAACAAGATGTTGTTATTCTGAACTTCAGCGGCACATCGCTCCTATTGGGAACGGGAAGCGGGGGATTTGGGTCTCCTTCTGAGTTTCAGCTCGGCGGTATCGCCAATAGCGTTTTCGGCAGTTCCATTGCTGTCGGTGATTTTAATGGAGATGGTAAACAGGACATCGCGGAAGCAGTCAACGCTGGTAGTGATGTCTTTGGACCATCATCTCTGGTGATCGCGTCGCCGTCGTGTACATCGGTACCGGTTACGATGACCGCTAATTCGGGAACAACTCCGCAGTCAGCGACGATCGGCAGTGCCTTTGCAAACGGTGTTGGCGTCACCGTTTCGGACGCGAGTAACAATCCCGTCTCAGGTGTGAATGTGACCTTTTCGGCCCCATCGTCTGGCCCTTCGGGTACTTTCAGCAACAATTCGTCCACGATCACGGTCGCAACGAACGCGTCAGGCATTGCTTCGGCTCCATTTACGGCAAACACGATTGCGGGCGGGGCATATGATGTGACCGCAGCTGCAATGGGGCTTACTACGGTAAATTTCTCTCTCACAAACACTCCTGGCGGGGCGGCTTCGATGACGGCGAACGCGGGAACCACGCCGCAATCAGCGTTGGTTAATACGACGTTTGCCACTGCTATTGCGGTGACGGTGAGAGATGCATCAGGCAATCCAGTTCCGAGCGTCAGTGTGACGTTCACTTCTCCGGGTTCGGGTGCATCTGGCCAATTTAGCAATATGGCCGCGACGATCACGGTCTTAACAAATGCCTCAGGCGTCGCATCGGCTCCATTCACAGCCAATGGAACGGCAGGCGGGCCATACAATGTAACCGCAGCGGCGCAGGGATTGACGACTGTGAACTTCGCTCTGACAAATACGCCGGGATCTGCGGTATCGATGACGGCAAATTCGGGGACCACTCCACAGTCGGCCCAGATCAACACAGCGTTTGCGAATGCCCTCGCGGTGACTTTGAAGGATGGTTCGAATAATCCGGTGCCGGGAGTCAACGTAACATTTGCAGTTCCGGCCTCGGGAGCGTCTGGCAACTTCTCAAATAATTCGACCACGATCACCGTGGTCACGAACGCTTCGGGTATCGCTTCAGCACCGCTCACGGCGAACTCAACGGCAGGCGGTCCCTATAACGTTACGGCTTCGTCTGGTCTCCTTACACCCGTGAGCTTTTCACTCGCAAACACATCAGGATTGCCGACCTCAATGGCCGCAAACGCGAACTCAACTCCGCAGTCGGCGATGATCAACACCGCATTTGGCACCGCATTGGCAGTGACGGTTAGAGACGGGTTCGGCAATCCGGTTTCCGGCGTGAGTGTGACGTTCACCGGTCCAGGTTCAGGACCATCGGGTATCTTCGGCAACAACTCGGCGGCCATCACGATCGTGACGGACGCGTCAGGAATCGCTTCGGCACCGATAACTGCAAATGGAATTGTAGGCGGGCCTTATAATGTGACTGCCACGTCCGGGGTGCTAACTCCCGTCAACTTTTCGCTCACAAACACGGGCGGGCCGGCAACGCATTTCGCGATCGTTGCTCCGCCGACTGCAACAGCGGGAACCACGTTCTTGTTCACCATAACGGCGCTTGATGCACAGAATAATCTGGCGAATACATACGGCGGCACGGTGCATTTTACAAGTACGGACAACTCACCTGCGGAGCTGCCTGCCAATACCAAGTTGACGAACGGCACAGCGACGCTTACCCTGATCTTCTTCAAGAGCGGCGTAAGGACGGTCTCGGCGTACGACATGGCAAATATTTCGATCGATGGCGTATCGAATAATGTCACCGTCACGGGCGGACAGACCCATCATTTCGGGATCACCGCTCCGAATGCCGTGACCAAGGGAATTCCGTTCTCATTCACGATATCGGCCCTCGACGCCTTCGAGAACGTCTCGCCCAGTTACGGCGGAACGGTGCACTTTACAAGCAGCGACGGCTTGGCAGATCTACCGGCAAACAGCACTTTGGCGAATGGAATCGGTACGTTCGTCGCAACGCTCAACACGCTTGGCGGCTATGCGATCTTCGCGACCGACACAAGCTCCAATTTGACGGGAGGGTCCAATAATATCAACGTGGTAGGAGCGGCTCCGGCCGCAGTAAGAACGAGAGGCGACTTCGATGGTGATGGCAAGACCGATGTTTCGGTGTTCCGTCCATCCGAAGGCAACTGGTATATCAATGGATCAACGGCCGGGTTCAGCAGTATTCATTGGGGTATCAGCACCGACATGCTCGCTCCGGGAGACTATGACGGTGACGGCAAGGCTGACTACGCCGTCTTTAGACCGAGTCAATCGGATGGTGCCAACTTTGTTTATATATTGAATAGCAGTTCGTTTACGATGACTTACTATATCTTTGGGCAACCGGGAGACCTGCCTGAGGCCGGTGACTACGACGGCGACGGCATTACTGACGTTGCGGTTTACCGTCCATCGACAGGCGTCTGGATCATTAGCAAGAGCCAGACCCAAACGACGGTCTCGTTCCAATTCGGAGCACCGGGCGACGTGCCCGTCGTGATGGACTTTAACGGAGACGGCAAGACGGACCTCGCGGTCTATCGTCCGACCGACCAAACGTGGTACATGAACAATGCGTCGGGAACGCCGGCCCAGAACTTCACTGCCGTTCAGTTCGGCCTGCCGACAGACATTCTCGTTCCCGCCGACTACGACGGCGACAACAAGGATGACGTTGCGGTATTCCGCCCGTCAACGGGCATCTGGTACATCATGCGAAGCTCTGACAGTGGAATCACGCAGACCCAGTTCGGAATGACCGGCGACATCGCAGTCCCCGGCGACTACGACGGCGACGGCAAAGACGACATCGCCGTCAACCGCCCGTCAACCGGCACATGGTTCCTGCTCCAGTCGACCGCGGGCTTTGCGACTCAGGTCTTCGGTATGAGCACCGACATGCCTGTTCCGGCGGCTTACCATCCATAGGTTGAGGGACACAGTAAAATTGGACAAATAGGCGTCAATGAGGCGGGCTTCGGCCCGCCATTTTCGTTGAAGGCCCTTGTAACGTAGTTTTGCCTGGTTCGTTGAGAGTTCCATTATTTTAGGGTAGATCCATTTTGCGACGTTGGTCTGGCGATCAGCCGGGGGAAAGGAAAAGAGTGAAATAGTGAGTTAAAAGTGAAGGAGTGGCGGGCGGTTTCCGCGTGCGGAGGGTTTAGCGATCTTTGAAAAATTAGGAATCGATCAGGTATTGAAGTACGGTCACATCGATCTCGGAAAGGCGTTGCCACCGTTCATCGTTAGTAATGATGATCTCAGCCTGATAATTGAGGGCGGTAGCGATCTGGAGAGCGTCGGGTGTTCTAAGCCACGCATATCTTGAACGCAACTGCGCAGCCGTTTCACAGATCGCTTCGCCGATCGGATACAGAGTGATATTTAACGAGTCGGTCAATATTTGCCGATATTTGTCGGCAATGTCGGCCCGACCATCACGTAGCGGTTTGACGAGGACCTCCTGCAGCGTCAGAACACTCGTCATTCCGCGAGCGGAACCGTTGTCGATCGCTTCAAACAGATCCGCTACCAACGGCAAGTAATTGCGGTTTTCTTCGATGTAATAAATCAGCGGAGCGGTGTCAAAGGCAACGAGACGCCCCGTGATCAGAGAAGTTAGTTTTCCCACGCATCGCGCTCCGCATTGACGTAAGTTTGCGCGTCAAGGCCGATCCAGAGGTCTTTGCCGACGCCGCGAATCTCGGTAATGTGATGAGCCTCCGACTGTTCTGGCGGATACCGCTCAAGCAGAGCTTCGGCCAGCCGCCGCCGATCCGCCGGGGGCAGCCGCTTGGCTGCTTCGATCATGGATTCTACATTAGGCTGCATAAGATTTCGCGATGCTCCACATGGGAAACCTTAACATACGAGAATGTTATATTGCAACGAAAACGCCAGTAAATACTGCGCTTACGGGAGTGGCCAAGAAGGACTTGGTGGTCGCAGGTCGCGAGCGATCGCTCGGATAATATTTCAGTCCATAACATGATTTTGGGTGGATTTTTGGGAGCCATTAGTAAATCATATGTAAGTCAATATATAAAAATCTTACTCAGTCTGTTGTGACTGGACGAAAAAGCCGCCGGACAACAATCGTCATCCGGCGGCTTTTCAATTAGGACTGACCTGAACGCCTAAGGTTTCTTAGGCGATGCGGCCGTCGTCGGCTTAACTTCAGGAGCGCCCGCCTTTTTTACCTCAGGCGACGCTCCGGGCTTTGCCGGGCTTGCCTTAGGATCAAGCGACGGGCTCGTGGCCGGCGACGACGCTGGCGACAAAGGGGTAGCCGCGACAGGCGTCGAAATAGGCGTGCTCGGCTTGTTGACGTTGGGCGCCGTATTCGTCACCGGACCACCGCACGCGCTGATAAAGGCGGTCGTGCCCGCCAAAACTGTTGCTAATACAAATGAACTTTTCATTATTATTTCCTCAAAGTTTCGAAACACGGGCTCGTACCGCCCGCAAGCTGACATCCACACAGTCGGAATGATGACTGCCGTTCTTTCTGTGACCGGCTGACGATATTCGTCTGCCATTCACCGGCAATAATCAACACTGCGAACCAAAGAACGTTCAATAAGAAGTTTCTTGCAGAAATATCTAATTTTTTTGAAATTTATTTTTTGTCGGCGAAAAATCTTGTAGGTGTACCTTAAAGTCCTGGCGTCTTTACTTGTCATCTTTGATCGTCAGTGATGAAAAGTGCAGAAATCTTTCGGATCGGTGCCTTCCTTAAACTCTTTAGATTCCTTTGTTGGACAGGCGACGGTTGCCCGCATTCCGGTGACCGGACAGATCATGACGGTCACCATTGCCCCCGGTTTGTTGCTGTTACTCGTTCCAGGCTTTACTTCCGTTTTTTGCGGAACTGCGCCGTCTTCCCAAGTGCCGGTTAAAGGCGTGGGATTTGGCTCGGGCTTTGATCCGTCGTCATCGGCGAGACCGTTAACCACTGGCATCAGCTGCCGATTCGGCATAGTCCCGGCCAGAAAAAACTCGGACCGCCGAAACTCGGCCGGCACATTGGTTACGTAGATCTCTTTAGGCTCGGGCGGCATTTGATCGTCCTGCAGATAGTCGGGTGTACCGTCATTCAACTTCTTGGGGGTTGGTGTGGGCGTCGGAGTTGGCGTTTTGCCACCCGCAGCGTCCGTCTCACCGGCGTCGAGTTCCCTGATCAGGGAGCCGTTTCGAATGTCGATCTCGCCCCTCTTTACGCCGGCGGGCATAACCCAGTCCCCGTTCCAATCAGGGTGCAAACGCAGTGCATCCTGCATAAAATCAGCCCAGATCGGCATCGCCGAGTCGGATCCCTTCATGTCGAGGTCCGCCCCATCGTCAAACCCGACATAGACGACACAAACGAGCTGTGGCGTAAATCCGGCAAACCACCCGTCGCGTGAAGTTCCGGTTTTGCCGGCGAACGCGGTCTTTCCCGGGACATTTCGAAAGCCCCACGACTGTGCCTGTGCTGCCGTGCCGCGATTGATCACGTCCTTTAGAATATCGTCCATCACATACGCGACATCGGGCCGCACCACGGTTTTCAAGCTGGGCATCGGCGCGGCGACAACGCGGCCATCGCCGGTTGTTACTTGCGTTATCGGCATCGGGAGCACGCGATCGCCCAGATTTGCGAAGGTCGTGTACGCTGTCGCAACTTCCAGAGGTGTCGCTTCCGCGGTCCCCAGGGCCATCGACGGATAGGCCTTGTCAACCTTTGGAAACCCGGCTTTTACTGCCAGATTCATCACCTTCCCAATATTCAGCTGCATCGCGAGATCAACGGTGATCACGTTCTTGCTCTTTACGAGTGCATCGCGCAGCGTTAATTCCTTGTTGCTGAACACATCGCCGAAATTGTTGGGAGAATAGGAATCCTGATTGAAGGTGAACGTCTTTTTCTCGTCCTTGAATATGCTCGCCGCCGTAAAGACCCTCGACCCCGAGTCATACGCCGAATTTATGGCCGTGGTGTAAACAAATGGCTTAAATACAGAGCCAGGCTGTCGTTTAGCGTCGGTTGCGCGGTTGAATTGGTTCGCGAGATAGTCGCGCCCGCCGACCATCGCCACTATCTCGCCAGTCTTTGGCCTGATCGCGACCATAGCGGCGTTCAGATTCCCTTTTGCCATTTTCGGAAATCGTTTATCGAGGGCTTCGAGCCGTTTCGCGACGGTTTCATACGCTATCCGCTGAAGGTCCGGATCGATCGACGTATATACCCGTAAATGCTGAACCGCCTCAGGATCACTAACGACCTTAGGCAGCTCTTCGATCGCATACTGCGAGAAATACGGCATTCCCTGAAGGTCCTGCCGGTTTGATATCTGCTTCAATTCAATTGTTGCCGCGTGTGAATCGGTATACTGCTGCTGCGAGATCTCGTTAGCCTCAAGCATCGACGTGAGCACCTGATTTCGCCTTTCGGTGACCTTTGCCAGATTTTTGAATGGGTTATAGCGGTTCGGGCTGCGGATGATACCAGCGATAAAAGCCGATTCCGCCAAGGAAAGCTGCGTCACGTCCTTTCCGAAATATGCGTTTGCCGCCTCGCCCACACCGTAGATGGAAACACCGCTTTGCTGTCCGAGATAGATCTGGTTTGCGTAGAGTGTAAATATCTCCTGCTTGCTTAGCCGCGTTTCAAGGATCACCGACATGAACGCCTCGGTGATCTTCCGTTCGTAGGTCGGATCGTTATTTAGTAAAAGATTCTTGACCAGCTGTTGCGTGATCGAAGAGCCGCCCTGATTTGAAAGCGGCGTGTTTTCGTCGCCCTCATACCGGTGCCATAACGCCCGGGCAATTCCGCGAAGATTGACACCGTAGTGTTCGAAAAACGCTCGATCTTCGGTAACAGTTATCGCTTTTATCAAATGCGGCGGCAAATCGTTAAAATTGATGGTCCGTCGTCGTCCGCTTCCCTCAGCTGCGATCGAACTGAGCAACTTCGGCTCGATCCGAGCTTCGCGTGCCGCTGCCCCCGAGTCCCTATCGACGATCGACGCGACAGACTTGCCGTCTTTTTTGAACCTCACAACAAGCGACGCGAAGGCCTTTTTGGAGTCGATCGTGCCTGTAATGCCCGGTTCTATTGTCAGGGTATCGTTTTCTACGCTAAAGCGGCTGCGTGACGCGTCCGCCTTGTCATTCTTTTCGATATAGCTGGCAGTTTTGAGATATTCGATCAACTGGATCATCGAAATATCTTCGTCAACCCGCAGCGTCTTCGGTGCCGAATATATACCCGCCGACGGCGTAAATACCTCGCCGCTAAGCAATTTGCGATCGATCCGATCGGAAAACTCAAACCAGTAATAAGTTACGGTCAAAAAACAAGTAAGCAAAACGATCAGCGTCGCCGAAAGGGTCCATACGTTGAACAGCAAACTAAGCAGCCGCCTAAACTTCGATGACGGCGGAGCGACGTAGACCGCCAGGCGCTTTGCCTTGACCCAGCCTTTTGGCGGCAGCTTTGAACGAGATGTTTTTACCGGCGATTGATCCTGCATTGAGGCGTTGGAATTAGCGCGAAATAAGTGAGATTATCGACTTTGGCGAGCACCTTGTATCATTTTATAAGGATTTGGCGGCCGCTGTCGACCAATATCTGAAATATGGCCATCGAGATCTTCTCAACGCTCACACGATTTTCTCGCCGTCGTTTGGCTTTTGCTGCCGTAATCGTGGCCGCTATCCGCCAAAAAGACGGCGAACTTGCCTTTCACCCGAATGGTGACACCCGGTTC
>JBBRSH010000127.1:0-12627 GCA_038245555.1 Pyrinomonadales bacterium | reverse complement strand
TTGGGAGGTTTCTTTGACGCGCCTGCCAAACGACAAGAACTAGAAGAATCGGAAAAAGTGATCTCGGAGCCGGGATTTTGGGACGACCAGGAAAAAGCACAAAAGGTCGTTCAGCGGCGGAGCTTTGTCGAAAAGGCATTGGGGCGGCAGGCGGCGTTTGAGACCGGCGTGTCCGATGCCGAGGTTTTGTTCGAATTTGCGGTCGAAGACCCGGATTCTGCGATCGAACTTCAGAAGCTGATTAATCGCTTAGAGAAAGAGGTCGACCTTGCCCAGACTGAGAGTTTGCTGTCGGGTGAGACTGACGCGAATAACGCGATCTGCTCGATCCAGGCTGGAGCCGGCGGCACTGACGCTCAGGATTTTGCACAGATGCTGCTCAGGATGTACCTGCGTTGGTGTGAAAAAAAGGGGTTCAAGGCCGAAATACTTGACGAGCAGTCGGGCAGCGAAGCGGGCTTAAAATCGGCGACCTTTCGTGTAGAGGGTGATTATGCTTACGGGCTGATGTCGACCGAGGCTGGCGTCCACCGGCTTGTTCGCATTTCTCCATTCAACTCCGGCGGCAGCCGCGAGACGTCATTCGCATCGATGTTCGTCTCACCCGAGATCGACGAAAATATCGAGGTCAACATCGAGGACAAAGACCTCCGCATCGACACATATCGCTCCTCAGGTGCCGGTGGCCAGCACGTCAATGTCACCGACAGCGCCGTAAGAATCACGCATCTTCCGAGCGGAATTGTGGTAACTTGTCAGAATCAGCGGTCGCAGCTTCAGAACAAGACGGTTGCGATGAACGTGCTTCGTTCGAAACTCTATGAGCTCGAGATCGAGAAACGCCGCGAAGGCGCCGCCGAACTCGAGGCGACAAAACAGGATATCTCGTTCGGCTCGCAGATCCGAAACTACGTCCTTCACCCGTACAAACTGGTCAAAGACGCCCGGACAAAATTCGAACGAACCGATGTCGAAGTCGTATTAGATGGTGATATCGACGATTTCATTAAGGAGTTCTTGGTGTTTAAGAAAGGGGGGCTTGTTGCAGAAGCCCGCACGAAGTAAGGGCATCGAGAAGCTGCAATAGTCGCCCCAGGACATTAGAGCATGCTACCGAAACATGAAAGATTAGATGAATACGGCTATGAGGTTTGGGACGAGAATACACTTCCGCTCGCTTACCTGATTACCTTTCGCACTTTCGGGACCTGGTTACACGGTGACGAACGTACCTCTGTTAAGCGAAATGGTTGGAACGTATTCGGAGCACCTCGCATCAGACCGAATGACAAACTAGAAAAGTGGATGCTCGACGAGATGAATCAAACGGCCTTTATACTTACAGATTCTATGAGAACTACCGTTGAAAGGGCCGTCCGAGAGCTTTGTGCTCGTCGCGGATACATCTTGGGTGCTGTAAACGTACGAACGAACCACGCCCATTCAGTAATAACGGCTACACAAAAACCTGAACGCATTGCTGATGCTTTGAAGGCGAACGCCACAAAATTTCTTAGGCAAGAGGGTTTGGTAGACGTCGAGACTCAAGTCTGGTCGCGTGGTCGTAGTCGGCGATATTTGTGGAAGCCACGTCATGTCCAGGCGGCGATATAGTATACGCTATATGGACAGGGCGAATTTGTTTTGCCAGATTGAATGGCGATGAATGAGATGCCCTTACTTCGTGCGGGCTTCTGCAACAGAAAGCGATGCCCTTACTTCGTGCGGGCTTCTGCAACAGAACGATGAAATTCTGCCCGACATGTAAAGAGGTCTACAAGGACGACGACATTAACTTTTGTTTGTCCGACGGTACCACTTTGTTAAAGAAAAAGAGCGGCAAATCAGCCAGGCATTCGCATTGGAATGATGTTGTTGCGGTTATTCTCGGAGCGGTTGCGGTACTCGTATTCCTCTGTCTTGCGACCAATAGTTCTGATGACCGATCCTGGCTTCCGACCAGTTCCAGTTCCGGCCCTATACACAATTGGATCGGCGTGGTCGGTGCAACCATTTCGGCCGCACTTCTCAATTCGGTTGGCTGGACGGCATATTTGGTGCCTGTTTTGCTGGCCCTGATCGCCTGGCGTGTGTTCCAGTCGGATACCCTGATCCCGCGACCATCGCGGATCGCGGGCTACTTCTTCTTTACGCTTTCGTTGTCTGGCCTGATAGCTCTTTTTGGCGGTTACGGAGCGATAGTCGGCGAGGCTGCGGCCCAGGGGACTGCACATTTTCTTGGAACTGTCGGCGCTGCCATCTTATTGCTCGCAATATTGATCAGTTCGATACTTTTGATAACCAACTTCACGCTTGCCGGATTCAAAAGCCATTTCGATATCGCATGGGAAAATATCGTGATCCGCTTTGACGAATGGCGGGCGAAACGCCGTGATACCAATTACGACGAGATATCGGCAGCGAAGGCCCGTGCTGAAAAGCGGAAAGACAAGCGCGAACATCCCGGTGAAGCCATACCGGCCACCATAACGGTCGGCGAATCGTCGGCCCGTGCGGCTGCGGCTGCGGTCGGCCGTTCTGAGCCACTTTTCGAAGAGGAACCAGCCGATTCTGTCCCGACAATTGACACGCGCGAAGACCCGTACATTACGCGTAAGGATATCGTTCCCGAGATCGCTGAGATCCCTATCGAAGCGAAAAAAATGAAAGGCGAGCCCGAAGACGTTCCGTCGATCGAAGACGACGAAGTGCTCGATCAAACGCGTGAGGCATCAGAGCAGGATTTTGACGATTACAAATTGCCCGACTCGGCGCTGCTTTCCGAGGTGCCTGCATCACTCCCGTACAAGGAATCCGAACTGAAAGCGACAGCCGCACTGCTTTCCAAAAAGACCGCCGAATTCAACGTCCCCGGCAAGGTTATGCACATCGCTCCCGGGCCGGTCGTTACTACCTTTGAGTTCAAACCCGACGCGGGCGTCAAATATTCCCGCGTCACGGGCCTCGTCGACGACCTTTGTCTTGCACTCAAGGCCGAGTCTGTACGGATCGACCGCATCCCGGGCAAAGCCTACGTCGGTATCGAGGTTCCGAACCAGAAACGCGAGGTGATCTTTCTCCGCGAAGTTATCGAATCGCCAAAATTTACCGAGTCTAAATCGCTTCTCACGCTTGGGCTCGGCAAGACTATTGATGGTGCAAAATACGTCGCTGACCTTGCGAAAATGCCTCACTTGCTTATCGCCGGTGCGACGGGAGCCGGAAAATCCGTCGGCGTCAACACGCTAGTGATGTCGATCCTCTACAAGGCGAAACCTGACGAAGTCAAATTCATCATGGTCGATCCCAAGCGGCTCGAACTTGGCTTGTACGCAGACATTCCACATCTGGCGACGCCGATCATCACTGACCCGAAGCGTGCTGCCGTCTCGCTTCGCTGGGCCGTCACCGAAATGGAGCGTCGCTACAAGGACCTCGCTGGATACAGTGTCCGCAACATCGACGGCTACAACGTCGAAGCCAAACGTCGCAACGCACTTGAGCAATGGGACGACGCCGGTCAGCCGCACCGCATTCTGCCGTACATCGTTATTATCATCGATGAACTCGCCGATCTGATGATGGTCTCAGGCACGGAAGTTGAGGAGTCGATAACCCGGCTCGCCCAGATGGCGCGTGCCGTAGGCATCCATCTTGTGCTCGCGACGCAGCGGCCGTCAGTCGATGTTATTACCGGCCTGATCAAGGCAAATTTTCCGGCGCGTATTTCGTTCCGCGTCTCCAGCAAGGTCGATTCGCGAACTATCATCGACGGCAATGGTGCCGAGGGATTGCTCGGCAACGGCGACATGCTCTTTTTGCCGCCGGGCAACTCGAATGTGACGCGTGTTCACGGAGCGTTCGTTGACGAGGAAGAGATCGGCAAGGTCGTCGCGTTTATCAAAGCACAGGGCCGTCCCGAATACGATACGACCATCACCAAAACCGAAGAGGAACTCGACGACAGCGGCGATCTTCCGGGTCGCCGCGACCCACTATTTCATGACGCTCTCCGCTGCGTCGTCCAAGCAAAACGCGGTTCGACAAGCCTGCTGCAGCGGCATCTCCGCATCGGCTACGGCCGGGCAGCTGCCATCCTCGACGCCATGGTCCGCGAAGGCTATATCGGCGAAATGGACGGCTCAACACGCGCCAGGCCAGTCCTGCAAAAGGCCTACGAAGACATGCAGGATATTTCCGAGATGGAGAACGAACAATGAGACGGTGGTCAGTGGCCGGTGGTCAGTGGTCATTAGTCAGAACCGCCTGCGGTAGCGCGTAGTTGAATCCGGTTTATAGATCAACTTAGCGTTAAAGTATGAAAGTCACTTTTACAAGAACAGGCGATCGCCGCTATAGAGTTTCGGTTGAAGGGCCGGGCCTTGTGACGTCTGTTATGGATACGGCTCCCGGTTACGATCCACTGCTGCCGCATGATATGGCTCATTTTGTAGTAGAAAATGAGCTCGGGCTCATCGGCGTTTTTGGTCAGTTGGCCAGCGGTGGGCACGCTCATTCCTTTCGCCCGGTCGAGACGCCAAAAAACAGCCGGGCGGAAAAGCGGGGCGACCGCATTTCTGCCGCGGCTCGACGGGAGGCCGATCTGTCTGAAAAAGTGATCTTTCGCGCTCAGCGAACTTGGATGAAAGGCGACATGTCCGACGTTCCAGACGTAAAGGAAGTCTCCGACGCTGAGATCAGTAAAATATGCGACGCATTTGAGGCCGTGAGCAAAGTGTGGTCAAAGCTAAAGGTTGGGGAATCGATGACGCTTGATTGGACCGGAACCCGGCCTTCATCCAAAAAGTCGAAGAAATGATCTGCGATGAAGGTTAGAGTACAAACTCTAAATCTTTTTGTTTTGATATTCGCTGTGTTGTCCGCAGCCGGCTGTTCGTGGCGCGTTGTTTACGATACTCGATCAAGCTATACGGTGGCTCCGGATGCGATCAACATCAATACCGCGTCGGCTGAACAGATCGAATCGCTGCCGCATATCGGACGCAAAACCGCCGAGGCGATAGTTGCGTTTCGCGAGGAGAACGGCCCATTTCGCCGGCCCGAAAACCTATTGCTGATCCACGGCGTCAGCGAAGCTCGATTTGCCGATATCCGTCAATTCATCCGGACCGAATGAAATCTGTCGATGCCCGAAACCGCCGATCGAACAAAGTTTAGCCGCTATCCGATGTTCTGGTTGGCACTGAGTTTTGCGGCCGGGATACTCGTCGCACCGGTGCCATCGATAAGTCCCGCAATATGGCTGGGGATATCCCTCGCTTTTGCAGCGATCGCCCTTTTGTTCAACAAACACATGGGAGCACCGCTCCTTGTCGCTCTTGCGTTCGTTTCCGCGGGAGCACTTGTCAGCCAGTTTGAAACAAAACGAAACGCGGCCGACTACAGGTTAAAAACACTCTACGACAACGGAACAATTCAGTCCGGCTCGCCGGTCGAGTTGGAGGGCGTTTTGCAAGGCCGCCCCGAGCTATCGGCCGGCGGCGTTTTTCTTACTCTCCGATCCGACTCGATCCGCTATCACGGAAATGAAAGCAAGGTAGCCGGCGATGTCCGTTTATTTGTACAAGGCGATGAACCCGGATCTCAAATTTCAGATCTGAAATATGGTTCGCGGATCCGCGCCGCCTGCAGCCTCGAACGCGAAGACGAATACCTCAACCCCGGGGTGATGCCAAAACGCGAAATGCTAGACCGGCTCGGTATCGATGCGACCGGAGCCGTCAAGAGCAGCCTGCTTATCGAACACATTGCGGATGAACGTGTGTTGTTGCCGCTTGCGTGGGTTTATGACCAACGAGGCGTATTGATCGCGAATTTTCAGCAAGGTCTCGGCCAGCAAGCAGCGGGCGTGATGATCGCAAGCCTGCTCGGCGACAAGTACTTTCTCGACAAGGAGACCGCCGACTTGTTTCGCGAAGGCGGAACGTTTCACATTCTCGTTATTTCGGGCTTGCATATCACGTTCATCGGCGGACTTCTGCTCCTGTTTCTGAGGCAAATTACCAAAAACCGGTGGCTGCAATTTGTCGTTACGTCCGGCTTACTATGGGCCTACACACTTGCTGTCGGTGCCAACGTTCCGGTTGTACGGGCGTCGTTAATGTTTACGATCGTCCTGTTTGCTTACGCACTTTATCGCAAGGGAACTCTCGTTAATTCCCTAGGTGTTTGCGGCCTGATCCTGCTGGTATGGCGGCCGTCGGAGCTTTTCGATCCGTCGTTTCAACTCACATTTGTAAGCGTCGGTGCGATCGTTGCGTTGGCGTATCCGGTCCTCGACACGCTCAAGCGTATCGGCAGCTGGACGCCGACGTCCCAAGCCCCATTCCCGCCAAATGTCCCCGACCGCCTCAAGCGGTTTTGCGAAATGATCTACTGGCGTCCCGCGGTGTGGTCGATCGAGTCCAAGCGACAGGTTTGGTCGGCAAAGCTCTTTAAGACGCCGTATTTGGCCGGCAAGATCGGCGACGGAATTCAAAAGGCCTTTTGCTACGTTTTCGAAGGCCTGCTATTTTCCATGATTGTCCAGATCTGCATGCTGCCGTTATCGGTTGTGTATTTTCATCGCGTTTCGGTCGCGTCGGTATTACTAAATCTGTGGGTCGGTGTGTTTATCGCGATCGAGAGTTTTGCCGCCGTCATCGGAGCGATCCTGGGTCACCTCAGCGGCTATTTAGCGGCTCCATTCATGGCAATTGCCGATATGACCAACTGGCTAATGCTCTCGCTGCCGCGTTTGCTTTCAAGCCTTAATTGGGCCAGCTTTCGGCTCCCGGCGTACACAGGCGCGGGCCGTGTCATCTATTTTCTCTATTTTATTCCTATCGTATTACTCATCTTGGCCGTGAGTCGCTGGAAACCATTCGACATTGCCCGGCGGGCTGGTTTGGCCCGTAGACGCCTTGTCGTCGGAGCCTTAGTGGCGGCAGTCGCGTTTGCATCAATAGTCATTCTTCACCCGTTCAGCATCCCGCCTCCGGACGGCCGTCTTCACATTGATTTCCTCGATGTCGGACAGGGCGATTCGGCACTGGTTACCTTTCCAAATGGCGAAACGCTGCTCGTCGACGGCGGCGGACGGCCAAAATTCGGCAACGCCTCGCGATCGTCGGACGATGATGACGAACCATTTGTGCCCGACACTCGCGGGATCGGCGAGTCCGTCGTGTCCGAAGTTCTTTGGTACAAAGGCTACTCGCGGATCGATCATATTTTGGCGACGCACGCCGATGCCGATCATATCCAGGGCCTGACGGACGTTGCGAAGAATTTCAGTATCGGTTCCGCAGTCTTTGGTCGGACGCCGATGGACAATCATGATTTCGCGACCCTTTCGGAAATACTGCACCGACATGGAGTTCCGGTTGAGATCGTCGCACACGGCGACGTCCTCAAATTCGGCAATGTAACGGTAGAGGTCCTATATCCAATGCCAACGCCCGATCCGAATTCGGTGTCGGACAACAATCACTCGGTTGTCCTCCGGATCATCTATGGAACGAGGACTTTTTTGATGACCGGCGACATAGAACGCCAGGCTGAGACGGAACTTCTGAACGTCGGTGAAACGGTGACTGCTGACCTGATCAAGGTCCCACATCACGGCAGCCGGACATCGTCGACGCAGCCGTTTGTAGAGGCAGTCAATGCCCAATATGCAGTCATCTCAGTCGGACGGCGCTCAACATTCGGCCACCCGCACAAGGACGTTGTTGAACGCTGGCTCGCTGCCGGTGGTGAGGTAATGACGACCGGCGAACGGGGAATGATCTCGGTATCGACCGATGGTAAGGATATCGTGATCGGAAGATTTGCGAACTGATAGACGATCTGCCGTAAACTACTCGGCCGGTATATTAATACCAAACGTCCATTTCCAAGTTTCACCGTCCTTGACATAAACGGACGTGCCCCAAATAGGCCCGACCTTTTGGCCGAAGCAGGTGCCGTCCGCGCCACCTTTAAATGTCAGGATCGACGCTGTTGGCGACAGAGTTGTGGCGAGGGCGTTGGTGACACTGACTGATTTGACGTCGCATCCGGGACTGGTCCAATCCTTCAACGCATCGGCCTTGTTTGCAAAGTAGGTGCCAAAGATATTGATAAATGAAATTTCTTTGGTTGTCAGGTCCTCAATTTTTTTGCCGTCGTGATCTTTCCATGCTTCCCAAACCGCCTTTTCGGCCGATACTAACGAATCCTGGGCGGTATCCGGAGCAACTTGCTTGTCGTCGTTCTTCGGAGATTCTTTCTTATCAGCCGATTTTGCGGGAGTCGCTTTTGGATCGACGATCGCAGCCTCGGCGTAAAAAACGGCTTTCCATTTGTCGCCCTCGCGAGCGTAAATGCTTGCCGACTGAACATTGGCGGGGGATTTCTTTCCGTCGCAAACGACATCCTGAGCACTCTTAAAGGTTAAGATCGCGACATCGGGGCCGGCCATTCGCATCTGATCGTCCGAAAGCGAGTAACTCTTGATCTCGCATTTCTGCGTACTGTACGCCTTGATCATTTCCGCTTTTTCGGTTCGGCCTGTTGTGCCTACGTTAAAGCCTTTGTCCGAATAATTCTGTTCGGTCCATTTGGGGTCGCGATTCTTCCACGCTTCCCAGCCACTCTTCTCAAGCGTCATGAGAGCATCCTTGGTCGGAGCCGCCGCGACGGGCTTGGCAGAATTAGCGTTAGACGCATTGGCATTGCTAGCGGGAGCGTTGGCGGGCGGTCCACCGCAGGCAGAAAAGGCGATCGCCGCAGTCGCGGCCAAAATGAAATACCTGATCAATGTCATTTTTTTGTCTCCTGATTTTTTGGTTACTTTCAACATACTCCCGGAAGGCGATCGAAAAAGGCCGGAGATTGTGCAACCCCGGCCTTATCAACACAATTTGTGTCACGCTGAGCGTGTTATTTGACGGGCGTTCCAATAGCCATAACGGCTTTCCACGATCCGCCCTCTTTGATATAGATGGTCGCACCTGATTCCGCAGGAACGGCCTGGCCATCGCATTTGCCGTCAACTGCGACGTTAAAGAGCAGAAGCGAAACATCGGCGCCGAACGCCGCACTCATCCCGTCAGTAAACGAAATCGATTTGATCTCGCATTTGTCCTCGGCCCACATTTTAAGCGACGTTGCTCGGTCGGTCCTTCCCGAAGAGCCCGAAATAGAAACCATGTCCTTCGCCGCCCAGTCGTCAAGAGCCTTGGCGTCCTTTGCCTTCCATGCTTCCCACGCTTTCTTTTCGAGTGCGAGCAAGGCATCAGTTGCGGCATCAGGTTTGGCATCGGTTTTTGCATCAGCCGGTTTCGCCGGTGCGGCATCTTTCTTTGCGGGTGCCGCAGGTTTTGCGGGAGGAGCTTTCGGGTCTACGACAGGTGTCTCGGCGTGAAATGCACCTTTCCATTTGTCCCCGCTTCGGACGTAAGCACCGGCAGCCCAGGACGGCGATGGTATTTTTTGGCCGCCGCAAGTTCCATCGACGGTCACTTTATACGTAATTACAGCCGCGTCGGGCCCCAATGGTGTCATCTGGTCGTCGGACAGGGTATAGCTCTTAAAATCGCAATCGGCGCCGCTATATTCCTTGAGCGCCTTTGCTTTGTCCAAACGTCCGGTGGCCCCGTAGCCAGCAAAATTGTCGGCCAGGAAGGTATCCCAGAATTTGGCGTCCTTCGTCTTCCACGCCTCGTAAGCGCTCTTTTCGAGTGTTACCAAGGCGTCTTTGGTCGGTGCCGCTGCGGTGGGCTTGGCGGTGTTTGCGTTAGCAGTTGCCGCATTGGCATTGCTCGCCGGCGTGTTGGCCGCGGGCGATCCGCACGCGGAAAAGGCGATCGCCGCCGTCGCGGCCAAAATGAAATACTTGATCATGGTCATCGTTATTCTCCTCAAAGGTCTGTTTAGTTTCGAACAATTCTGGAAGGCAATCCTTCACTAATTCGTCAGTTCGATCTATCGGTTGCAATTGTAAGTGCGTTAATTGTTAACATCGCGCTATTGGCTTGTCAAGGCATTGGGGAGCTGATGGAAGCCCGAGGTTGGGACGATCAATAAAAAAGGCCGGAGCATTTATGCCCCGGCCCCGACCATTCAATTTCTAATTAGGGAACGTTCCTACCGCGGAAGGTCCATATAGAACGCATTCTTCCATGCATCGCCTTCTTTAATATCGAACGAAGCGACCCAGATCGTCGAACCCAACGGTTTGCCGTCACATGAGCCCTTTACGTTAGACTTGTAGGTGACAAGAGCGACGTCCTTAGAAAGTTGGACCCCCATGGGCTCAACGAAAGTGTAGCCAAGACCGGTACATTTTGGTTCGGACCATCCCTTCATGGACTCGGCCTTGTCTTTGCGGCCGGTTCCGCTGAAATACATGAAATCCTTGGCCATTACTCCCTCGACACGCTTGGGGTCACGAGCAACCCAGCCGTCCCAGCCTTCTTTCTCGACCACCATCATTGCGTCGGTCAGAGCGTCAGGCTTGGATTCGGCGGCTTTTGCCTCACCGGTCTTTCCGGGTGCCGCAGCAGCCTTGGGGTCGACCACGGGTGTTTCGGCATAAAATGCATTTTTCCATTTATCGCCGTCACGCACATACACGCTGGCCGACCAGGTTTCCGGAGCACCTTTCTTGCCATCGCAGACGTAATCTTGTGCTGCCTTAAAGGTGAGAACAGCGACATCGCTTCCGATCAGCGTCATCTGATCGTCGGTAAATGAATAGCTCTTGACTTCGCACTTCTGTTCGGTAAACGATTTGACGGCCCCGGCCTTATCGACGCGCCCTTTCAAACCAAACGCAACATACTTATCGGACAGGATCTCTTCGTATGCCTTCGGATCCCTGTTTTTCCAAGATTCCCAACCCTGCTTTTCGATCGCCATAAGGGCGTCCTTCGTCGGAGCAGCCGGAGCGGTCTTAGCTGCCGTATTCGCCGCGTTGGCGTTTGCCGCATTGGCGTTTGTCGCATTTGCGGGTTTGTTGTCCGACGTCCCGCCGCAGGCCGCGAACGTGATCACCGCTGCAAGAAATAACAATAAGCTCGATATCTTTTTCATAAACTATCTCCTTTTTACAATGTTTCAAATACAGATCTTTTTGGGGTCCGTTGAAACGCACGAACCGATCCTCTGAATAGATTCCTAATCTTTCGAATGCGCCTAGAATGGCGTGGCTTTCGTTTTATGTCAAGGGGGCTAAAGCGACAGAGCCTGAGATAGAATTTGGTGCGTAAAAAAATAGCCGGAGCATGGGCTCCGGCTATCTTAACTGAAAGCGAATCGCTTTTCGATCACATCGCAATCGATTCAAGCATAAAGGCAAGTTTCCACGCGTCGCCTTCCTTAACATACACTGCGGTTTGGTCAAGCGGCCCGTTCTTTTGTCCGTCACAGGTTCCGTCCGCCATACCCTTCAAAGTAAGGATCTCGACTGTCGGCGAGAGTGCCGCAGCAAAGCCATCCGAGACGCTCACTTTGGTGACGCCCTCGCATTTCATTGTCTCAGTCCACTCTTTTATGACATTAGCTTTTCCGCTGATCCACGTACCGATGGGGTTGACAATGGACAGATTCGAGCTTGCGATCTCCTCAAATTTCTTGGCGTCCTTTGCCTTAAATGCCTCCCAACCGCTGGTGTGTATTTTCACAAGAGCGTCGGTGTTGGCGTCAGGAGTGGCCTTGGCTGGTGCCGCCGCGGTGTTTGCCGCTGAGTTGCTGTTCGTCGCAGCCTTGTCGTCCTTTTTGGGTTCGGCCTTTTTGTCAGCCGGTTTTGCGGGTGGAGCAGGGGCAACCTTCGGAGGATTCTTCGGGTCGATGATCATGTTCTCGCCGTGATAGGCGGCTTGCCATTTGTCGCCGCTTCGCGTGTACACCGTCGCTGCACGGACCGGGCTTGGCATCTTTTCGGATTTGCCATCCATTGTGCATGTGCCGTCATAGGTCCCTTTGTAACTGAGCACGTATGTGTCCGCGTCGATCGTTGACATCTGCGGCTCTTCCATCTTCCAATCCTTAACCTCACACTTGTTGCCGGCGATCGCCTTGACCACCGAGGCTTTGTCGCGGCGCTGGCCACGCTCGGTCATCACCATCTTATCGCTGAGAAAGCCCTCAAAAAATTTCGAGTCGCCCTTTATATAGGCCTCGTTTGCTTGCTTATCGAGAGCAAGTAAAGAATCCGCTGTCGGAGCGGCTGCCGTCGGTTTCGCTGTATTGGCGTTGGTAGTGTTGGCACTATTAGCCGGTGCATTTGTTGCGGGTGCTCCGCAGGCTGCCATTGTGATCGCCGCTGCTCCCATCAAAAATAACTTTGCGAGTGTTTTCATAATATGTCTCCTTCCTAGCATTAATCTGAACCTCAAACACAAAAACCCGAGGGTTTTTCGAATTCAAAAAAACCGATCGAGCGTTCCTCTAGTCGTCCTAATTGGGTATAGTTTTAACACTACTACCAGATGTTGTCAAGGAAAATGTCAGAGAATGTTAGAACTCCGTGAGAATGTCCTCAGTAGAACTCTTTAGAAATGTCCTCTGATGAAAACGCCTAAGATAAGCCTTTTTGAGGGGGGGCTCGGATGGCAAAAAGGGGAACGATCGAGATGAGCA
>JBBRSH010000126.1:0-12978 GCA_038245555.1 Pyrinomonadales bacterium | reverse complement strand
TCGACAACAGCAAGCATGCCGATGAGATCCTGAAGGATTTTAAACATCTCTCATCGCTTGGGCCACTTAGAATAGGGAATCTGCTCCGCGTCGACACATCCTTCGAAGTGGATCATCATGTCGTCGCGGAGCAGATAAGGAATCTCTTGATCCACTAGCCGGAGGCCGCCATACTCTTCATGAATTTGACTTTTTCGGCCTTCATGGCTGCTCCGAGTTCTTCGAGCTGAGCTTTATCAAACTGGCTTTTGACCAGGGGAAACATCTCGCCCTCTTCCTCCTCGACGTGGTGCTCGGTGTCCTCAACTAAAACTTTTAGTTTTGGATTGAATTTTTCGCTGTCGCTTTTGAGAGCGGCGATCTCGCCCAGAAACATCTTGATCTGCCGGTGTTCTTCAACACCTTCGAGAACTATCTTCTGCAATTCCTCATCGCCGTCGGCTTTGAGCTTTGGGTAAAAGATCGTCTCTTCGATGTGTGCATGGACGTCGAGCTCGGCCTTGATCTGATCGAAAAGTTTCGTGTTGTCACCGTCCTCATTTTTCTTGAATTGTTCGAAAAGCCCTGCGACCTTCTCATGATCTGCGATTAAAAGTTCGATTGCATTCATTTTATTTCTCCTTTATTTATCTCTTTATTTAGAGCGAATGTAAGGATAGCGGCGGGTCGTCGCCTTTATTGTCTTGTTGATTACACAGGAATAGGTTTGGCGGTTTTGTCGCGCGTCGTCGCATCGTGTGATAAAGTTGGTATTAATATTTTTAACTCTGACGGCATTCGATTGCTGCATTTGGAGCTCCCGGTGCCATGAAAACATCAACCTTATTGCGAATTGCCGCTGTGATCGCCTTCGTTCACTTTGCCGGTCATATGTCCAGTATTCCGTGGATCCCCGGAGAAGGCGCGGCCGACCTCGCGGTGATCGAAACAATGAAAGCCGACCACTTTGACGTGATCGGTGTTTCTCGTAGCTATTGGGATTTCTATTTTGGATTCGGGCTGATCACCGGCCTGTTTCAGGTTCTGGAAGCGGTATTCCTGATGATGCTCGGGTCTCTGGCTATAACTGAGCCGCTTCGACTGCGTCCGATCATCGCACTGTTATTTGTCGGAACGGTGCTCAACGGAATTCTCGGTTTTAGGTATTTCTTCGCGATACCGGTCGGAATGGATGTTTTGCAGGCGATCGTTCTCGGCATGGCTTTTGTTGCGGCGGGCCGTCGGGATCGCTATAGATCCCGCTGGCGTCACTGAAAATAACGTCCTCGTCCCATCCCAAAAAAACTTCCTCCTCGTGGAATCTAACGCAGTCTCATACTTGAAAACTAATGCCATGTGTGGTTCAATATCGGAATGGCGAGATACAAGTATCACAACGACTGGGAAGCAAGTGCACAATGGGATTGCAACTTCTGGGTGAAGTGCGAAACGTTGTCCGAAGCTCTGTCTGTAGCTGAGACCAAACGGGACCGAAACCCGCATATCACGGTCCATGCGACATGTGAAGACGCCGGCTTTGCCACGACCGCCCACGTCGGATTGAACCTGCATCAAATGGACGGCAAATCGCTGCGAGAGATAATGGATCTGCTCGATAACGAAGTTGATCAGTTTATCGCGTTCAGGGTAAGAGCAGGGCATTGAGGGCCTGCCGGTCAGTTTTACAACACAAAACCAAAACTTACGCTAGTTCGTCTTCGCTCTTCCTTTGATCAGCACCGGGGCTTCGGGAGCACAGCAGAAAGCGATCAGCCGCTTTCGATCCTCTTTCATCTCGCTATCTTCATCAAGCAGTTTCATCGCTGCGTCCAGCAGTTCGGCTGCCTTCTGGTCGCTGGGTTTTTGAAGACTGTAATGCATCCATTTCCCGTCCCGCCGCCCCGTAACCAGCAACGCCCGCTTCAGATACGACAGATGGCGTGAGATCTTCGGGTTGTTCGTGCCAAGCGTAGCGGCAAAGAAACAGACGCACACCTCGCCATCCCGCAAAAGGTTTAATAGTCTTAGCCTCGTCCTGTCCGCAAGAGCAGAAAAGAACAGCTCCGAATCGAACACGTTTTCCTTTGCCATAAAAATAATTCTAACACATTACAATTATGTCTTGACGAAATTGTTTATGCGTCGTATCCTCTATTTATCAATTATGGATATGCATAATTGTTCTCAAATTCTTTGACGACAGGGAGACTAATAACATGACAACATTTAACGGCCAAAGCATTAATACATTAAAAGCCCACCTCGCGCTAAACGTAAAGCAAGTGACCGAGAGCATCGAATTTTACCAAAAGATGTTTGGCATCGAACCGTCCAAGGTCAGGACCGGCTATGCAAAGTTCGACGTTCAAAATCCTCCGCTCAATCTCACCCTAAACGAGGTTCCATTTTCGGGCAAAGGAGCGTTGTCGCATCTTGGTATCCAGGTCGCCACGACCGACGATGTCAACGCTGTCCGCGATGCATGGGAAGCCCAGGGACTCATTCCTCGCGACGAAAAACAGACCAACTGTTGCTACGCCCTGCAGGATAAGGCATGGGTCAACGATCCCGACGGCAATGAATGGGAAGTGTTCGTCGTTCTAGAGGACAACCTTCCCGAAGGAACAAAGAAAACGGACGATGCGATCTGCTGCACGCCGACGTTTACGGACATTCAGGGAAGCAAACAGCCAGTACCGACGGCCTGCTGCTGACAGAGGTGAGGTATAGGGAAATGATGAAAAAAGAAAAAACATGTCCGCTTCGCAGCGATTGCCGGAAAAAGGCTGACCGAAAGTATTTCGACGATTTCTTCAAACACGATTAGGAAGTCTTTGTCATATAAGGCGAGACGCGTCGACTGGAAAATATGACTGGTTCACGGAATGCTGCGAACGAATGGTCGATTTAATAACTAATGATAATAAACGCACCTCGGCGGCTTGCTCTTGAGGTCAGCGGGAATCGCGGTATTACTTTTTGGCGTCGCTTGATGACATCTCGATAAATCTGGCTGCTTTCAACTATTCCCGGTCGTTTTCTTAGAAAACCGGAGCATTCCGTCTGTATCATCTATGCAAAATTACTTGACATGTGCAACATTTGGGTGCTACACTCGTTGTGTAGCGTGCTATGAGCATTGATAACGAACAAAAAAAGCAAAAGATTCAAGCTTGCCGGGAGCTGTATTTGAAGTATAAGGGGCAGCATCATGAGCTGATCGAGGCGGAGATGAGAGAGCTTGGGTACACCGATTTTCATCGGCGGTGTTTGTACAGGCGTTTCGAACGCGGCCGGCTCAGGTCGGGTTGGATCGAGCAGTACGGGTGGCCGAGCCTATTAAAGGCTGCCAATGATGCCAATGCCGGGAACGCAGGCGCCCTCGCCTGCACGGACGCCGTCGCGGCGTCCGGAGAAGCCTCATATGCGTCAAGCCTGGATGACACCGAACGTACTCCCGCCGGAGGAACCGGCGGTACAGGCGAGGGTGCCTGTGCTCCCGGCAAACGCGGTGTTCCAGGCAACAGACGATTCAACCGGACCGTTGCCGAGAACGACTTCGAAGACTTTCAGAAGTGGCTGAAGCACGTGTCTCCGTCGATGAGCTGGACGTGGAAGCATCAGATCTATATATACAAGCGTTTGCAGCGGGTGACAGACGGGCAGTGCAAGCGGTTGATGCTTTTCATGCCGCCGCGGCATGGCAAATCGGAGCTTGTGACAGTGCGTTACGCAGCCTGGCGGATCAAGCAGGACCCGAAGCTCAACGTCATCGTCGGCAGCTACAGCCAGAAACTGGCAAATACGTTTTCGACCAAGATCCGCCGCGTGTTGGCGGATGATGCGTACCTGTCCGTACCGCCTACGGCGGCGGCTGAGTCCGGGGGCAACGGCCGGGCGACTGTTCCCGGGCAAACGGCGAACAACGTTCAACGCGGCGGTGGTGCCGGCTCCCGACAACCCGGTCCACCCGCTGACTCAGCGGGCGCAGGCGGTTCTGACAATTTGTTCCCGTTCACCTATCGACGCCCGATAAATACCGCGGCCGCTTGGGAAACCCGTGACGGCGGCGGTGTCCGGGCGGTCGGCGTGGGCTCGGGCGTGACCGGTTACGGAGCCGGGCTGATCATCGTCGACGATCCGGTCAAGAGCCGGGCCGAGGCCGACAGCGAAACCTACCGCGAGCGGGTGTGGAACTGGTTCAACGACGATCTGTACACACGGCTCGATCCAAACGGTGCGATCATCCTCATCCAGACACGCTGGCACGAAGACGACCTCGCCGGCCGCCTGCTCAAAGAAATGGCCGAAGACGGCGGCGAACACTGGGATGTCGTCAATCTCCCGGCATTGGCCGAAGAAGCCGGGAACGCAAGCGCCCTCGCCTGCACGGACGCCGCCGCGGCGTCCGGAGAAGCCGCATATACCCCCCAGCCTGGATGACACCGAACCTACTCCCGCCGGAGGAACCGGCGGTACAGGCGAGGGCGCCTGTGTTCCCGGCAAAAGGCCGCTCTTTTACTGGCTCAACGGACAAAAGGTACCGATCCGCACATTAGGCGGCCCGATCGATGAAATGCAGAATGACGAATATCGAATATCGAATAAAGAACCCGCTTCTGATCCCAACATTCGAAATTCCCCCGATCCTCTCGGCCGTTCCCCGGGCGAGGCCCTCTGCCCGGATCGCTTTGACGAAGCGGCCCTCGAACAATACCGCCGCAAGATCGGAAGCTATTCGTTTGCGGCACTGTACCAGCAGCGGCCGATCCCGGCCGAGGGCGGTTTGTTCAAACGTAAATGGTTCCAGACGATCGACCGTCTGCCGCCCATTGTAAAGAAAAAGCGTGGTTACGACCTCGGTATCTCGAAACGAGGGACGGCCGATTACACCGCAACGCTCGGTGTTGCTTTTGATCCGGCGGGAAATATGTACATTTACGGCGGCTATCGCGGCCGGATCGAATACCCAGATCAGCGGCGTCATATCCTGGGACGCATCAAGGCCGAGCCCGACACCGAACACGGCATCGAGCTCTCGGCCAACGGAAGTGCCGTCATATCTGACCTTCGACGCGAAGCCCACATCCGCGGCCGTGCGTTTCGAGGGATCAAGGTGACCGGCGACAAGGTCACCCGTGCCCTGCCCTGGATCGCCCTTGCGGAGGAGCGCCGCGTCTTTCTCATTCGAGGCTCATTGATCAACGACTTCCTCGACGAAGCCTGTTCCTTCCCCTCAGGGACGCACGACGACCAGATCGACGCCGTCTCCATCGCCGTCCAAATGCACGAGAAGAAAACCAGCAGGCTGTATGTGTTTTAGATCACAGTCCCTGAAATGGACCTATGAAATGGATTACGCCCGGCAAGAGGGTGTCTAAAAAGTCGATCTGTGTTCCCCGAAGGTGAAAAATGAATAGCGTGGGTCGGTGCCGTTCAGGGACAAGAAAGAACCTGTCAGTTTGAACGGGCGGAGCAAGTCAGATTGACCGATAGCCAGTCACGGGCAAGATGGATACTGATCGCAATGATCTTGCTAAGATCAATAACTACAATAGTTAGGTGATGTCTGTGACTGGTGGCACGGTCGTTGCCATATAGGCGGCGAGGGGAAGCCCATCTACTTAGGTAGCTTTAACGAAGCACATTGAATTTATGAGAGACGAACAAAGACTTCCCATGGTAACGGCATACGTGCTGGTATGGACGTTACTTTTTTCGACGCTGGCATTCGGCCAGAGTGCGACTAGGCCGCGGATCGCGCCGCCGGCCGTATCAACCGAAAATGTCCGTGACTATTCCGCGTATCTTAATGAGGTTCCGGGGACCCCGAGCGAAACCTATTCACGCGAGGCCCAGAATATTACACGGATACTGGTATCTAATAACGCAAAGAACCCGGTCCTGATCGACGATCAGGGATATGCCCGGGAAGCGGTGCTCGGTGCGGTCGCGGCCCGGCTTGCGGCGGTTGCCAAAGGCAAATCGCTTTTTCGTATTAATTGGAGTGCCATTTTTAGCTCCACTAACGCGGCGGAGATCGATGCGACGGTTGACGGCGTTATTGGTCATGTTGCTTCGTCAAAAGGCAAGGTTGTCATCTATCTGGACGACATCGCGAGCTTTTCCTCAACGACTCCGATCCTTGGAGTCGGTGTTGCGGCCAAGCTGTATAAAGCGCTTTCTCAGGACAATATACAGGTAATGACTGCGGCTGAATCATCCACTTTTGACCAGCAGATCGCCGGCGACAAACGTTTGAATTCACACTTTGAACGCGTCGAGATCGGTAAGGACAACAAAGGTAGCTCATTTGTTGGCGACAAACTTTCTCCTGACCTGAGAGCATTGGTAGCTGGTGCCGACCAGAATAGGACCGTTAAGGTTATTCTCCAGTCGGATGATATAGACAATCCACAGCTCCTAAATGTTCTCAACCGCAACGGCGTTCTGATAGCAGACCGGGCCGCGGCGCTGAACATGCTTATTCTCGACCTTCCTGTTCGCGTTGCCGAAGAGGTCGCAGCCGTCGAGAGTGCAAAACATCTCTCGCTCGATCAGAACATCGAACTGCTCGGCCACATCGAGACTACGACGGGCGTTTCACAGGTTCGCAACCTGTCGAGCACTGTATTGCTCGGCGGATTGCTCAACAACGTGACCAGCCAACTCGATGGCACCGGCATCGGCGTCGCGGTCGTCGATTCGGGAGTGTTCGAAAGTCATCATTCCTTTATGGATGCCAACGGCCGTGACCGCGTGGTTACACACGTCGATTTTACCGGCGAATCAAGTTCGAACAAGGACCCATATGGACATGGCTCGCATGTTGCGGGACTGATCGCTGGCAGCAAGGGACAGGGAACTGAGTTGATCAATTATCGCTCGATGGCCCCGAACGCCAACATTATTAATGTCCGTGTGCTCGGAGCAAACGGCTCGGGTACGACCGCTGCTCTTCTTCGCGGTCTCGACTGGATCTACACCAACAGCAAGGCACAGAATATCAAGGTCGTTAATATGAGTCTCGGGACTCCGTCAGTCGAAACCTGGAGGAACGATCCGCTCTGCCGTGCTGCAAGAAAGCTCGTCGACGCCGGGATAGTCGTGGTTGCCGCTGCTGGTAACAACGGCAAGAATGCTGCTGGACAAAAGATCTATGGTGCGATCCACAGCCCCGGTAACGATCCTTCCGTTATCACGGTGGGAGCAGCAAATACGTTTGGAACGGATGCCAGAAATGATGACGGCATCGCTACCTTTAGCTCGCGCGGCCCGACGCGTTCGTACTACACGGACCAGGCCGGCGCAAAGGTTTACGACAACCTGATCAAACCTGACCTGGTCGCTCCAGGCAACAAGATCATCTCGGCGATCGGACAAAACAGTGCTCTGCTGCAGTCGAGCCCGGATCTCGCGGTATATCCGACCGGGTCGGGCAGTGACGCCGTTACCATGATGTACATGTCGGGAACGTCAATGGCCACGCCGATCGTCTCGGGAACGGCTGCACTGTTGCTCCAGGCCAATCCGAAGCTGACGCCGAACATGATCAAGATGCTTTTGGAATATACGGCACAGCCTTTGGCGGGATTCAACGTTCTCGAACAAGGTGCCGGTGAATTGAACGTCGAAGGTGCCGTTCGGGTTGCCAAACAGATCCGCCAGGACCTTTCGAATTCGACACCAAAAGGGACCTGGATGCTCAAGGACAACAATGTGCCTGATCAGACAACCACGATCGCGGGAACCCGCTTTCAGTGGTCTGGCGGTATCGTTGGCAGCTACTGCACCGAAACCGGTACGGACTGGATCACCAAGTATCAGGGCGTCTACGCAAACGGACTGCTGGTCAGCGACGGATTGCTGGTAAGCGATGGCCTGTTAGTAAGCGACGGGTTGTTGGTCAGCGATGGGCTCCTGGTCAGCGACGGGCTACTCGTAAGTGACGGTTCAGTGCTATCCGACGGAACATCACCAAGTGCTGCCCCACCGATGACCAAGGGCACACGGTTCAGCAGTTCTTCGATGTTTTTCGGAAACTCCGCTACAATGGCCGACAATTCCACTATCGCCGACGGATTACTGGTCAGCGACGGATTGCTTGTCAGCGATGGCTTACTTGTTAGTGACAATGCTCGTTCGATGAGCAATTCGGTAATGGCAAGAGGAGATGGAACGACTTCCATGCGGTAGTCGATAGGAGGACTCTTTCATAGGTAGTCGATCATTTGATGCAAGCTGGTGCGGGAGCGATATGCTCCCGCACCGTTTTGCACGTTTTATGGCCTGATCACAAATTTGAAGATTCTATATGGTTGATGAATATGATGATATCGGCCCGAGGAAAAAAGTTTTTGTTGCGGACAAACAATGTTTAAGGTAAGCTTCGTTTAGCCGGATCTCACTAGGGTGCTTCCGAGTCAGGCTCATCCCCCGCAATATTCCCGACTTGCTGCCGATTTTTTGTACCTCCAATAGCGCTTGGATGGAAACACAACAGAAACACTTAAATATCTTTTTGCTCGTACTGTCACCCTTGGCGGCGGGGGCGGTGATATGGGCGATCGCCGGTATCTCGTGGGAAAGTCTGAATTCCGGCGTACTCGCGATAGCTGGACTTACAGTGTTTTCGAGCTGTTTTCTGCGAATTCAGCTGCCACGAGTAAACATTCATTTCACCATCTCCGACGCCCTGATCATTTTGGCGATCTTATTGTATGGCGGCGAGGTCGCGTTGCTGATCGCAGTGATAGAAACGACGTTCGCCTCGCTAAATATTCGTCGCCAGGGCTTACCTTTAAAAACTAAGACGATCTTCGTAAACGTAACTATCGCCGCAGTCGGTGTTTTTGTCGCTAACGGGGCGGTAAAATTGATCTTCATTTCGACTCAGCCGACCTTAAAGAGCGGTGATCTTCCGGGTTTCATTTGGCTGCTCTTCGTGATGGCGATATCGCTTTTCGCGGTCAATTCGATCGGAGTTGCAATCTTTTCGGCAATAAAAAGCGCGAGGCCGGTCTGGCAGGTGTGGAGTGAGAATGTCGTCGACGCCATGGTGATGTATCTTTCCGGCGGAATTATGGCTGGCTTGCTCGTCAAGGCACTCGAGCAGCTAAACATCTCGATGTTCGCCGCGGTTGTTGGGTTTTTCGGTATCATGTTTCTGACTTTCCGCCGCTTTGTCGAAGACGTCAAAAAGTCGGTTGAAAAGGCCAAAGAGGCTGAGCGGCAGCGTGCTGAAGATGCAGAAAAACACGTTGGCGAATTAAAACACTACATTGGCGAACTGGAGCATAGTGGTGAAGAAATAAAAAGGAGTCATGATAGATTTCGGCACGCGGCGTATCACGATGCGTTGACGGGGTTGCCGAATCGAAACTATTTCATAGATACGCTCAGAGAACTGCTCCATAAGGGACGCGAGAGCTCGGAATATGACTTCGCAGTCCTGATCATTGACCTGAAAAACTTTAAGACCATCAACGACAGTCTTGGCCACACGCTGGGTGACCAGCTTATCAAAAACGTGGCTAATCGCCTTAGAAATGTTGTTCGGAACAACGACATGGCGGCGAGATTTGGCGGCGATAAATTCGGCGTTATTCTGAAAGATCTGTCTTTAGGAGACGAGCCGACCATATTTGCGGAACGAATCAACAAACGAATTGCCGAACCTTACACTCTTGACGGCCGGCATGTCTTTACCGATGCCAAAATAGGCATCGCATACGGAAATTCGGATTACACCGAGGCCGAGAATATCCTGCGTGATGCAGACATCGCGATGTACTACGCAAAAGACAATCTCGATGATTGCGTCATTTTTGACAGGAATATGCACGTTCGGGCGGTAACACGACTTCAGCTCGAGACCGATCTGCGTTTTGCGATCGAACGGGACGAGTTCGAACTTTATTACCAGCCGATAGTCGGTCTTAAGAACGCGGACCTGTTGGGATTCGAAGCCCTTGTCCGATGGAATCACCCAACACGCGGTCTCGTTCCACCGAACGACTTTATCCCGATCTGCGAAAACACCGGCCTGGTCGTACCGATGACGGTCAAGATATTGCGGTCGGCTTGCACACAGGTTGCGAAATGGCAAAACTCTGTCCAAAGCAAACATTCTCTGAGCGTTGCAGTAAACCTCTCGGGTAAACATTTTGCCCATCATGATCTGGTCGATCAGATCCGCGAAGTCCTGAATACAAGCGGCATTGACCCGTTGTCGCTAAAACTTGAGCTAACCGAAAGCGCGGTCATGGAAAATGCAGAAGCTGCCATCCTGATGCTGAAGCAGATCAAGGAAACCGGGGTTCAGATAAGCATCGACGATTTTGGAACAGGGTATTCAAGTCTGAGCTACTTACACCGATTTCCGATCGACCTTTTAAAGATCGATCGGTCATTCGTAAGTGCAATGGAAACCAATGTCGAGAACACCGAGATCGTCAGGACCGTCGTCGCACTCGCAAAATCGTTAAATTTGAAGGTTGTTGCCGAAGGGATCGAAACACTCCATCAATTTCACCAACTCCGCATTCTGGGCTGTGATTATGGTCAGGGATATCTATTTTCTAAGCCGCTGCCAGTCGCCGATATTGAGATGATGATCCTCAATGACAACGCTCAGTGGCGTGATCTGCTGCCTAGCCGGCCACAGGTAATGATCCCAGAGAATCCGTCGCTTCATTTGCATATTGTTAATTCGAAGGTTATGTAAGATTATTGTGTAAATTAAAGTCTTGATAAACAACGATATACTGGGTTAAACTGTGGATGGTGATACTTGAGCTATCGCTGAACCCCTCTGCTTTCCCTTTCAATTCGACTAAAGCGCTCTGAGACCTTCCTCTAATGGAACGAAAAGACACGATATTTAATTTATGTGTTGCGGCATTTTTGCTGACTGCTTCGATCATTCTCGTCGCGGCAGGATCTATGTTGGTGCTTTCCCGCGTTGATATAAGTCTTGTCATAATGGTCAGTCTGGTCGTCGCCCTGGCCTCGTTCCTGAAGACTAACTTGCTTCGATTCGAACTTCACCTCGTCCTGCTCAATGGGCTGGTTGTCCTTGCCCTATATCGATACGACGGTGAGATCGGCGTATTTACAGCGGCATTGTTGTTTGCCGCGACTAGTACGATCGCGGGACTTAGTCGACGCGACGTCAAGTACCTTGAAATTCTCGCAACCACTTCCATGGCCGTAATTTCAACGGCTGCTGCATGGGGCTCGATCACTGTATTGTTCGGTAATTCCGAAATTGTTCGGCAACGGCATGACACCGCAAGTACTGTTTGGTTCTTCTCGATTGCAATAGTTACGTTTTACGCGGCCAATGCGATCTGCCATTGGCTTCTGTTTACATTTGGACGAAATCCGGATCCGCGTCGAAAATTCGACAGTTTCATGATGGATTCGGCGGTGGTATTCGGATTGAGCGGATTGGTTGGTGGGCTTGGTATTGCGGCTCTCGACGAAATGAGTCTGTATGTGATCGCCGGCATCGTAGGATTTGTCGGCCTTGTGTATTGGACATATCACCGCTATACCTCGGACCTCCAAAAAACCGCGGAACGGGCCCGGTCAAGTGAACGAATTCGCGCGGAATTTGCAGAAGCAAAATTGCAGACACTGGAACAGTATGTCGAAGACCTCGAGACCAGCAGCGAGGCCCTCCAAGAAAGTCACGAAACTTTTCGACACGCCGCCTACCACGACGCCCTCACCGGCCTACCGAATCGCAATTATTTTATCGACACCCTCAAACTGCTTCTACAGCAGAGCCGCGAGAATTCGGACATGAATTTCGCGATATTGCTGTTAGATCTGAATAGGTTCAAGACGATCAACGACAGCCTTGGCCATTCGATGGGTGATCGATTGATCAAAAATGTCGCTAAACGGCTCAGCCAAATGGTGCGTGACGAAGATACGGTTGCTAGGTTTAGTGGTGATAAATTTGGGATCATTTTGATCGATCTGACCATGAAGAACGAGGCGACGGCATTCGCAGAACGGCTGTCGACGCGGGTTGCCGAACCTTACACTCTGGACGGGAGGCAGGTTTTTACGAATGTAAAGATCGGAATTGCTTACGGAAGCTCGAAATATATCGAGGCCGAAGATATTCTTCGGGATGCCGACATCGCGATGTACTACGCCAAAGATAACGATGAAAATCACGTTATCTTTGATCAGAAGATGCACATTCGTGCAATGACGCGACTTCAACTCGAGACGGATCTGCGGTTCGCGATCGAGCGGAATGAGTTCGAACTCTATTATCAGCCGATCATCGGACTTGATACAGCTTCGTTGATAGGCTTCGAGGCGCTGGTAAGATGGAATCATCCACATCGCGGGCTAGTTCCGCCAAACGAGTTCATACCCATCAGCGAGAGCACCGGGCTTATCGTGCCGATGACTGTCAAGATCCTACATTCCGCCTGTGCACAGGTCGCCGCATGGCAGAGGATGTGGCCAAGCGACAAACCACTGAGCGTCGCCGTTAACCTTTCTGGCAAACACTTTGCCCAGCCAAATCTGGTCGATCAGATCAGCGATGTTCTTACGACGACAGGTATCGACCCATCTTCCCTGAAGCTCGAACTTACTGAGAGCGCGGTCATGGAGAATGCGGAAACCGCCATCCGAATGCTCAAACAGATCAAGAAAACAGGTGTTCAGATCAGCATCGATGATTTTGGGACCGGCTATTCGAGCTTGAGTTATCTCCATCGGTTCCCGATCGACTTGCTCAAGGTCGATCGTTCGTTTGTAAGTGCGATGGAATCGAACAGCGAGAACGGAGAGATCGTAAGAACCGTCATCGCCCTGGCCAAAGCACTTAATCTAAAAGTGGTCGCAGAAGGTATCGAGAGTATTCACCAGTTCCATCAACTTCGGATCCTCGGCTGCGAGTACGGCCAAGGATACCTGTTTGCAAAACCGCTTCCGGTCGCGGACATAGAGAAACTCCTGGGCGACAAG
>JBBRSH010000125.1:0-13010 GCA_038245555.1 Pyrinomonadales bacterium | reverse complement strand
TGCCTGCTTGGCTACCGGCAAAACGTCCGACGGCAGCATCACTTTTTTTTGCTCAGCCAGCTTCTTTAACTCATCGCCAGCCTTCGTGTGATCGTCTACCATTTTCTGGGCAAACGCTTTAACCTCGGCGTTTTGCGCTTTGGAAAGGGCCATTTTGCTTAATTCGATCTCGGCCATACCGCCCGGAGCGGCGTCATTCATAAACGCCAAATCTCCGCCCGTTACGACCGAATCGCCCTTATCGCTTACCGGTTTTGCCGGTTCGGTCTTTACCAGCGGAGCGCTGTTTGCAGTCCCGGTATTGCTCGGCCCTGTTCCACAACCCGCTCCGAGAGCTCCTAAGGTAGTGATCGCCAGCAAGAAAAGGCCTATCTTTATAAATTTATTCATTGATTTTCCTCTCACCTTTGTATGTTATGCCGGAGGCATTTCCGGCATTCGCGGATCGATCGGCTCTTCGCTCGCGGCGTTTACGCCGGTCGATCGTTCAGCAGTTACGCCGCCTTCAGGACGTCCAGCTACTGTTTTTGCCTGGGTTTCACCAAGCGCCGCTTTTGCGTCCACGATTGTTTTTTGTTCCTCATCTGCCGCTCCTGTCTCCGGGGCCGGCATATCGTTTTCCTCTTGTGATGTCATTTTTCTCCCCCCTTTTTTATTAAAGTAATCACGCGGCAACAGGGAACTCACATTCCGTGAATTTCCTGCCGTTCTGTTTTCCGATCTGAACGAATCCATTTGCCTCGGGCTGATCAGCAACTCCGCCCTCAACTTCTACACTCGTCACGTCCGGAGCTGCGGCGTAGATCGCTTCTTCAATAGTGTGTTTCAGCGTTAGCGCCGACGACGGGCAACCATCGCAGCTTCCCTTGAGCCGGAGGTTTACGATCCCGTTTTCAATTCCTAGCAGTTCGACATCGCCCTCGTGTAAATTCAGCGAGGGGCGAACCATTTCAATGGCATTTAAAACCCGATCCCTAATATCCGCCGGGTGAAGGCCGTAGAGCAGAAGCAGATTCGCGACCAGATCATCGCGAACAAGGTCGTCGAATATGGCATATCCTGCCGCTCCGGCGTCGGCCGTGATATCCATCATTCGCCCGATACCGGCACCGTGAAAATCCATCAGTGTTTGGATGACTTCAAGAGCGATTTCACGATTTCCCGCATCGGGCCATTCCTCGACCGAGGTGATCAGCTCCTCGACTCGCTGCATTTTTTCTTCAAAACGCTTTTCGTAACCCATAAACAAGATTTCTACCTGCGTCGGCAAAACAATCACCGTCAAATAAATACCTAGTGGCCAACTGCCTTCTGCCGACTGCTAACGCCTACTTATGCGGCACTCCGAACATCGGTGAATGGTGCTGTTCGACTACCTTGCCGTCGCCGACGAACATGTGAACGCCGCACGGCAGACAGGGATCGAAACTTCGCACGGTACGCATAATGTCGATGCCCTTAAAATTTTCCTGCCCATTTTCCTCGAAGATCGGCGTATTCTGCACCGCATCTTCGTAAGGCCCAGGCGTTCCGTAAATATCGCGCGGACTGGCGTTCCAAGGCGTTGGGGGATACGGGTGATAGTTGGCGATCTTGCCGTCGCGAATGACCATGTGATGCGACAGAACGCCGCGAACCGCTTCGTGAAAACCGCAGCCGATCGCCTCGTCCGGCACTTTGAAATCCGTCCACGTCTTGGTGTTCCCGGCGTGCAGTTCGGCAAGAGCCTTCTCCGCGAAATGCAAGGCCGCCGCCGCCGCATAAGCCTGGAAATAGGTGCGGGCACGGTTGCGCTCGATGGTGTTTGACCATTTCGGTATCTTCCATTCGAGTTCCATTTCGGGCTTGAGAGCCGTTTTTGGCAGGTATATCTTGACGCTGTGACCCGTAGCTTTGATATAGCCGATGTCGACGAGACCGGCAAGAGCCGTTGACCAGAAACGGGCGAGTGGACCGCCGCCGGTGTCCAAAGCAAGGTATTTCGACCCACCGCCTTGTTCGCCTTCGTGATACCAACGCGGCGACATTACCCATGTGTATTTGTCGTCGAAGTTACGCTTTTGCGGACGTGGGGTAGTGGTTTGATTCCACGGATGAAGCTGGTCGACCGGGTTGCCGAGGGGATCGTTCTTTACAAATTTCTCCTGTTCCTCCCAACCGTCGTAAAAAGAACTGCCGAGCAGAATGCGGATACCGAGGTTGATATCCACGAGGTCGTGAGTTACCACCTTGCCGTCAACGATTATGCCAGGGGTTACGTACATCGCCTTGCCCCATTCGTTCATGTTCTCGTATTTGTAGTCGCACACGTCGGGATCCTGAAATGATCCCCAACAACCCAGCAGTATCCGTCGGTCACCGACAGCCTCGTAGCCGGGCAGAGCCTCGTAGAAAAAATCGAACAGATCGTCGTGCAGCGGCACAACCTTCTTGCAAAACTCCACATACTTCATCAGGCGAACGATGTAATCAGTAAACAATTGTACAGTTGGCACCGTGCCAACGCCGCCCGGATATAACGTCGACGGATGCACATGACGCCCTTCCATCAGGCAGAACATTTCGCGAGTCAAGCGGCTCATCTGCAGCGCCTCGCGGTAAAATTCGCCTGTAAACGGATTGAGCGCGGTCATGATGTCTGATATTTTCTTATAGCCATGGTCTTCGGCATGTGGGCAATCAGTTTGCTGAGCCTTGGCCCACACGCTTGGGTTCGTCTCCTTGACCATCTGCTCGCAATAATCAACGCCGACCAGATTGTCCTGAAAGATGTTGTGGTCAAACATGTACTCGGCGGCCTCGCCAAGGTTGACGATCCACTCGGCGATCGCGGGCGGGCGAACCCCAAACGCCATATTCTGAGCGTAACAGGCACAAGTCGCGTGATTGTCACCGCATATACCGCAGATGCGACTTGTAATAAAGTGAGCATCGCGCGGGTCCTTGCCTTTCATAAAAATGGAGTATCCGCGAAAAATAGACGACGTACTCCAGCATTCGGCGACCTCGCGGTTGGCGAAATCGATCTTTGTATAAATACCGAGGCTACCCACAATGCGGGTGATCGGATCCCAGTTCATATCGACCAGAGTCTTAGACTTGGTTGAGGTGTCGGTTGATGTTAGTACGCTCATTAATGTCTCTCCTTTCCTCGTCCATAGGTTGTTGGTTTATAAGTTGTCTTCAATTGTGAACCCGGGTGCCTCCACTTTGGTTCTTTGTTGACGGTCGAATTAGTGATCGTACGCAGCTTGCGAATGACCGCACCGTAAATGCCTATGGCGGTCGACGAAACCAAGGCTCCCGGAGGTTCGTCCATAAATGGCATAAATTTATCCGGGAAGCCGGGCATCGTACAGCCAATGCATATGCCGCCGACATTCGGACAGCCGCCGATCCCGGCCATCCAGCCGCGTTTTGGTACGTTGCAGTTGACGACCGGTCCCCAGCAGCCAAGTTTGACGATGCATTTGGGTGAGCCGTATTCCTCGGCAAAATCACCTTGCTCGTAATAACCGGCGCGGTCGCAGCCCTCGTGAACCGTCTTGCCGAACAACCATGTCGGTCTCAACTGTGCGTCCAAAGGAATTATCGGAGCAAGGCCCGCGACCTGGTAGAGCAGATACAGAACCGTTTCCATGAAATTATCCGGCTGTACCGGGCATCCCGGCACGTTGATGATCGGTAATCCCAAAGCCGATTTGAAATCCCAGCCGAGATAATCTGCGAGCCCCATCGCCCCGGTCGGATTGCCCTGCATAGCGTGAATGCCGCCGTAAGTAGCACATGTGCCGATGGCAATCGTGGCGGCAGATTTAGGCGCAAGACGGTCGATCCAATCGCATGTCGGAATCGGCTGTCCGGTTACTGGATCCGTCCCCATCGCAGCCCAATAGCCTTCTTCTTTAATTTTCTCGTTTGGTATCGAGCCCTCTACCACGAGCACGAAAGGATCGATCAATCCCTGCTCCGCCTGATAGAAAAATTTCATGAATTCGTCGCCGTTTTCATAAGCGAGAACCGGATTATGCAGATGAACTTTTGGAAGACCGGGAATTGCGCCGAGGATGACGTCTTCAATACTTGGCTGAGTTGCCGCGGTAATCGAAACCGAATCGCCGTCACAGCTTAACCCCGCGGTTATCCAGACGATATGTACATCGCTGACAGCCGGAGCTTTCTGCGTTTTGCGGCCGTATGGAACATCTAATGGCATGACAAATCTCCTATAACGGTTTTGAGACCAGATACGAAGTTTCAAAACGACAATTGTGGCTGGTACGGCGATCCGTTTAAAAAACAAATACGCCCGTCCTAAATTGTCACATCTTAACAAAAACAGTTTACCTATCTAGTAATAGATTCAAAACAGTGAGAGTTCTGTGCGCTAGCGTACATTGGGGGAAAATTGGAGTGCAATTATCAGGAAGTGCAATCATCTGGCGATGACTGCAATCCTGTCGAAAATTTAACTGAACTTAAAGAGCCGGGGCTCCTTACCATTCCGCTGACGTTTATAATAGATTGGTTAAGAGAATATTAACATATGGTAAAGTCGACCTACCACAAATTGCTTGACGCCGCGCAAAATCTTGTTCAAATCCACGGATTCAATGCCTTCAGTTACGGCGATTTGGCCGGAATTATCGGTATCACAACGGCGAGCATCCATTATCACTTTCCAACCAAGGAAGATCTGGGCGAAGCCCTGGTTCGTCGATACCGTGAAGAGTTTAACGCAATACTGGAGACCATCAAGACCGAAAATTCTGACCCGCAGACGCGGATCGAGAAATATGCCGAACAATTTTTAACGTGCTTGATGCCCGACGGGAAAATATGCTTGTGCGGAATGCTGGCATCGGACTATGCAACTCTCCCCGAAAAAATGCGTGATCATGTCCGCGCTTTCTTTTCGGAGAATGAGGCCTGGCTAGCTGAGACTTTGGAAAAGGGGAAGGGAAGTGGGGCTTTTGTTTTCAAATCCACCTCCGCAGATATGGCAATGGCTTTTTTTTCAAGCCTAGAGGGAGGAATGCTCGACGCCAGAATGTTTGAGGATGACAGTCGCCTCCAACGAATCGTCGATTGCTGGCTGGAAAGCGTGCTCCATATTAACGCAGTTGAATAGGCACATCCATATCGATCGACGGATTTATATCTGGCCGCTTCGTAATCAATTGAGAGTTATCGCCTTTCAAATCCACGGCTCCCGGTGCGACGTTTTGCGAAATGCCGCTTTCATCCTGAGGCATTGGGTTGTCGATTAAAAGACGGCGGAAGAATACGAGGTTGCGGGCCATCGATTTTGCCATCGACGCGGTCGATTTTTGAACATGAGCTACGTCGTGATTTAGCAGTTTGCGAAACTTGCCTAAAGCTTTGGTCGGTCGTAAGATCGCGTGGAACCTCTGACTCTTTGCGATCCCTAAAACTCGTATGGACGGCTCCCGTACGGCAGTATTTCGGCTGTAACGCAGTACCGTAGCGTAGACGGTCTCAACCGATACTTCCCAAGCGCCTTAGCCACCGTCGTTATCGCCATCCCGTTTTTGCGCGTCTGGATTGTCAACCCAATCCAGATCGGCCTCAAGGTTGTTTTCAGTGTTGAGTTATTTGGAAATAAACTTCCCGGTAGACAACTAAAATTATGCGGGAAATAAATAGAAGTATCCTTCTTTCCTTCTTGACGTGTGTAAAAAACCCGTAATTTGTTGGCAGTCAAGATTCAGTGTTGATTGATACAAATATCGGAAATATTTGTAGGAAATTTAATTCCTTATCGCGTCGAGAGAACCTACGTTTTCTTAAAAACCACGGTCGTAAGATCCCATTTCAAACCCTCATATTATTGGCGAATTCGCGCACCAATCGGCTAATTTACACACCGGCAGAAGCTAATACCCATTAGTTGTTGATGAAATCTATGCGTTTCTTCTTGGGTACGGTCTGGCACTGATCTTGCCATAGCTCTAATCGGACGGCGACAAAAGCTGTACCTAATTCGGAGAAACTATGAAGCAGATTCAAGACGAAAGTGTATCTCAGAGCGAGGCGCTGGACGGCAATGCCCCGGCTATCGCAGAAAGCACCGTTGACAGGGTTTATCTCACACGCGATCCCGAAGATGTTGTAACGATCTCTTCAATGTTTCGCGCGGTATGGGTTCTTCTCATAATCCTTACATTAAGCGTCGGCACCAATGTCTTTTTTGCGTTTCGCAAAGCCGATCGAATTATTGTTGACAAGTCGACGGGCCGAGTGACTGAGATCAATAACCGCGACTACGGCATGACTGAAACCGTGAGTATGTCGCCTGACGTTCCGACCGACACGGACAAAAAGTATGTCGTTAAGGAATTTCTTACAGCTCTCTACGAGGTGAAACAAACAACCCGGGAGAGTCAGGTAAACAAAATGCTTCGCATGCTTGACCCTGATCTTTCGCTGTCGCTTGCCGGAAAGCTGAAACAAAACGGCGTCTTGACGGCTGAAAAAACGGAAAGCGTCAATTCTTCCTGGGAACTTCAGGATCTGACGATCGACGAACGAGACCCATACATTTTGAGGGCGATTGGGGTTCGTCATATTCGTCGCAAAGCAAGCGGGCAGGATGTAGAAGAATCGATGCAGCTTAAGTGTAAATTTCTTCTCAAGGATAGCCCTTCCTCGCCGGCTCGAAACGACAACAACCTGCGGACTGGTTTCGTGATTCTCAGATTTCGTGTGGAGCCGGTGAATGGTAAGAGCGTCTCTCCGATCGCTCTCATTGCGGACGGCGACGTTTCGGAACCTGTCCCTGAATCTTCAATACCTAGTGAGGCCGAGGTTGAACCGACAGGTGCCGGTAATAGTAATCCAAAACGATAAAAACTTGATTTAGAGCCGGGTCAAGGGAGATAAACGCTAGGCCTGGCACACGAGGTAACCCTATGTATAAATACAAACAAAAAAATAATTGTCTAACAGACCGAATCTGCCGAATTGTGCTTGGAGCCTTTGCGGTTCTTGTTTTCTCAACGCTATTCAATGGTCTTCCATCCGTTTTCGCTCAAGCCAGACATTCGATTGGCAAAAGGGCAACGGCCGGATCAACTCGACATGGCCGGCTCCGCCGAAAGGTCGTCAAATCCAAAACAGCGCCTGAAATTGCTCAACCAGCGAAAGGGATAAAATCTCTAGCACCGGTTTCGGTGGTCAATCTGGTCGAACCGGATTTTCTGTCCGGGGAGGCCAGTGTAGCGGTCAATCCAAAACAGCCTACGGTTATTCGTCTTGGCTTGGCCCAGAACGCGGTCTCAATCGTGGAATTTCCGGCGTCCGATGGAATCTATTACATCCATGAAGGTAATCCAAAACTTGCCTCGGTTTTCCAATCGCCGACGAAAGAAACTGACCGCTCTATCACGATCTATCCAGGAGAGGCTTTCCTTTCTCAGCGTGAAGGGGCCTCAGCGGTCCCATCGGCGGCAATTACGCTCCAAATGCGTTCCGGACTCGTTCTTATCCTGGAACTAGTCCCTGTTGGCGATATTCGAAAAAATGCTCATCGCTGCGTCATCAATTACAATCGCGAGGAAGTAATTGCCGCAAGACGGAGCGCGGGGCTCGCCTACGATCTAGGGGAGGAAGTGAAAACCGTTCCGAGCCGGAATACCAAAGCAGCCTCAAAACTCGTGGGCGGCTCCCAGCCGTTGCAGGAGGAAGAGGCATCTACCTCGAAGGGCTCGTCAACGGAAGTTCCTATCCGATCCGCCTCGATAGATATTATTAAGCGAGCAGGGCGTAAGGACGGCAACAATGCTTCGTCAGTGTCAAAATCTGGGGCTGACCTCTCGATGCTCGCCAATAAAAAACTCGCCGATTGTCTCAAAAATCCAAAGAAGCAACTTGGTTCATGGTCGCAAACCAACTCGGGTCTCACACTCGCCGTTTCCCAAATAACCGAGATTGACTCAGATCAAAGACTGGTAGTTGTTGCTGTTAGAAACGACACCGCCGGGAACTTGCGCTTGATACCGGGTTCTCCAGAGTTTCAGGTACAAACTTCCGATTCTCAAGATAATGCACTTCAAACGGAGCGGCTCGAACGTTTGTATGTCGAAACCACGAGCCTCGAAGGAATGATCCTTCCCGGATCAACAGTCTATTACGCTCTCGTATACAAGGCACCGATAATCGGTGTAAATCAGCGCGTCCGTATTCTTGTTTCCCACCGCGAGGCCGCTGACTCGCCGGTTGCCGTTTCACTACCGACTGCCAATTCTGAAAAGGAGTAATTATATGTCTGCTGCAAATATCGATTTTGCCGATGTGCCGCCGGTGTTGCCGGGAAGTGAGAACGAAGAGGCTCGCGAAAAACTTCTGGAACTAGCTGCTCAAAGCTCGGCTGATGAAGGAAGCGACGCCCTTCTTGAGGATGAATCAGATGAATCTGACGAATTAGAAAACCTTCGGAAGGAGAAACCGTCGAAAAGAAAGATATTAACCGCTTTTGCCGGGTTCGTACTCTTTTTCTTATTGCTGCTGGCTGCTATTTGCTGGTTTTTCGGGATTGGTGTGTTCGCGGCGTCCAAAAGTCAATCCGTTGACCGCACCGCGAAAACAAATTCGGCTACTACACCGGTCACAGAAGACGAGAAACTGAAAATGGCCCTTAACATGGTCGCAGAGAAGAATCCGTCGGCTAGTCCCGTGCCCCACGATCCGGCGACAAACTCACAAACCGCAGGCCCAGAGACGTCGATAACTCTCCCGTCCGACAACCGGGCGATTCCTTCGACATCTGGATCTCCACCGGAATATTCAACGGCCGCCGAAATAAAAAATGCAGGATCTAACCCGGTCTCAGATCCAGACCAGTCGAAGCCAACTTCAGCGAGCCAGAACAACGCCCAGGACGGTGAGTCCAAAGGCAATCTGACCCGCCAGAGGACTACAGAAAGTAATTTGACCAACTCCGAAGTCACCCCGACTGGTCGTTCGATATTTTTTGGGATCGAGCCGAAAAAACCTTCTGAGAATTTGGTTTCGAAACCTGTTTATCAGTCGGCCGCGGCCGTAAAAGGCGCTGCAAAAGGCCCGTCCGAAATCGCTTTCGGGAGTCTTCTCCCGGTCCGGCTCGTCGGGACAGTATTTACCTTGCGAAACTCGGCCGGGTTTGTGCGTATGGAGCTCACTAGAGGCATAGAGGGTCAAGGCTATGCGTATCCGGCCGGGACGATCGTAGTCGGGACGCTCCGCGGAAGCGAATTTAAGCGAGGGTTCATATCTGTCGTAGGACTGATCGATCCGAAGTCCGGTCAGTTGGTTAAATTCAGTGGTGAGGTACTGGGCAGAGACGGGGCCTCGGGAATATCCGGGCGACGGAGGACGGTTACGAGTGCATGGTCGAAGGCTCTGTCGGGTCTCCGAGATGCAGGTACAGCGGCGCTCGGAGCGTTTGGAAACCTACGCGGGGGCGGAACGGTCGTTATATCGGATTCGACTCAAAAAGCCTCGGGAATGCTTTCGGATCAAGCTTCAAGCCTGTTTGGAGGAAAACAAAAGTCGGACGAATTTGTCGAGATCGCCGCAGGCACAACCGGTTTTGTGTTAGTCACAAGTCTCCCGGATAAGGAGCAATCAGTTTCCATGGATGATTCGATTACAAACGGCTCTGCATCATTAAATAAGTCTCCAACGATCAGCGGCCTGTCTGATGAAGAACTTGCCGATCTCTTTTCGGAAGCATCCCCTGAGAAGCTGCGGGCTGCAATGCCTCGCATGACGCCAGCATTTCGTAAGCTTGCCGAACAGGCACTTGCCGGACTTAAAGGTGAATAGAAAGAAAAATAGAAAAAGATATGATCCCGCATGACCCAACTCGATTTCAGATAAATCCGCGAAGACTAGTCCTCGATGGTGAAAAGAGGCAGCTATACGAACTGATTTGCGATCAAGGTTATGTACCGGATGACCAAAATTTCTCCGATTTTTGCGAAGCCTTGAAATCCGGTAGGCCATGGTTGATATCAGGAACGCGTGGAAGCGGCAAAACGGCCTTTCCAGAGGCCGTCGCGGCGGCATGCAATCTAACTATATGCATTGTGGCTGGACGTGACGGTCTGAAACAGGAGGAGATCCTTTACGATTGGGATCGAGAGGAACAGGCGGAATGGATGACCGAAAATCTGCGACTTGCCAAGGCTCTACCTGAAATGGAGCGGGAAACTTTCCTCAAGCGTGCCCGCCGCGACAAATGGAAGCGTGATTTTCTGGTACTTGGTGAGATGGGTTTGGCATACGATCTGGCGGCAAAAGCGGCCGTAGAAGGCAAGTGGGCAGCTCCGCCGATCTTGATACTTGATGAAAGCGATAAGTTCGGTGCGAGTTTGGAAGACTCGCTTTTGATGCCGCTTGAGCGCGGCCTTATTTACGTACCGCGACTGGACGGCGGTTTTGTCGGCGTGCCCGACTGGGAATTCCGGCCCGTGGTTGTGACAACATCAAACGACCTGCGTCACAAGTTGAGTGCTCCGTTTGTCTCCCGCCACGTGTTCAGCCGTTTCGCGACACCGTCACTTCAAAAGGAGCTTGAGATACTGAGCGCTCGATGTGCGGGAGCAACCTCAGCCCAACTCGCACTTGCAATAAAATTGCTGGACGGCGTACGCGGGATCGCCGGGATCGAAGATTATCCCAGCCTCAGGGAATCCATCGACATCGTAGGAGCATTCCGAAGAGACGGAATCGAAGATCTTGATGAAAGCAGTTTGACCACATACTTCTGCTACTTCGTGAAAACCAGTGAGTCGCAGGAACTTCTCAAGCTCCAACTTGATTATCTTCTTCTCTTGGCAACAGGATTTCAACCGGAAGTGGACGGGTGGATTGGCGAACGTGATCCGGAATGGGCCGCAAGGTGGCTAGATCGAAATATTGTTCAACGATCTATTAAAGCAACGAGGATTCAAGAGGTGGCGGGATATGCGTGAAGTAAGGAATTCGGCAGAAAATACGCTTTCATCAAAAACCGCCGCAAGTGGGAAAAAATCGCCTTTGCGGGCGACGGTGCGCGAAGTCATAAATGCATTCTCGAAGTTCATTCAATCGCCGATCTTCAACGTTGCCATACTGGTTGCCATTATTCTATGCGTTTTCGCAGGCGGGCGGCTTCTTAGCAAGCGACCGAAACCAGCCCAGATTAGCTTCGTCGAACATTCAGTTCAGGATGGAGTCTTGCCGGACGACTCAAATCGCATGACGGCCGGCGTTCCCGAGATCTTCGCGGGCGAAGTCTACGATACTTCGATAAGGCTCAAAGAAACGGCAGCCTTGGGAATGGCGATCTCGCTGGTAGTGTTCGCCGAGTACAGAGATCAAAATCGACCATCCTCCAACCTGAAAGACATAATGACGGAGATCTCCGGGCGAAACATGGCCCCGCCCGGGTTTGTTATCGGGGAGATTGAGGTTTCGACACCTTCAAGCATGCTGCTCATTCGCTATCAGTCACAGCCATTACGATTTGAGATCGTATCGATTCCAAAGGCCGGTATTAAGGGTCCCACTGTGATGCTTCGGTTTCCATTGGCTTCTATGAGCGGGCAGACGGTCCCTTATTACCAGTCGGCGATAACTGGGCGGACGGATATCCCGGCAGCATTTGTTTCGCCGGATCAGATCGTCGCCTCCGGCTGGACCCTTGAGCAATGGCGAGGCGAACTGTTGCCTCTTAAGGACGAGATAGTCCGCACATTGAGCGAAGAACAAAGTGAATGGAATGCCAAGAATCGCTAGCCGTTGATCTCGAGCTTTATATATGGCCTCTCAGGAATGGATTGAAAAACTTGACGCATCTCGTGGTATCCCGCGCAAGGTAAATGAACAGTATTTGCCTGCATATCAGGCGTTTTGGAGTTGGGCCGGGGACGTTGGCCAGGCTGTCTTCTACTGCATACTGGGCTTGACTGGCGCCTTCTTGAGTCTGTTTGCCGGATTTCTATTTAACGTGTCGGGATTTGTCTGGTTGATCTTCTGGTCGATGGCTCTTCTCTCTTTAGCGGGGGCTTTTTTAGATGTCTACACTCTTTGTTGGTCGTATAGGTTGTGGACAATGAGTACATCGCATGGGTCAGCACGCTGGGCGAGGGCGGCAGATCTCGTACGATGCCGACTCATCAATAAGATTCGGAACATGAGACTGCCCGGGAATGCTCTTCCGCTCGCGAAAGTATTTGGCGGGCGCGACCTGTATTTGCCAAAAGATCAGTGGCTAAGGCATTTCGCGATGTTTGGGCCGACCGGATCTGGCAAGTCCAAAACATTCTTCATGGCTATGATCCGGGCCGTTTTGCGTCGTTCGTCGTGTCTTGTCTACGACCCCAAAGGCGAACTCTGTGAGCAGACAGGGAACTATGCTGGGCGTGTTTTCCGGCTCGATCTGAACGATCCGTCAAAGAGTGACCGTTGGAACTTTGTGCCATTTTGCCGCGACAACCCGGCGTTCGCCTGTCAGGTCGCGGGGATGATGATAGGTGTCGAAAACAGGCGCAAGACTAATGCCGACCCGTTTTGGGGAGACGCTGAGCAGATCGCCCTGACGGCAATTCTTCTTCATCTGGCGGAAGTACACCGCGAGAAAGCGATCCCTGGTTTTGCAGCGGATTTCCTGCTCACCCTTGACGAAGAAGAACAGGACGCCTTCGGTGCCGCAATGAAGGCGTCGCCAAGTTTCTATGCAAAACAAGCCTATTTGGCATTCCGGCAGGCACCTTACCAAACTCGCGGTTCGATATTGATCGGCCTTTACAACAAGCTGCGGCCGTTTACATTGGCTCCGGCTCGAATGATAACAAACTGTCCTACCGCCGATGAAGCGGCACGAGGCTGTAGATTGATCGACTTTCGCGAGTTGCGAAGGCCGGGTACGGCTATCTATCTGGTCGTCGCCGAAGGCGCGGCGGATATGTATAAAGAGTTTATCGCGACATTTTTAGGGCAGGCCGTCCTTGAGATGCGGCTCGATG
>JBBRSH010000124.1:0-13170 GCA_038245555.1 Pyrinomonadales bacterium | reverse complement strand
TAACGTTGACGCACGGGAGCTGGTCAACTGCACTGAACGCGTCCAAAAGGTCACGCTGTGCGGCTGCCGAGTCACCTGTGCTAAGAGCATTGCCCGCGACTCCGAGGACGTCGCCGGTCGAACCGACAACACCACGGATCTCTGAGCCCTGGTCTCCAACACTGTTACCGCCAAAGACGGCTAAATTCGAAGCTGATTTGAAATTGAGTGCATACGCAAGCATTTCAGCACTTGCTCCGCCCTGGCCTTCCTGATTAGATGCTCTAACCACTGAAGATACCGAAGACGGTGCAAACGACCAGCCCAATGCGGTCATGATGCCGATGGTCAATGCCACGGCACCTAGGAGCGCACGGTTTTTCGTTTTGCTTTCCATATCTAAAATCTCCTCCCTACCAAATTGTCATTATGAATGATGACTCCCAATTGAGAGTCCTGATTATCCGCGTGATAAAAGGCTCCCAAACTGTGAGAGACGTTACCATCCGCTGATCCTGTGGCGTACACGTCGTACACCAAATCTGTTCAACCGAGTGCCGCAAATAACTAGTGTGACGACTCGATCTCTGTAACTACTGAACCATATATAGAACTAACTGAAGAAGGGCTCTGACCGACGAGATCCAGAGCCAAACGGTCATGATTAACGTTCCGACAAGCCTGCATGATCGGTAGACGCAGAAATATTCGAACCGCCTGGAACCACTTGATGCCTCCCGTGCATTGTTCTCATATTTTCATCGACAGACGAACGTCAGGTAGGTCGTCGTCACCGTTTTTTGCAACTTAACCGCTAAGATGGACTTCGACGTAATGCTTGAGCATTTCTGCCCGCGCGAAAAACACACCAATGCCGTTATGTTGTTACAATAATTACAGTTAATAACATTCGAGTAAATAATCTAAATACATCATTTTTATAGGGGATAGACACCATTTTTTCTGGAAATTGGGGCTATTAGTTCTTTACTTAGTTTCTGGGCGCTAAGACTATGAGAAATATCGCCGAATTTGTGAACGGAGCCGCCGATCCAGCCTATGCTGTAGACGGATCTGGGCTGATCGTTGCTTGGAATCAGGCGGCCGTGGAGACTTTTGGCCCGACCCAGGACGAAGTCATCGGGAAAAGCTGTTTTGGAATCATATGTGGGAAGAATGCGGACAATGCGATGTGTTCCCAGACATGCATTGTTCGCGAAGTCGCCAAGAGCGATCACAAGGTTCCCGGGTTTGATCTTCGTGCTCAAACCGTGAAAGGGGACCAGTGGTTTAGCGTGACGATTGTCGTTGTTTACGTTTCTAATAACGGAAGACTGCCTTACACGATACACATCCTTAGAAATATTGATCTCTATAAACGGATAGACGCCCTTCTGCGTGACTATGTGCTAAGCGAAACCAAGAATGTCAGGCCCAACTCGATACCGCTGGTCTCGCAAAACGGAACACCGACGCGCGAAGCCAATATCACAAAACGCGAACTTGAGATCCTAAAACTGGTCGCAAAAAGCGAAACCTCTCAAACGATCGCCGAAAAGCTGAACATCAGCCCGATCACGGTCGATAACCATATGCAAAATGTGTTGAAGAAGCTCAATGCCCATTCCCGGCTAGAGGCAGTTCTGCGGGCTGGGCATGTCGGGCTTCTCTAACCTTTCAGACAATTCTCGAACGATCCCGGCATGTCTAGTTTCAGCCGTCAGCGGCAGTCGGCGCGAATTTCCCCTGCGTCATTCCCCGCAATAACGATAAATATTCCTAAATCACCGAAACGAGCTCCTGACAAGGCAGCAAAACAGCAAAAAGGCTGACTGTCAGTGACAATCAGCCTTTTTGGCATTTTACAACGGTCAAATCATTCGATCCGAATGCGTTTATTGTGTCGCATCGAACATAAGATCCGCGAGATTATCTGTAAGGTTGATCAGGCGGCTCGGAGATGCGAAACGATATTGCTTCGAATTGACAGTTACTACATAGGAACCGCCTGCCTCAAGATCGTCGATACGGAAGTAGCCGAACGGGTTTGAAACAGTGCTGACCGCTTGACGTAGCAAACGTCCGTCGACCGTGATGGTCGCGTTACGTATGCCTCGTCCGTCTGAAGTCACCACACGGCCGCTCAACGAAACGTTGGACGCCGTTGGTGAACCCGAGGACCCATTTGTGAACAGGATCTCATTGAACAGGTTGTTTGGAAGCAACGCCTGGTTAAGGGTCATCGTTCCACGTCTGTTTAGCAGGTCAACGATAAGTGTGCCAACGGGTGTCGAGCCCGTCAGGGTCGTTGACGTGATCGCCAGTACAGAGGTTCCCGGAGCAGCGTTCTCCGTTACGATGATGCTCGTTCCAAAATTGAACAGTCCGACGCCCGGGAAATTCGCATTTGCTGGGAAGGGACCATTAACAAAGGTACACGAACCGGCAGGAACAGTTATGACTACGTTTCCAAACGGCCACGTTGTGGTCGGATCGGCAGGTGCGATCGTGAACGTAAACGGAGTTCCTACCGCAACGCCCGCCGCCGCGATCTTGCAAAGCTTGAGGATCGCCGGCCGGTAAACAAAGTTCGTGAAGGTAACCTCGGCGGTCGTGTTCCTCGCCGTAATAACACCGTGGCCGATAAAGCCAGCCACTACATTAATAAACGCAGGATTGCTCAGCCCCGCTAACGCGGGGAAAGCCGTAGCTGCCGCCGAAGCGGAAACGAACGGTGTCGTTGCGGTGATCGCCGAAATTCGGAGACCTGCCTGGGTTGCCACCAGCCCAAGCGGAAGTGTCGTTGTGTTTGCAGCTGAGATCCCAACTTCGCCGATAAACAATGGTGTACCGATGACCCAATTTCCCGGAGCAAAGGCACAGAACCCACCCTGGCCTGCTGGTCCAGCAAGTACGTCAAAATCGATTTGCGTTCCAGCCATGCCCGGCGCCGGGCCGGCCGTTCCAATAATCCTAAATGTGAATGCCGTTCCGATCGGAATATTTACAGTATCGGCGGTGATCTTACATACCTTTAGCCGCCCCGGGATCGAACGGTTAAAGAAACGAACAGTTGTCTGGTTTGCGGCACCGCCAGCTATATTCAACGCCACATTTGCGTAGCCGCCATTGGTATTGTTTGCAAGTAGCACGCCGTTCACGTCAAAACCGGAATCCAGAGTAACGCTATTGAGGGCTGTCGCCGGGAACGTTGTAACGCTTTCAAGCCGGAACGTCGCCTGGGCGAGCTCCGTCACGTTGGCCGTGAACGGACCATTGCCCGACTGAAGGATCGTGACGGTGATCGGTCCCGAGCAGAATCCCACAGGTACCGAAAATGTCTGCCCCGGTGCACCCTGGACAGTAAAATTAAAGAATCCGGAAACATCTGTATCGAGAGCGAACTTGCATATCTCGATCGTGCCTGTCCGTGTCGGCTGATTTGTAAAAGTAACAACGGTCTGGTTGTTGACCTCGCCGTCAGGAACCGCAATAACGGCCTGACGAAGCGGAAGATTGGAACTAACGAGGCGATTTGTCGGGTTCGTAACAATGCTAACCACCGCAGTGTCTGCAACGACAGTTTCGGTCACCGTGACATTGCCTGAGGCAACCTTGATGGGAGCGGAACAACCGCCAGCCGGCACTTGGATCGTGCCCGCAATGCCGGATACAGTGAAAGTGAATATTTGTCCCGGACTGATCACATTTGTGTTCTGAAAAATGCTCTTGCAGATCTCGATATAGCCCGTACCTGCGGCCACGATGTTCGAGTTTGTCGTAACGTCGCCGTTTACACCCATCAGCTTACCGGAGACTGTTGAGCCTCGACCCACGCGGATGGAGTCACGCGAAATTACATTGGCTTCAATGTTTGCATCTGCACCGATCGAGACGGCATCCCGGGCAAAGATATAAACGTTTGTCGCGGAAGCATCGCCGATCCTTTCGATAGCGGAAGCGTCATCCGCAGTAAAGGTGCCGTCAACTCTAAAAACAAAGCGTGCATTGGAATCGCCGTTCGCATCCACTGTCATGCGGCCCGCGAGACGGGACGATGGCAAACAATAGACGCCGGGCCGGAAGCGTTGGCCATCAAGATTCGCCTCACTGACTTCGGTGCAAGGCAATTGGTCCACCGCACTAAAAGCATCAAGGAGGTCGCGTTTGGCCTGAGCGAAGTCTGTCTGCGAATCGGTCAAGGGTTCGAGAACGTCGACCTTGTCTGTATGCACAGCGTCTAATTTCATCGAGCCGCTGCTACGTTCGCCGGTAGTGGTAGATCCTTTTGTCGCTCCACGAACGGTATCGGGCGAACCAACAACCCCACGGAACTCCGTGGATCCTTCGTCGATAACGCTGTGTCCGCCAAACACGCCAAAATTTGATGCCGATTTGAAATTGAGGGCATAAGCAAGCATTTCGGATGTTGCTTCACCAATTCCTTCGCTACCGGCGGCACTGACCTTTGAGTCGCGGATCGATGACGGCGAGAAAGACCAGCCAACCACGATCAAGAAGGCCGCGGCAAATGCCAATACAGTGAATCGGAGTCGATTGCCACCAACGAAATTTCTTTTACGATTTGTGCTCTTTCCTTTGCTAGTCATTTTCTCTATTCCCCCCAGAATACCTTCCCTAAAAACATTCGGCATCACGTCGGACCCAGCCGTTGGTGAAACTAATACCTACTCGAATCCGCTGCGAGGCGCCATAAGGCCACGCTCGATCTCCCCAGCATTCACGGTATTGCTGCATTATAGAACGAATTGCAACAAAGTTCCAAAATCAGGAAAGCACAAACGAGACGTTTTCGGTCATAATTTTTGCATTTTCGATCCAATGGCCTCTGGCGGGTTTGAACCTCCTCCGAGACTCCACAATGACGTGGTTAAGAAAGGGAAGTGGATCAAACAGATATGTTTCGGAGGGGCCAGGCGACGGGTTTCGCAAATTTGCCGTGTCAACACTCATGGCCGGGTTGCGTCCTGGTCATTTCCGCCTTATTCTTGTGTCGCTCAGGATAAAATTCAAAACATCTATTACTTGACGGAGAATAACTAATGAACCGAATCGTCTTAGTTGCCCTTATGCTCGTTTTTTGCACCTTTGCATCGGCGCAGGGCAGCAAAAACAAACCCGCAAAGCTGGCGACCCAGTCGCCCGCCCAATCGATCGATAAGGAATATACCGATTCCATACTCAAGAACACGACCGAAAAATTCTTCTTGACCGAAATGATCGATCACCTGCCGGCCTCGGACAAGGTCCCAACGCCCGCGAAGATTCTGGGTTATCCGATCGGCGAACCCAACAAGCTCACGTACACTAAGGATCAGTACAGGTATTATCGCGAGCTGGAAAAGGCGACGCCGAGGGTCAAGACATTTCTAGCGCCGGAGAAAAGCGAGCAGGGCCGAGACCAGATGTTGGTTGTCGTTTCGGACGAGGCGAATATCGCTAACCTGATGCGGTACAAGGAAATTACCTCCAGGCTCGCCGACCCGAGAAATCTTGATGATGCGACCGCACAGCAGCTGGTCGGCGAGGGTAAAGCGATCTACTGGCTTTCGGGCTCGATCCACTCATCGGAGACTGGAAGCCCTGAAATGTTGATGGAACTCGCCTACCGAATGGCGGTTGAAGATTCGCCTATGATCAACGCGATACGCAAAAACGTCATTATTATGATAACGCCCACGCTCGAGGTTGACGGGCGGGACGCGATGGTCGACCTGTACAACTACCGCAAGGCAAATCCGACCAAACGTGCTCCGGGACTTATCTACTGGGGCAAATACGTAGCACACGACAACAACCGTGACTCGATGGGAATGGCTCTCGCATTGTCGCGAAATCAAATGTCGACGTTTCTCGATTATCATCCGACGGTTCTTCACGATCTGCACGAGTCCGTTCCTTTTCTATACACATCAACCGGAACCGGGCCGTACAATGCCTGGCTCGACCCGATAGTGATCGACGAATGGCAGATACTCGCGTATCACGAGATAGAGGGCATGACGAAACGCGGTGTGCCGGGCGTGTGGACACACGGGTTTTACGACGGTTGGGCGGCCAACTACATGTTCTATGTCGCAAACGGCCACAACTCGATCGGACGTTTTTATGAGACTTTTGGAAACGGCGGAGCCGACACGCAGGATCGGACGGTCCAGGCCGAATCCGCACGCGACTGGTTTCGTCCAAACCCGCCGCTCGCCCGCGTCAAATGGTCGATGCGCAATAATGTCAACCTCCAGGAAAGCGCTTTGCTGCTCGCGATGAGCTATGTTGCCGATAATAAAGACAAATTCCTAAACAATTTCTATTTGAAGAGCAAGCGTTCGGTCGCCAAAGCGAAAACCGAAGGCCCGGCTGCCTGGGTGCTGCCCGCGGACGATCCGCGTCCGGCTTCGGCAGCTGATCTCGTCAACCTACTAAAAATGCAGGGCTGCGAGGTCCAGAAACTGACCAAAGATGTTGAGACTGCTCAGGGCAAATTCGCTGCTGGCAGTTACGTGGTGCGTATGGACCAGCCGTATTCTCGAATGGCGGATATGCTGCTCGACACGCAGTATTACAATGTCAATGACCCGCGTCCCTACGACGACACGGGATGGACGTTTGGTCCGCTCAAGAATGTCAAGACGGTCCGCGTTAAGGATGCGAAAATCCTCGACGCCGCAATGTCGATGATAAACGGCCCGGCGGTCCCGGCGAGTAAATTTGAAGGAAGTGCCAAAGCCGGTTATGTCGTCAACAACACCGCCGAAGGCCAGGTCGCACAACTTCGTTTCCGGCTGAAAGACGTTAAAATTTCTGCAGCCGAGGACACCTTCAAGGTCGGCGATAAGAGCTTTAGCGCCGGTTCGTTCATTATCAAAGCCGAAGGCAACCCCGCCGACGTGGAAGCCCGGCTTAAGAAAGAAGTGACCGATCTTGGGCTTGCGGCGATGACGGTCGATAAGATCCCCGAGGTCGCCCAACACGCCATCAGCGTTCCGCGCATCGCATTGGTCCATACGTGGACAAATACCCAGAACGAAGGTTGGTACCGGGTCGAATTCGAAAAGCTCGGTATTCCGTATGACTACATCTCCGACCAAACACTTGGCCGGACGCCGAATTATCGTGACAAATGGGACGTGATAATCTGGGGCCCGGTCGGCGGGAGTGCCCAGTCGATCGTTCGCGGCGTTGCAAAACGCGGCGACACGGAAGGCCCGATCCCGTGGAAAAAATCAGATCTTACGCCCAATATGGGCCTCTCACCCGACCAGACCGATGATATACGCGGCGGAATGGGACTCGAGGGAATTTCCAAACTGCAGAAATTCATCGACGGTGGCGGGTTGTTTATCACGATTGGCGGCAACGCCTCGCTGGCAATCGATTTTGGAATAACCGAGGGCGTCTCTATCGCGGACGCATCGGCCACGTTCCAGGCTCGCGGTTCGGTTTATAACGCGGATTTTGTCGATCGTAAAAGTCCGATCGCTTACGGCTACGATGAAAAGCTCGCCGTTTACTTTAACCAGTCTCCTTTGCTAAACGTTGCTGCCGGAGGACCGGGCGGCTTTGGCGGTGGTGGCGGCGGCCAAGGCGGCGGAGGTGGCCAGACCGGAGCCAATCGGCCATCCGGTCGCGGTACGGTTAGCGATCCGGACGTGATCCAGGGACGTCCCCCGCTTGCCCCGGTCTCGGGTGCACCAAATCCGGATCAGGCTGCCCAGCTTGCTCTCCAGCAGCCGCTGCCCGAGATGCGGCCTCGCGTTGTACTGCGATTTGCACCTGTCGCCGAACTTCTGGTCAGCGGCGAACTCGCCAGCGGGGCGGAGCTTGCCGGCAAGGCGGCCGTCGTTGACGTGCCGGTTGGTAGGGGCCATGTCGTCATGTTCGCCAATAATCCCATGTGGCGCCACGAAACGAGCGGCAGTGCGGCTCTGATCTTCAACGCGATCCTCAATTATGACAACCTCGGCGTCGGCCGACCGGCTGCCGCACGCCCGGCAGGTGGAAACCGACCAACTGAAGACGATCAATAGCCGGACCAGGAAAATGAAAGAGGCTGTCCGAAAGGGCGGCCTCTTTTACGTTATCTAGCCAGATCTAGCAATCGCACCGCTGGCTAATATTTAGGTATCTTTGGATCGACTTCGTTTGACCAGGCGGTGATGCCGCCGACGAGGTTCATGAGGGTTCCTTTATAGCCGGACTGTTCGAGAGCTTGGATGGCTCGGGCGCTGCGACCGCCCATTTTGCAGTGGACGACGGTTTCGCGGGCCGGGTCGAGTTCTTTCACTCGGCCCATTATTTCGCCTAGCGGGATGAGCTTGGCGCCATCGATCTTTGCGAAGGCATATTCGTCCGGCTGCCTTACGTCGACAAGCATAATGTCGTCGCCGGCGTCGATCCTGGCTTTCAATTCGGTTGCGGTGATCTCTTGCATATTTAGATATCTCGTGTTTTTAGTACAGCGATTTTACCATTACATACAGGATATTAACCAATCTATCCCGCGTACGTACTACTATGGGTGTAGGTAATCTTCCGACAGGTTTGTAGGTGACCATACCAATGACATTGACAAAAATTTACATACTACGGATGAGGCCAAAGCATTTAGTGTTGTAAAATACGATACTTAAGGCAACTTTTCTATGGTAAATGCTTGTTCAAGAACTCTGGCCCTCGCGGCTCTTCTTTGTTTTGCGATATCCTGCGGATCGTCATCCGCGAATAGCGGCCAACGCGGAAATTCGAACGGAGCGGAAAAAGCGGGCGGCGATGCGATAGCCGTTACCGTAGGGAAAAGTGAGTCGAGAATGGTGGCGTCGTCAGTCAAGGCGACGGGAAGCCTGATTGCCGACGAAACGTCCGACATCGCGCCCAAGGTTGCCGGCAAGGTCTCGAATGTATATGTGAATGTCGGCCAATTTGTCTCGCAGGGCGCGACGATCGCAAAGATCGACGACACGACCTCGCGAATTCAATTAACGACCGCTCAGGCATCGGTCAAGCAAGCGATCGCCTCGGTCCGCCAGGCCGAGGCAAAACTTGGCCTGGCAGCAAACGGCTCGTTCGATTCGTCGGGCATTCCCGAGGTCCGTGCCGCTAACGCAAGTTATCAGCAGGCATTGGCAGAGCAGAAACAGGCTGAGAACAACGAACAGCGTTATAAGGAACTGGTCGAATCGGGCGATATTTCGATGGTAGCGTACGAACAATACAGATTGACCCGGGACACCGCCCGTGCAAAGTCAAATAACGCCAAAGAACTGTTAAATGCAACGGTCAATACCGCAAAGCAGAACAACCAGGCGATCGCCAGTGCCAAGGCTGCGGTCGATTCGGCACAGACACAGGTCGCGCAGACCCAGCAAACGATCTCCGATTCGGTAATCAAGGCCCCGTTTTCGGGCTTTATCAGCAACCGGCCGACGGCGGTCGGCGAATATGTATCGACGGCGTCCATCGTCGCGACCATCCTTCGGACAAACCCGATCAAGATCCAGGTCCAGGTCGCCGAGGCCGATGTTCCATTTGTGACGGTCGGACGCGGTGTGTCGCTGACGGTGGATGCCTATCCGGACCGCAAGTTTGCCGCGACCGTCTCCGCAGTAAATCCGGCTGTCGACACGTCGTCACGCGCGGCGATGGTCGAGGCGCACGTCGAGAATGGCGACAATGCTCTTCGCTCCGGGATGTTTGCGACCGTCAATATCAACAAGGCCGGTGGTAGCAATTCGATCTTTGTTCCAAAGACGGCTGTATATAACGATCAAACGACCGGCTCATTTCGCGTCTTCCTTATCCAAGACGGCGTCGCAAAATTAAAAGTCGTCCAACTCGGCATCGAAGAGGGTGATTCGCAGCAGATCCTCTCCGGCGTCGCCGCCGACGAAACGGTGGCCACGAGTAACCTGTCGCAGCTCTATGAAGGAGCGAAGGTCGCGGTTTAAGTTCATCGGATCTTGATTTAACGTTTTATGCAGTGGTTAGCCGAAATTTGTGTTCATAGACCGGTGTTTGCTAGCGTTATCGTCATGTTTTTGACGGTGGTTGGCGGGTTTAGCTTCTTTACGCTTGGCGTCGACCGCTTTCCGAAGATCGATCTGCCGACGATCAACGTTTCCGTCAACAATAGCGGTGCCGCACCGGCCGAAATGGAAACAGAGGTCACCGATCTTGTCGAAGGTGCCCTGAACACAGTTCCAGGCATCGACGAGATGAAATCATCATCGTCGCGCGGCAGCTCGAATATCACGCTGACATTTAATCTCGAGAAAAATCCCGACCAGGCCTATTCGGAGATACAACAAAAACTAAGCGGTGTTGCCAATCGGCTTCCGGATAACGCGGATCCGCCGACGGCACGAAAAAGTGACCCGGACGCTTCCCCTATCCTCCTGTATGTGATCAGCGCTCCGCGAAATGTTGTTGAGCTTTCCGACATGGTCCAGACGCTGATCATGGATCGTCTCGAGTCGACCGACGGCGTCGGCGAAGTATTTGCATACGGTGCCCGGCAAAAACAGGTAAAACTGTACGTCGACCCCGACCGGCTGCGGGCATACAATCTCACGGTCACGCAGGTTACCGCCGCTGTCGCTGCCCAGAACCTGGAACTGCCGGGCGGAACCCTTGTCGAAGGTGCGAAGACCGTCGGATTACGAACGATCAGTAAGCTCAAGAACGTCAAGGAATTTAGCGAGATCGTGATCGCGACCCACAATGGTTTCCCGATCAAGATGAAGGACGTTGGCCGCGTCGAAGAAGGCGGCGTCGATCCAAATTCCGCGATCTCGCTTGATGGCGTCCAGTCGCTGGCGGTCGGTATCCGCAAACAATCCGGCTCTAATACCGTTGCCGTTATTAACAATGTTAAGGCGCGAATGGCGGCCATCATTCCGTCTCTACCGTCCGACTGGAAATTTGCGATCATCCGCGACCAGTCCGAATTTATCGAAAATTCGCTCCACGCGATCGAGGAACATCTCGTTCTGGGAGGCGTCTTCGCCGCCGTAGTCGTTTTCATATTCTTGTGGAACTTTCGAACGACGATAATTGCGGCGCTCGCCATTCCAACGTCTATCATCGCGGCGTTTGCCTTGATCGCGGCACTTGGCTACACCCTCAACCAGATGACAATGCTTGCGCTCACCCTAATGGTGGGTATCGTCATCGACGACGCGATAGTTGTGCTTGAAAATATCTACCGCTTTGTCGAAGAGAAGGGAATGGACCCGTTCGTTGCGGCCGTAGAGGGCACGAAAGAGATCGGTCTGGCGGTTTTGGCGACGACGTTAGCGTTGCTGGCGGTGTTTATCCCGGTCGGTTTTATGACTGGTATCGTCGGGCGGTTCATGTCATCCTTCGGGTTGACCTCTGCAGCGGCCATTGCCGTATCGTTGATAGTTTCATTTACGCTTACGCCGATGCTTGCGGCGAGGTGGATCAAGGCCAAGCACTCTAAACATGAAGCTGATAGAGAGCCGGGCGGAGAATTCGATGTCGATGGACATGTCCAGCCGCCCGCCGAGCATGCCGAGTCGGAGTCAAAGTCGGGATGGTTCTACAGCAAGATCGACGGTACTTATACTTGGCTGCTGCAGCTCTCCTTGAGATTCAGATGGATAGTGATCTTAATATGCGTGGTTACGGTCGCGTCGATCGTTCCGCTTTACAAATTTGTGGGAATGTCCTTCTTACCTGACGAGGATGAGTCCCTGTTTCAGGTGAATTTGCGCGGGCCCCAGGGGACGTCACTCTCTGCGACCCAGTCGATCATGGACCGGATCGGGCGCGACATCCGGGAGCAGTTGCCCGGGGTGAAGAACACGATGGTTCTCGCAGGAATGGGCGGTGGTAATTCCGGATCGATCAATGTCAGTCTCCTGCCGCTGAGCGAGCGGAAGCAGGCCCAGTCCGAGCTGATCAACCAAACGCGCGGAATAGTCAAAAAGTACGTAACCCCCGACTATAAAATATCGGTTTCCGCGTCCTCGTCGATAGCCGGAAGTATAGGTCTCGGGCGAGGCGGTTCGGGTATCGGATATTTTATTTCCGGTCCGGATATGGACAAACTAAACTCTGCCGCCAATGAGGTCTTGGCCAAAATGAAGCAGGACCCGACATTCCGAGACCCAGATAATTCGGTCGACGTTGGCACACCCGAAGTTCGCTTTGTCATCGACCGGGTCAAGGCGGCGGATCTCGGCGTGCTGAGCGGCGACATCGCCAAGGCCCTAAATATTGCCGCCGCGGGCCAGCGTGTTTCGACATTTAGCCAGGGAACCGAACAGTATGACGTTGTCGTCCAGGCCGATGAGCCGTTTCGGAGGACACGGCAAAACCTTCAGTACTTTACAGTCTCGTCGTCAACCGGGACGCCGGTTTCGCTGGACAAACTGGTGACAATCGAAGAAGGGTTGAGCCCTTCGTCTATTAGCCGATTGAACCGGCAGCGGGTCGTAACACTTTCGTCGAGCCTGCCGCCGAACGCCTCCGAGGCCGATGCTCTGGCTAAACTCGAGCAGTATGTCAAGGACCTGAATCTTCCGGCGGAATATTCGGTTGGTGTCACCGGTCAGTCAAAAGAGCTTCAAAGAGCGTACCGGTCGTTCCTGCTTGCGTTCCTGCTTTCGTTTGTATTCATGTATTTGATCCTCGCGGCCCAGTTCGAATCGTTTATTCATCCTATAACGATCCTTTTAACTTTGCCGTTGTCTGTTCCGTTTGCGTTGCTCTCGACGGCGATCGCGGGGCAAACGTTAAATATATTTTCGGCGCTCGGCATATTGCTCTTGTTCGGGATCGTCAAGAAGAACGCGATCCTGCAGATCGATCATACTAACAATCTGCGGTCGCAGGGCATGAGCCGTTACGACGCTCTGATCCGGGCGAACCGCGATCGACTGAGGCCGATCCTGATGACAACCATCGCGTTGGTTGCCGGGATGATTCCGCTGGTCGTTGGTAGTGGAGCCGGGGCCGCGACGAATCGATCCATTGGTATCCTCGTGGTTGGCGGGCAATCGATGTGCCTGCTTCTTACGCTGCTGGCCGTGCCGGTATTTTACTCGCTGTTCGATGATGCGAAAGAGACCACGCTCTGGCAAACTATCGCGGGCGGTTTTAGAAAGTTGTTGGCTAGTTTCAAACGGCCAAAACGCGAAAGCGACCCGG
>JBBRSH010000123.1:0-13269 GCA_038245555.1 Pyrinomonadales bacterium | reverse complement strand
CGGCGTGCTCGTCTCCGGCCAATTACACCTTGCTTACCGACGGTTCGCACACGTTTTCTGTTTACGCTGTCGATGCCTCGGGGAATGCCGATCCGTCACCGGCGTTGTACACATGGACCATCGATACGGTTTCGCCCGACACGGCGATAACTGGCAATCCGCCTGATCCGACGAATAGTAACGCGGCGACTTTCAATTTTACGGGCTTCGACCCGGGCGGTACCGGCGTGGCGGGCTTTACCTGCAAACTCGACAGCGGATCACCCGCAGCCTGTGATGCAGGAACGGCAAGCTATCCGAGCCTCACCGCGGGACAACATACATTTACAGTATTTGCGAGAGATAACGCGGCAAACGCAGATGCATCTCCGGCAAGTTACACGTGGACGGTCGACCTGACGCCGCCAGAAACGACGATCAATACATTTCCGGCAAATCCGACTGCGAGTTCATCGGCAACATTCGGGTTCGATGCCTCTAACTTCACGGCCGATATTACATATACATTTAAGTGCTCCCTCGACGCTACGCCGTTTACCGTGTGTACATCTCCGGTAAATCTGAGCGGACTTGCGGATGGATCGCATAATTTCAGAGTAAAGGCGACGGACGCCGCCGGCAATGAGGACCCTACTCCGGCGATCTACACGTGGGTGGTCGATACCCTGGCACCTGACACTTCGATCGGGACTCATCCAGTTGATCCATCAAATAGCTCAACCGGCGCTTTCAACTTTACCGGCTCCGACGCGGGAGGCAGCGGCGTCGCGGCCTTTACGTGCAAGCTCGACAGCGACCCGATGGCGGCATGCAATGGCGGGACCGCGAGCTACAACAGCCTCACAGCTGGCCAACATACATTTACCGTTTTTGCGACGGACAACGCGGGGAATTCGGACGCGACACCGGCCAGTTACACCTGGACGATCGATCTGACGCCGCCGGATACAACTTTAACCACGTTCCCGGCAAATCCGACGTCGAGCACGTCCGCAACCTTTACGTTCGACGCGAGCAACTTTGCCGCGGCTGGAAACTATACATTTAAGTGCTCCCTGGACGCGGCACCGTTTGCGTCGTGTACGTCACCGGTTAGCCTGACGGGACTGGCGAACGGGTCGCATACTTTCCAGGTCAAGGGCACGGACCTCGCGGGCAACGAGGACCCAACGCCGGCTAGTTATACATGGGTGATCGATACAGTGCCGCCGGTTGCGGTGATCAATGCCCCGACGCCAACGGATCCGACCAATATCACTTCCGGTACCTTTAATTTTGGCGGTACGGATACCGGCGGAACGGGTATTACGGGTTTCGTTTGCTCGCTGGACAACGGTTCATTCGCCGCTTGCACCTCGCCGTATTCGTACAGCATGCTCGCGGACGGCTCGCATACCTTTGCGGTAAAGGCGATTGATGCGGCCGGAAACCAAAGCACCGCCGCAAGCTTTACCTGGGTGGTCGATACCATTCCTCCAGATACGTCGATCACCGGACAGCCCGCAAATCCGACAAATAGTAATTCCGCGATCTTTACCTTTACGAATGTTGGATCGGCACCTGCGAACGGAGAAAACCGGCCGGAAGCACCGATGGCTGCAACATTTGAGTGCTCGCTGGACGCTGCGGCATTTATTTCGTGCGTCTCCGGGATCAATTATTTTAGCCTCGTCGACGGTTCGCATACATTTAGGGTGCGGGCGATCGATCAGGCGGGAAATGGCGACGCTTCGCCGGCTCAGTACACGTGGGTCGTTGACACCATTGATCCGGTTGCATCGATCAACGCACCAACGCCCGCGAATCCGTCTAACAGTACATCCGCAACGTTTAATTTTTCGGGAACCGACACCGGCGGCTCGGGAGTCAGCTCGCTAACGTGTTCGCTCGACGCCGCCGCCTATGCGGCTTGTACATCGCCGAAAACTTTATCGTCATTGAGCAACGGTTCGCATACGTTCTCAGTCAGGGCTCTTGATGCCGCAGGCAACCAGAGTGCTCCGGCCTCGTTCACGTGGGTGATCGATATAAATCCGCCCGACACCACGATCGGAACAAAACCCTTTTCGCCGACAAATAATCCAAACGCGACCTTTACGTTTTCGGGCACGGATTCGCTGGCAGGGCCCGAGTCCATCGCCAGCTTCCAGTGCAAGCTTGATAGCGGCAGCTACGCTGTCTGCACATCACCGACGACCTATAGCGCGTTGGCCGATGGCTCGCATACTTTCTCTGTTTACGCGGTTGACACCGCTGGCAATATTGATCCGACGCCGGCAACACATACATGGATCGTTGATACGATCGATCCCGATACAACGATTGCGACCCATCCAACAAATCCGACTTCGAGCACATCGGCGAATTTTACTTTCTCCGGTTCGGACACAGGGGGCAGCGGCGTTATTAACTTGACTTGCAAGCTCGATGCTAACGCACCCACAAACTGTTTTTCGGGTTCCGCGAGCTTCACAAATTTGGCCGCTGGATCGCACACTTTCACGGTCTTTTCGACCGACAGTGTCGGTAATTTTGACGCAACACCGGCGACGTTTACCTGGGTCATCGACTTCACGGCACCGACGGTCACGATAAATGCGCCGACACCGGCTAATCCGTCGAACAGTTCGTCCGCGACATTCAACTTCTCAGGAACTGACACCGGCGGTTCGGGCGTCACCGGATTCCAATGTTCGATCGATGCGGCAGCATATTCGCCTTGTACGTCACCAAAGGTTTACAACGGTTTGGCCGACGGCTCGCATTCGTTCGGCGTTAAATCGGTCGACGGAGCGGGCAATCAAAGCACGCCTGCCAGTTTCTCCTGGACGATCGACACTCTCGCTCCGGACACGACTATCCTGAGCGGCCCGCCGGACCCGAGCTACGATTCGGACGCCTCGTTTACCTTTACAAATATCGGAAATCGCGCCGGGAAGGGTGTTCAGAGTCGACCCGCCGTCGGTGTGACTTTTGAATGCAAGCTCGACGCAGCTCCGTTTGCATCGTGTATATCACCGCAAAACTATTCCAACTTGGCTGACGGGCTGCATACGTTCGTGGTCCGGGCAGTAGACTCGGCTGGAAATGCCGATCAAACGCCGGCGACTTATTCCTGGACCGTTAGCGTTCCCGTTGGGCCGGTCGTTGTATTTGCGACATCCGGGGTTACAGGACCAAACAGCTATCCTACGCTCGGGGCCGCTTTCGACGCGATAAACGGAGGTGTCCATCAGGGAACGCTGACCATTAACATTTCAGGAAACACGACCGAAAGCTCGTCAGCGGTGCTGAACTCGAGCGGGTCAGGTTCCGCCTCGTACAGCTCGGTAATGATCCAACCGGTTCACGGGGCCCGTACGATCTCAGGCTCGATTTCGGGCCCGCTGGTCGACCTTAATGGTGCGGACAACGTGACCATCGATGGCAAAAATGTTGGCGGTAACTCGCTTCTGATTAGCAATACCGCCGTTGGGACGACTAGCGCCTTGCGATTTGTAAATGACGCGACCAACAACATTATTACTAAGACGATGCTCCGCGGATCGGCATCCGCTGCCTCCGGTGTTGTGCATTTTGACACCGGCATTACCACGGGAAACAGCAGCAACAATATCAACAACTGTAGTATTGCCGCTGCCGGTTCAAACGCACCCGTGAACGATATCTACTCTTCGGGATCCGTCGATAATAGCCAAAATACATTGAATGCGAATACGATCTCGGACTTTTTTAATACATCAGCTCCGTCCAATGGCATCAATCTGGGAGCCGGCAGCTCGGGTTGGACGATCACCAATAACAAATTCTTCCAATCGACTCCGAGGACTTACACCGCCGCCGCTACACATAGTGCTATAAACATTTCCGCGGGTTCGGGCTACACGGTTAGCGGTAATCTTATTGGTGGTTCGCAGCCAAGCGGCGGCGGATTCTATATCATGAGCAGTTCCGTCGCGACCCGTTTTGTCGCTATCAATCTCGCTGTCGGAACATCGGCCGTCACCTCCGTCCAAGGCAATACGGTCGCCTCGATCCTGCTCGCCACTGCCAGCAACGCGACCACCGCGAACGGTGTCCTGTGCGGCCTGAATATCACGTCGGGGAATGTCAATGCGGGGAATTTGACACCCAATATTTTTGGCGTGGCGTCTGGAACCGACTCGCTGGTTGTGACGCCCACGGGTTCACCCGCCGCTGTGGTAGGCGTCAATGCCGGTTCGACCGGAACCGTTCTGATCGCAAATAATGTGTTTGGCGGATTTACATCCGGTTCGTCGACCGCCTCGGTGGGCGGATTCGTTTCAGGTATCAATGTTTCCAATGATGCGGCTTCGATATCGGTCACCGGAAACATGATCGGCTCTTCCGATCCGGACAGTCTTAGAGCGGGTGTTAAAACAACGACGACGGCCAGTTCCTTCGCGGTTGGCATTAACCAAACGGGCCTGCCCGTCACCGCTAACTATTCGATTAACACGATCCAAAACCTTTCGTCCTACGGAACCGGAAACGCCGGCGGTGTGGTCGGCGTCGATACCGGAACAACGGGCAGCGGAACCGCCGTTGCGACGATCAGTGGAAATACGATCAGCAACCTTTCAACCAACTCGACCCTTATTGGTGAAACCAACGGCACCGTTTCGGCGGGCGGGATCCGGCTGTTTCCCGGAAGCGGTTCCGTGATATCGGGTAACACGATCTCGGCCATCTCGAACATAAACACGGGCGACTTCGGTACGGTCGTTGCCGGAATTTTCCACGCCTCCGCTACCAACACAACGATCTCAAATAACCGGATCTTCGCCTTGTCGAACGCGAGTACAACCTTGTCCGCAAGTACGCCGCCTGTTGCAACGGGAGTCCTGATCAGATCGGGGACCACGAACATAACGGTCTTCAATAACATGATCTCGCTCGGAAGCAGCCAGTTTACCAACACTGTTTTTATCGGGATCTGGGCAAATCACGGGGTGACCCCGGACCCGCTCGACAAGATCTACTTCAACACGGTAAATATCGCGGGAACGGTTTCCTCCGGATCTCTTTCGACGATGGCATTTGAGCGAGGTGATTTCGGGTCAGTGCCGCGCACGGCCCAGATCGATCTCCGAAACAACATCTTTAATAACACCAGAACAGGGGCGTTGGGCAAACACTACGCGATCTCGAACAATTTCGGTGCACCGTCATCAACCGCCAGCGGCTGGCCCGCAAGTGCGTCAAACTCCAATGTCCTGAACGCCCTATTCTCGACTATCGGCTACTGGTCCGGAAATCAGACCTTCACGGGGTGGAGATCGGTGACGGGAGGCGACGGCTTCAGCTACTCGGCGGTCCCGATCACCTTTGTGAATGACTTTAATGACCTTCACCTCAATATGGGCACCACGCCAACTGTGATCGAGTCGGGAGCTCAGGCGATCCCCGGTATCACGACCGACATTGACGGCCAAAGTCGACCTGGCCCCGCGGGTTCAACTCAGGGCGGAGCATTCGGCCCCGATATCGGCGCGGATGAGTTTGACGGTGCATTCACTGACACCGCGGCCCCGGTAATCGCGTATACGCCGCTGCCAAACATTACGACGACAGGTAATCGCACGTTGTCGGTGTCGATCTCCGATGGATCGGGAGTAGCCCTCGGCGGCAACGCACCGAGAATATTCTTTAGGAGATCAACGGATCCGAGCTATGTTTCGTCGGTATGCTCGCTGGCGGGCGGCACGACACAGAATGGAACATTTTCCTGCACGATCAACTACGCACTGGTCGGGACCGGCCATGTCACGCTCGGCGAGACTGTCCAGTATTTTGTGGTCGCCCAGGACCTCAACGGCAATCTCAGTGCGAATCCAAGTGCCGGTTTTGCTGGTACGAATGTGATCAGTATCACGAGTCCGCCTTCGCCCCCGAATGTGTACCGCATCGCGCTGCCCTATAACGGCAGTTTCTATGTCGGCAACGGTGGCTCGTTCTCTTCGCTGACCAATTCCGGCGGCCTGTTTGACGCTTTGAACTCAGGCGTCATCACCGGTAATCTGTTTATCAACATCACGAGCGACCTGATCAACGAGACTGGAACGGTCGCGCTCAATCAAGCTGCCGAAGAAGGTGTCGGGGGTTATTCGATCCAGATCAAGCCATTCTCGATCCCAAGGGTGATCTCCGGATCGTCCGGAACAGCACTGATCAAGTTGTACGGTACCGACAACGTGACGATCGACGGCTCGATCAACGGATCGACGGACCGGAGCATGGCGATCACGAACACGGGTGGCGGAGCGGTCATTTGGGTCGGGACAAATACTTTCAGCGGCGCAAATAACGACACGGTAAAGAACCTGATCATTACCGGTTCGGGCGGATTTGGCGGCCAGGGAATAATCGCGGGAAGCGGTGCGGCACTTGGCGGCCTGGCGGAAAGCGGCCGGCCCAATTCGAACCTCACGATTCAAAACAATCAGATCAGGAGCGTCCAGAACGCGATACTTACCGCTGGAGATCCAAACACGATTGACCAAAATCTCCTGGTAACCGGTAACGATATCGGTTCATCCGTAACCGCCGAAAAACTCAGTTTGCGAGGGATCGCGGTCCAGAATGCCCAAAATTTCCAGATCAAATCGAACCATATCGTCGGCATTGCGTCGTCGACATCGACGACGTCCACGGTTAGCGGCATCGTCTTTGGCGGTACAATCAGTGGCGGAACCGTCGATCGGAACGAGATCAGGGATATTAAGCAAAAGAACGTCGCTGGCGGCGGAAGTAATGGAATTCTGGCAAACGCGACAACGGCGGCGTCCAACGTGGTCATTACAAATAACTTTATTTCGGATATTGCATCGATCGGTTCGTCTGGCTTTACGTCGGCTGACAACGGCTACGGCGTCATGCTCGACTCCGGAGCGGGGTACAAGATCTATCACAACACCGTCCGCATGAACACCAGCCAGACATCCGGGGCCAGCGTCACGGCAGCGGTCAATATCGCTGCCCCGGTCAACGCGCCGGGCGGACTCGATATCCGCAATAACATATTCGCAAATGGCGAGACCGTCGGTACGCGATATGCGTTTTATAATGCCTCAAACGCAACGATCTTCTCGTTTATTGACTACAACGATTACTTTGCTCAAAATGTCGGGTTTGTAAGTGCGGCGGTGCCGTCGCTGGCGGCGTGGCAGTCGGCCATCGGGCAGGACGTCCATTCTTATGCGGTGGATCCGATCTTCTTTGGAGCTATTGACCTGCACGTACAGACGGGAAGCCAAATGATCGACCAGGCGGTTACGCTGCCCGGCATCACGCTCGACTATGATGGCCAGAGTCGGCCGATCGGGCTCGCCAACGATATTGGAGCGGATGAAGTGACGCAAAACGCCGTCGGGCCTCCGGCTCGTATCTCGGGCCGCATAGCCAACGCGGGCGGTCGCGGACTCGCCGCAACACTGGTGACGCTAACCGATAACACATCGGGAGCCAACATCTACGCGATGACAAATCCGTTCGGATACTACGTCCTGCAAAGCGTGCCGACCGGCGTTTCGTATTCGCTCACGATAACGTCGAAACACTATTACACCTTCACCCCCGCGATCCACACCTTCACGCTTTCGGCGGACCGAACGAACGAAGATTTTGTTGCGGATCAATAGGTTAGTTCTGCATTTCCGACCGCTTCAGCATGAAGCCGAAACACGGTTCACCGTGAAGGCCGGCATAGTTCCTTCTCGACCATCGGTATCAACTAGTCCAGAGAGTTCTCGAGACTGCCGTTCCAAGGCCGAAGTAGCGCGATTCCAGACAGGTTGCCGAGGCCGTCTGAGCGGTCATTTCGTGTGGCTGAAAGCGACTAATGAGTAGTTGTGGCTGAAAGCCACGAATATAATAGGGTCGGGAGCATCCCGACGACTCGGTATGATGATGGCCTGCCGTTCCTGAAAGGGACGCATAAATGCTTGTTCGCCAATAAAGCCAGCCTTATTCGTCCTTTTCAGGCACGAAAAATGGCCTATCCTACTTGTCGCGCGGTTCTGCCCGCGGCTCTATTACATTCATCGCTTTCACGGACTTTTCAGACATCCTCTAAATTCAACCGCTTCAGCCCTTTTAAGGACGTTAAAACACCACCTTTTCTCGTTCAATTTTTTTAACTTTTTTTCGTTTTTTTTGTAAGATTTCGCCGATTTTTATCAATAATAAGTGAAAACAAACATTGAAAGCTATGCATCGAGCATCAACTCAACTATTAACGCTGCTTAGTCCGAATTGTAAGCCTAGCTAATTTGTAACATTAGCTGCCTTGACACGAATAAAAAAGTTGATTTATATTGTTTCAATTCAAGCGGGGCAATTTCAGAATTTACGCGGTCAAGGGAGATCCCAGCATTACTCCCCCGGCCTTGGAACTTAACTTTTTCAGCTTGAAACTCGGCGAATCCTCACGCATTCACGTCGATTCCCCCAAGTTTCCTCAACAAAAATTGGATTATCGTGTGAGCGACGGACCTCATTTCATGATGTTTTGATAATTTTCGCCGAGGGTTCGAAACACGGGAGCCCGAAAAGCTGATTGCACCGGATCTTTAATTGGAGGAGTCAAACTATGCGTTCTACTTTGTCCTGCTTGTTAACCTTATTTGTGATCTTCAATCTCATTGGCTGTCAGAGCAAAACCGTGGTCAAGAAATTGGCTAATTTAAGCGACGCAAAATCAGATCGAAAACGAAAGACGTCAACTTTAGACGGAGTCTCATATCGGCTGCCCCGAACCGTTGTGCAAACGACAATTCCAATAAAGAAACAGTCAAAGGACCCGGGACAGTTTGTAGACTTTGCACCGTGCTTCTTTTCTTCCAGTGAGTTAAACGATATTACCTTGAATAAAGAAACTAAGTTTTCTTTGGACACTCCAACAATTGGTTCGCGGGGTGAGCCTGACCCCAACGAGACCTATGTCGTTAAAACAAAAGGAGGATATTTTGAGGCCAAAACTCTATTAATGGAATACTCCCCGAGCGGGACACTTTCCAAAGGGCAGGCGGCAACGACAAACACGACAATAGATTTCACTATCCAAGCTGTCAGTACGATCGTCGGGATAGGGGCCAGCGTGGCGAAGATCGCTTCTGGCGGTGGATTCGCCCTTCGCGAGGAAGTTACCTTTGGTAATCGGTCATATTCATTTCCGCTTTTATCGCAGTGTGCAAGTTCGTCGTTTTCAAAGCATGTGAAGCGTATAGAGTCGCAGATCGATAAGCTGCTCGAAAAAGCATCATATCCCGAAAACCTTACGGCAGGCCAAGCCAAAGCCTGTCTGAACAAGAAATTCGCAGGAACCTTTGAAACTGTAGAAACCTGTCCGGTCAATATCTTAAACAGCCATTTACAAGAACACGAGGGGTATCTAGGCGAATTTGTTGAACTTCAGTCGCAGAAAGAGGAACTACAAGCACGAGTGGAAGATATTGCTGGTGGAGAGGTCGACAGGGACAAGAAACGTCAAGGGGAGATAGACAAATCACAGAAGAAAATTGACGCTTTAACTGAATTGATGCAGGAACCAAATACGTCTGGAAATGCAGAGAATGTTGCGAATAAGGAACAATTACAGAAGGAAAAGGATAAGAAAGCTTCCGCGGAGATCGCATTGGCGGATTCAGAGGTTTCAGAAGTCGCCCGTGAACTTGAGAGTGATTATCAGCGAGCAATCGCCGCGTACATTCAGTTGAACGCGCTGCGGGAAAAGCGCGACGACCTTACCAGTACTGGAAATAATATGCCGGCGGATACATTCAAGGCGATGTTGACGGAGACCGACAACCAAGTTGCGGCTTACAAAGCCTTGTTCCTTGGAACCACCGAGACGAAGACATGGTCCGCAATTATCGAATACATTCCCACCATGAGTGCTACGAGTTCTACCGACATACTTTTCAACTATTCAAAGAGCAATGGTGTTTGTGTTGGCGACGGAAGTCTCTTAGCCATACAAAACGTCGTTCCCGGTTCGGGTTTCCAAAATGATGACGCAAAATCCTGCGACAAGCATTTGGCAATTAATGCTTACCCGGATACGTCGGATGAACAATATGTTGCCAATATGGACGCTGCGGTCGACAGGGAAAATACGAGTGGCTGGTACTATAGAGTGCCGGCGGCGGGAAAGATCGACGTTGGAACTACGGACCTAACGGTTGATCCTAAAACGTCCGTCCACAAACTCGCGAAAGTCCTCGTGGCTGTAAAGCTGCCGGTGGCTCAGTATGGCACTATTGCGTCGATTCCCGCGAAGGGTTCCGGCAAAACAACTTCATCGAATATTACTTTGGATGAAGCTACGGGTGCCCTCCGTAACTTCCAAATGTCCTCATCGGCTACGGTGGATCAAACCAATTTGAAAGACGCGGCGAACGCTGCACAGCTAATCATAGAGGCAAGCGACCCGTTAACTAGAAAAAAACGTGAGCTCGATCTGCTGACAACGCAGAATAGTATCAATGACGCGAGAAAGAAGCTTCAGGGATCTCCCTCTCCGACTCCGTGAGTCCTCGTCTGTGAATGCAAGCAGCTGTGAATGTCCTAGAGACACTGCGTTCTACTGGCATTAACCCGTTCATTTTGTAAGGCGGGAACGTTAAGTTGCGAGGTGGTGGGAGTAGCGACTGGGTTTGTCAGCTCCACATCACCTTTCTTGCGCTGAATATCGCTTAGTGATAGATTTGCGGTGATTCCCGATTCACCTATGAATACTCACTTCTACTGCGATAATCTTAAAATTCTTCGGGAATATAGAAAGGACGAGTAGGTCGATCTTGTTTACCTCGATCGGAGAACGGTGCCTTAGGAGAACACGATGGGATTTTTGGACAAGATCAAACAACCTTTCCAAAAGGGCAGAATTCGAAAGGAACTACTTGCCGATTTCCAAGAAAGACTTTTGGAAATTGCGTCAAACGGGCCAATCGCGAACGAGAAACTAGTCGCCCTAAGCGCCGAAATGAACGAGGGCGAAATTACGGCGGAGGAGTCTCAAAAGATTCGCTCCGATGTCTTCGCACAATTAGTTTATGAATCTATCGAAGATAGGCGCGTTACGGATGACGAGCTTGCGCGGCTCAACCTTGTAATTGAAAAACTGTCCATTCCGACGGAAGTCCAGAAATGGGCGAATGACAAGATCGGATACTTTCGTTGGTTTAGCAAGATTGAGTCGGGTGGAGAATTGCCGACGGGCAGGCCAAGCAATCTAATACTGCAAAACCGCGAGAAGTGCCACCTAAGCATTCCCGGAAGCTTGATCGAAGAGCGCGTCATTAAAAGCAATTACGTCGGCGGCTCGCGGGGTGTTAGTTTTAAGATCGCCAAGGGTGTTCGTTATCGCGTCGGACAAAATCGCGGTCATATTCAGTCGGAGAGAGGGATGGTGCCGGTTAGCGAAGGTTATTTTATCGTAACGAACCAACGCATCGTTTTCTCCGGCGACAAGAAAACTGTTGCCACGCCTTTCAACAAGCTAATTGACCTGCAGGTCTATTCTGACGCTATCCAGTTCGCAGTTTCTAATCGGCAGAAACCAGTCATTGTTCGGTTTGACGCACCCGAGCAATCTGAACTTAGTGCCTTGATAGTTTCTAGGCTGATTAATGACGATTAGCCGAGAGCGACAAAGCCCTGCGGATACCCAGCTAACTAGCCTTGTTAGGTTAAGCTCTTCGCCTTAAGGACAAGGTCTGCGCGGATACGGCAACGGAGAACTGGATGGACGTCGATCAACAACTTTGAGTTGCCTCGAACCCTTAAGAAGCCGAAATGGAGTACTTACCGAAAGTCATTAATAGTTGTGGGCTACTTTTCGACATTCTGGGAGCCCTCCTCATTTGGAAATATGGATTGCCGGAAGAAATTACTAAAGCCGGCCACAGATACCTGACCTTCGGCACGGATGAAGAAGAACAGAAAAAAGCCATCAAGTTTGAACGATATGCAAAACTTGGAATCATTTTGTTGATATCGGGCTTTGGTTTCCAATTGGCTAGTAATTGGGTGCATTAGACAATAGGCGAATCAAGACGCAGCGAACGTATGAGCCTACAGCGGGCGCGAATAAATGTTCCTGAAATGCTCCGGCTTAACGTTGACGAGCGGATGACGCTGCAAAAGGTGGCTGATCATTTTGGCCAGGAGGCGGGAATGGTCCCGAACGAAGATCCATCATTTTAACTGTCCCGAACTGATCACGCACACGGGGCCGTCGACGGTCATGCCTTCGTTGCCGAGGGAATATCTTTCCCATCGGGTGAATCCGCCTTCCTTTTTCCGCTGGTACCAGATGATATGTTTGCCGCACTGGTCAACTTTTCGACCTAGATGTTGCGGCCGTAGCCGTCGAGGATCGTGGTCAGGTGGGCAAATGGGTCGAAGGGCGTTTGCGGGTCCTAATCCGACGGTACAGCGCATAAGTGTGCTTTTTGCAACAGCTCTTCTTTACCAGGGCGGGTTTTTGGAATTTAACAAACACACCTGTCCGTCGACGGTCATGCCCGCGGAGCCGAGTGAATCTCTTTCCCATCGGGTGTATCCGCCTTCCTTTTTTCGCTGGTACCAGATGATCGGTTTGCCCTTTGCGTTCTCTTGTTGGACGTAGATCTCGCGGCCGTAGGCGTTGATGGCGACCTTTAGGTTTGCCATTGGGTTGAAGGGCTCTCCCGCCACCTCGGCTCGGCTGAGCGACTCGACTGAGCTCGCCGAACTCTCGCCGAACGCGTCATCCGGAGCAGATGACACTTCTCCTCGGGCAGGAGGAGAGCTGGATCCTTCCTGGGCTTCTGACTCCGGATCGTCGATCTCAAACTCACCGAATTCCTCTTCTTCGCGTGGGAATTGGGCGATGATGGATGCGATGACCTCTTCGTCGGTTTCGTCGTCGGGATCGGGGCTTGGCCGCTTAAACATTGTGGTCGGCAGGTTTACGGCTGCTGTTGCGTTGCCTGCCACGGCATCCGGGTCAGACACTGACCACCGACCACTGGCCACTGACCACTGCGTCGGCTCCTGACGAGCAGTTTTACCGTCTCTGCCGTCGATGGCGTTATCGTCTTCGTCGACAAAGCCGCCGTAAACATAATCGTTCTCGTCGCAAAACCTCTGTTCCTCGGCGGCCAGCTCGGGTGTCCACATTTTGTTGAGTTTATGGACGGTTGCGAGCGGGATGCCGGTGGCTGTTTCGATCTGGCGGAATGACATTCCGGCATCGCGGCGGGT
>JBBRSH010000122.1:0-13456 GCA_038245555.1 Pyrinomonadales bacterium | reverse complement strand
TCACGATCCTGACGGAAGCTAACGGCCTCGCACCCGAAGAGGTGGAAACGCAGGTTTCGTATCCGATAGAAACCGTTATGAACGGCGTGCCGGGCGTGACGCGCGTTCGTTCCGTGAGCGGTATCGGGCTGTCGATTGTCTATGTCGAGTTCGACTGGGGAACTGACATTTACCGTAACCGTCAGCTCGTTTCGGAAAAGATCATCGCCGCTCGCGAGCAGTTGCCGCCGGGTGTTTCGCCGTTCCTCGCACCGATCTCGTCGATCATGGGCGAGATCATGCTCATCGCAGTGTCGTCTAAAGACGGCTCGACGGACCCACTCGAACTCCGAACTCTAGCCGATTGGACGATCCGCCCGCGAATTCTGACTATTGCAGGTGTTTCTCAGGTAATACCGATCGGCGGCGGAGTAAAACAGTATCAAGCTCTGGTTTCGCCTGAAAAGCTAAGACAGTTCGGCGTGACGATCGAGGAAGTTTCCGCAGCCCTAGAAAAATCGAACATTAACTCTACCGGTGGATTTGTCGACGCACAGTCGCAGGAGTATCTGGTCAGAAACCTCGGCAGATTCTATTCGATAGACGAACTCAAACAAACCGTAGTTGCATATCGAAACAACACGCCGATCAAGCTGGGTGATGTCGCCACGGTCGAGTTTGGAGCTAAGATCAAGCGCGGCGAGGCGGGAACGAATGGCAAGACTGCAGTTATTGTCTCCGTTCAGAAGCAGCCGGGCGCAAGCACGCTCGATCTGACCAAACAGGTGGACGAAGCGGTCGCGGAACTGCAAAAAACTCTGCCGCCTGACATTGAAATCAACCCGAATCTGTTCCGGCAGTCAAACTTTATCGATGCTTCGATCGGCAATGTCATTGAAGCATTGCGCGATGGCGCGATTTTGGTCGCAATCGTCCTGTTTTTGTTCCTGCTGAACTTCCGAACCACGTTCATCACTTTAACAGCTATTCCCCTCTCGTTTATCGTAACGTTTCTCGTTCTTTATGCCTTTGGGATTAGTGTGAATACGATGACGCTCGGTGGTCTGGCGGTTGCCATCGGCGAACTCGTGGATGACGCGATCGTTGACATCGAGAATATCTTTCGCCGTCTGCGTGAAAATCGTCTTCTGGAAAATCCGCGGCCTTCGCTCGAAGTCGTTTACAAAGCGTCGCTCGAAGTCCGCTCTTCGATCATCTACGCCACGGTTATTGTTGCACTCGTTTTCATTCCGCTGTTCGCTCTTTCGGGAGTCGAGGGCCGACTGCTCGCACCGCTTGGTTTAGCGTATATCACGGCCCTTGTCGCCTCGCTGGTCGTGAGCCTCACTGTTACGCCCGTTCTTGCGTCCTATCTTTTGCCGCAGATGTTCAGGCGAAAGGACGAGAAAAAGGAGAAAAGGCGAAACAAGATCGACGATGAAGCAAGTGACGAGAGCCAGTCGATATTTTCCAGAATCCGGGGCTTCTTTCGAGCATCGGCTGGCGAGCACGAAGACAGCTTCGTTGTGCGGCGGCTGAAAGCATTTGATGGACGACTACTGCATTGGACGCTGCGACATCCCTATAAAGTTATCATCGGCGCGGCTTTTATATTTGTCGCGACGATGGCGACTCTGCCGTTCGTGGGCACGTCATTTCTGCCTGAATTTAATGAGGGAACATTGACGGTGAATGTCCAGGCGCAGCCGGGAACATCACTCGCGGAATCGAGCCGCATTGGTCAGATATCAGAGAAGCTTCTCCTTGAAGTCCCTGAAGTCATCTCTACTGGAAGGCGGACTGGACGAGCTGAACTTGACGAACATGCTGAAGGCGTTCACTACACGGAGATTGACGTGGATCTGCGTCCTTCGGACAGAACCCGCGACGAGATTCTTTCCGATATAAGAGAAAAATTGGCCGTCGTGCCGGGTGTTACCACGAATGTCGGTCAGCCTATCTCGCATCGCCTCGACCATTTACAGTCAGGTGTTAGGGCCCAGATCGCGATCAAATTATTCGGAGACGACTTGGCGACGCTGCGTTCAAAGGCTGAGGAGATTCGCAATACAATTCAGACGGTTCAAGGAGCAACGGATGTTTCGATCGAAAGGCAAGTCTTAATCCCGCAAGTTCGATTCAATGTAGATCGGGCTAAGGCTGCACAATACGGTTTGCAGCCGGGAGAAATTACCCAGACGCTTGAAACTGCACTCAATGGGCGGACTGTCTCTCAAGCGATTGAGGGTGCGAGGCGTTACGATGTCGTCGTCCGATTTGACGAAGCGTCGCGTAACAGCCTTGACGCCTTGAAAAATGTGACGATTGACGCTCCGAACGGGACGCAGATCCCGATTTCCGCAGTAGCGACAATTGAGAACGTTCCAGGTCCAAACCAAATTCTTCGCGAAGACACGAAACGCCGCATCGTTATCGGCGCAAATGTAGCCGGCAGGGACCTAGGCTCGGTCGTCGGCGATATACAAAACCGAGTTGGCACTCAGGTGCAGTTGCCCGAAGGATATTTCCTGGAATACGGCGGACAGTTTCAGGCAACCCAGGAAGCGACGAGAACGCTTTCGCTTCTGACGATCTTCTCCCTTATTGCGATTTTCTTCCTGCTCATTAAGGCACTGGGCGACTGGCGGGTCGCTCTGCAGGTGATGATAAACATCCCGCTCGCTCTAATCGGCGCGGTCTGGGCATTGCATCTTTCTGGCGGAGTGTTTTCGATCGCGACGATGGTTGGCTTTATCTCGCTCGTCGGTATCACTTCGCGCAACGGAATCATGATGATCTCGCATTACCTCCACTTGATAAAAGAGGAAGGCGAAGATTTTACCGAGAAGATGATCATTCGCGGTTCGCTCGAAAGGCTCGTGCCCGTGCTCATGACGGCACTTACCGCCGGACTTTCCCTGGTACCCTTCATTCTTGCGGCCGACGCTCCGGGGAAAGAGATACTCCATCCACTCGCCGTGGTCGTCCTGGGCGGGATTCTAACTTCGACTTTACTGGACCAGATCGTAACGCCCGCGGTTTTTTATAAATTCGGACGACCGAGCGCGGAACGAATTATCGCCGAACGAGATGGGAACGCGGCGGGCCGGGGCGAATGGGGCGATCTTGATACCGAAACTCCGAAAGACGAAGACGCTCCGCCGTTTTCGGAAACAACGCCCAAATCGGTAACTGAAGATTAACCGGAAATTGATATATGGAGGAGAAAATCTTATGAAATTTACAAAAAATACTTTCGTTGCCGCGACAATTTCGACGGCTATTCTGACAATTGTCGCTTTGAACTTTCATTCGAATGTTTCGGCGCAAACCGACGAAGTAAGAGCGGTCACGAATGTCTTGACGCTCGAAGCGCAGGCAGTTGAAAAAGGCGATCTGGCCGCACTAGACAAGATTTGGGCAAACACAGAGGATGTCACGGTTTTTGAAAGCGGACACGCAAACTACGGTTGGACCGATTATCGCAACACCCATCTAGCCCCCGAACTGAAAGAATTCAAAAACACCAAATACTCGTTTTCCGATCTTAAGGTAAAAGTCGATGGCAAGACCGCATGGGCTACCTTCAAATACTCTCTCGCAGCCGAAATGGGCACGAGAAAAGTAGAAAGTGGTGGGCTTGGCACCGCGGTGCTCGAAAAGCGTCAGGGGAAATGGCGGATCGTACACTGGCATTCAAGCGCCCCGCGTAGAGCACCAGCTCCGCAGCCGTCGCCGTCGCCCAGGGGTTAATGTTTCACCAAAACATAGAAATCCGTTCGAACCGAGCTTAGACTTCGGGGAAATAAAATCTTATGAAGAACGGCGGAATACTAATAAGCGTCGTCGGAATTGCATTATTTATATGGCATCTGATTAGAGTGCGGTACTATCCCGACTACGTAGGATACGCATCACACCAGGTCATGTCCGTCGACGGCTTAATCGTGCTCGGCTTCGGCGTGACCCTTTATTTTATTAGCAGGTGGCGTGAAAAGCGAAAGCGAACATCCACCAGGCGTTAAGATGGATAAGGACGACAACCTAGTCACAAAGTCACGCGAGCCCTGCAGGAGCCGGAAGGCAGGTGAAGTGAATAGCAGTTCGGATACGCTGATCGAGACACCCTATGATGACTGCAACTATTCTCGCCAAGCAATCGGACGTATCGCTATACACGGTGCGGCACTACACGCGCATCGGTTTGTTGAAGCCTTCCCGCAACTCGCAAAACAACTACAAGGTCTATCAGCCGTACGATGCGGTACGGGTTCGGTTTATCAAAGCGGCAGGGAGCCTCGGGTTCTCGCTGTCGGAAATATCCGATATTTTGGGCGAGGCCAAGCACGGCAATTCTCCTTGTCCGATGGTCAGGGAAATAATCGTCCGACGAATTGAAGAGAACAGTCGCAAGATCAAGACGATGCAGAAATTACAGCGAAAAATGGAAAAGGCCCTTGGGGACTGGTCAAAGATGGAGAATTCGATGCCGAACGGGGATTCGGTCTGTCATTTGATCGAATCCGTCGGCGAGAATGCGAAATAGAGCTTGACCTGACCCCTACTGACAGGTTGTAAACTTATCCTGTCGTTACTTTTTACGACAGGAGTGATAAAAATATGACCGAAAAACAAACAAACACAACTGAAACTTTCATTGATCCAATTTGTGGAATGCAGGTAGCTCCGGCAACCGCAGCAGGCAGCCTCAACCAGGATGGCGAAACGTACTACTTTTGCTCGGCAGGATGCTTGCAAAAATTCATCGCTCCGTCGGACAAACAAACGTCAGGCGGATGTTGCTGCAGCTAAATTATTGCCTTTGGAAAGCACGAGCGTACAGGAGCCATCATGCAAGAAACTGAAAAAATTGGAAGTCAAGAAAACGGAGAGTTCATCGATCCGATATGCGGAATGACAGTCGATCCGAAAAGCGCCGCCGGAACTTTTAATCACGAGGGGAAGACGTACTATTTTTGCTCGAAAGGCTGCCTTCAAAAATTCATCACCCAAACGCAAGGAGTTCCGACGAGCGGCTTCGTTGCGATCGGTCGCGAAAAGGGAGAACCCATCTCGCACGGCGAAATGACAGCGACGCCCGGCGGTGACTTCATAGACCCTGTATGCGGAATGTCGGTGACGGCCAAAACCGCTGCCGGAAACTATGATTTCCAAGGCGAAACATACCACTTTTGTTCGCTAGGATGCCTGAACAAATTTAAACAGAACCCAACCAGCTTTCTCAATAAGCAAGAAGAAAGTAAGGCTGTCGCCGAGAGCGAGGGGGTGGAATATACCTGTCCGATGCACCCGGAAATCGTGCAGATCGGCCCGGGAAGTTGTCCGATTTGCGGGATGGCATTGGAACCGAGAGTTCTGACTCTCGAGGATGGTCCCGACCCGGAGTACATCGATATGAAGCGGCGTTTCTGGATTTCGACCGTGCTCACGCTTCCCGTTTTTGCTCTCGCGATGGCTGAGATGCTGCCGAATTATCACGAATACATCTCACCCAAAATCGCACTCTGGATACAGTTTGTCTTAGCAACGCCGGTTATCCTTTGGGGCGGGTTTCCTTTTTTTCAGAGGGCTTGGGCTTCTGTTAAAAACGTCAGCCCGAATATGTTCACGCTGATTGCTATCGGAACTGGGGCGGCATACCTCTTTAGTCTTTTCGCTTTGTTTCTGCCGGATCTCTTTCCCTCTTCGATGCGAAACGTGCACACAGGCTTGATCTCCGCATACTTTGAAGCGGCGGCCGTTATTACGACCCTCGTTCTACTCGGACAGGTTTTGGAATTGAGGGCGAGAAGCCAGACGTCGAGCGCGATCAGGGAACTACTCGGACTAGCCCCTGAGACGGCAATCGTCGTCTTTGACGACGGCACCGAGGCGGAAATCGCCCTTAAGGACGTGCAGATTGGAGCGGGTTTAAGGGTTAAAGCCAACGAAAAAATTCCTACCGACGGCTCGATCTTGGAAGGAGATACCTCGGTCGATGAATCGATGGTTACTGGCGAGTCGATCCCGGTAGAGAAGACGATCGGCGATAAGGTTATCGGAGGGACGATCAACGGACGACGCGGTTTCCTAATGAAAGCGGAGAAAGTCGGCAGCGACACGCTTCTCGCTCAGATCGTTCGGATGGTGGGCGAAGCTCAACGTTCGCGTGCCCCGATCCAACGCCTCGTGGATATTGTTTCGGGCTATTTCGTCCCTGCGGTTATTGTTGTGGCGATCGTCGCCTTCGTCGTTTGGCTCATCTTTGGCAGTTTTGCTTACGCCATGGTAGCCGCCGTCTCGGTACTTATCATTGCCTGCCCGTGTGCGTTGGGACTTGCGACGCCCATGTCGATCATGGTGGGTACGGGACACGGTGCCCGGCATGGCGTTTTGGTTAAGAAAGCCGAAGCTCTTGAGATATTGGAGAAGGTCAATTCAATAGTTGTCGATAAAACCGGGACCTTGACCGAAGGCAAGCCCCGCCTTCAAAGCATCGTTACGGATTACGGGTCGCAAATCACGGACGATGATCTATTGCGACTCGCCGCCAGCCTTGAAAAGTCGAGCGAGCATCCGCTTGCGGAAGCGATTATCAAAGGAGCGGAGGATCGGAACATCCAATTAGCAAAGGTCGAGGATTTTGAATCGGTAACGGGCAAAGGTATTACCGGGACAATCGACGGAAAGAGCGTTTTACTCGGCAATGCGAAACTGATGACGGAAAACGGGATTGATTTCCCGGAAGACGGGAAAGCCGATGGGCTTCGCACAGAAGGTCAAACCGTTATGTTCATTGCCGTAGATGGTAAGTCGGCAGGGCTCGTTGGTGTGGCCGACACCATCAAAGATTCAGCCAAAGAGGCGATCGGCGAGTTGCACAAGCAGAACATCGAAGTCGTCATGATGACGGGTGACAATGCGATCACGGCCGACGCCGTAGCTAAAAAGCTGGGTATCGATAAAGTCTTCGCTGATGTTCTGCCAGAACAAAAAGCGCAAAAGATCAAAGAACTTCAATCGCAGGACAAGATCGTGGCAATGGCCGGTGACGGCGTAAACGATGCTCCAGCTCTCGCCCAAGCCCAAGTGGGAATCGCGATGGGAACCGGAACCGACGTGGCAATGGAAAGCGCGGATATTACACTCCTGAAAGGTGATCTTCGCGGCATTCTGCGAGCGAAAAAACTAAGCGAAGCGACGATGAAAAATATCCGTCAAAACTTGTTCTTCGCCTTCATCTACAACCTCGTCGGCGTCCCGATCGCGGCCGGTGTTTTGTTTCCAGTTTTCGGATTGTTGTTGAGTCCTATGATCGCAAGTGCCGCGATGACGTTTAGCTCCGTTTCCGTTATTGTCAACGCATTGCGTTTGAGGAATTTAAAACTGTGAGTAGTATGAAAAGTGAAACCTATATACCGGCACTGGGTTACGATTGGCTAACACCGTTTTATGATACGGTCGTTCGCTTCACGACGCGGGAAACGGCATTCAAGGCCGCTTTGATGGAGCAGGCAAGAGTTGCCGTCGATCACCGGGTTTTAGATCTTGGTTGCGGAACGGGAACACTTGCCATATTCGTCAAACAACACCATCCGCACGCGGAAATTCTTGCGATCGATGCGGACGCTAAAATACTAGAGATAGCGAGGGCAAAAGCAAAAACCACGGCATCTGACATCCAGTTTCATGAGGGCTTATCTTTCGATCTGCCGTATGCGGACTGTTCATTTGATCGGGTTCTTTCGAGTTTGTTCTTTCATCATCTGACCAAAGAGAACAAGCTAAAAACCATGAGTGAGGTAAAACGGATACTGAAGCCCGCTGGGGAGTTTCACGTCGCCGATTGGGGCGTCGCCTCTAATTTCATGATGCGGATCGCATCAAAGGGAATCGAGATGCTCGACGGTTCGGAGACGACGCGAGATAATTTTCACGGCTTTCTGCCTCAACTAATTTCGGCATCCGGTTTTGAGCACGTCGAGGAAACCTATTCGTTCGATACTGTATTCGGCACACTTCGACTTCACCGATCTCAGAAACCATCAAGCTTGGAGGAAAAATGAAAACAAAGATCATCATTTTCACGTCGGCCATAGCACTCACGGCTATTTCGGTTTTTGCACACGACCTATTCCTGAAAACGGACAGTTACGTTGCCAAAATTAATCAGAAGGTGTCGATCAGTGTAATGAACGGCACGTTCCAGGAAAGCGAAGGTGCGGTGAATTTCGCACGTCTTACCGACGTGAGCGTGGTTTCACCGTCCGGCGCTCGGACGAATCCGAAAGAAACGGATTTTACAAAGAACGAAACTACATCCTTTTTAAATTTTGTCCCGACCGAGGCCGGCAATTATGTTGTCGGTCTATCGACGATGTGGCGCGAAAACACTTTGAAAGCGGCGGCATTCAACGAGTATCTCCCCGCCGAGGGGATCCCCGACATTTTAGAGAATCGCAAGCGCGACGGCGAACTGGAGAAAGACGCCACCTACCGCTATTCAAAATATGTAAAGACCATTCTCCAGGTCGGCGATAAGAGAACGGACAGCTACAAAACCAGCTTAGGGTATGCGGTCGAGATGTTTCCGCAGAGTAATCCATATAATGTAAATGTCGGCGGCACGATCGAGATCGCTTGCCTTAAAGACGGAAAACCGCTCGTCGGCCAGACGGTCCTGACGGGCAACGAATCGAACGGAAAACTGGCTACCGAAAAAAGCGTCCGTAGCGACGAAAAAGGCATCATCAAGATCAAACTCGACCGAGCCGGCAAGTGGTACGCGAAATTCATAAATATGATCAAAGTTGACGACCCGAAGCTTAATTACGAATCAAAGTGGGCAACGCTGACCTTTGAAATCAGGATATGAGGGAAACAATATGAAAAAACTAACAATCTTTGGGCGCTGCTTATCGCTGGTATTGGTGGCGTCTGTATTCGCGCACGACTTGTTTCTTAAAACAGACAGCTTTTTTCTGCAGCCAAACTCTAAACTTACCGTTAAGGTGATGAACGGAACATTCCTCGCGAGCGAGGGAGCCGTCTCTTATGCACGTCTGAATGACGTTAGCTTAGTTTCGGGCGGCACACGTACGCATCCCGTAGAAGCCGATTTCACTAAGGATGAAACGACTGCGTTTTTGAATTTAACAACTGGTTTCGCGGGGACCTATGTTGTCGGGCTTTCAACCAAGCCTCGCGAGATCGCGCTTAAGGCCGCTGACTTTAACGAGTACCTACGAGAAGATGGGCTGCCTGACACGCTCGACGACCGGCGTAAAACCGGCGAATTGGAAAAGGACGCGAAAGAGCGATACGCGAAGCACGTCAAAGCGATCCTGCAAGTCGGCAAAAAACGAACTGACGATTACAAGACGATACTCGGGTACCCGGTTGAACTCGTTCCGCAGCAAAATCCGTACAATTTGAAGAAAGGAATGTCTATCGATATTCTTTGCCTGAAGGGCGGGAAGCCTCTTACCAATCAAGTCGTCCTCGCCGGACGTGAGCATAACGGAAAACTCGTATCCGTTCCTGAGCTTCGTAGCGATGAGAAGGGAATGGTGAGGGTCCGCCTTGACGGTGCCGGCAAATGGTACGTCAAGTTCATAAACATGACGAAACTCCACGATCCGGATCTTAACTACGAGTCCAAGTGGACAACCCTTACATTTGAGATCAAATGAGCGGACCGGTTCCAACATCAAAGGCAAGACTCTTACTCGTTGATGATGACGACTCCTTGCGTCGCGTTCTTGAGTTCCAGTTGGCGGAGGCCGGTTACGAAGTGACAAGCGAAGCGGATGGCGGTGAGGCGCTTCAGAAATTCTCTGGGGAAGCGTTTGACTGTCTGATCACCGATTGGCGTATGCCGAAGTTGAGTGGCTCGCAGATGGTGAGCCAGGCGACCGCGATCAACAGCGAGATTCCAATCGTCGTTATCACCGCATTTGGCGACGTCGAAATTGCAGTGGAAGCGATGCGCGGAGGAGCATTCGATTTCATCACAAAACCGTTCAACCGTGAAGAGATACTTCTCACAATCGAAAAGGCCCTGAAATATGGAAGTGCGTTAGCTGAAAATCGCCGTCTCCGCCGCCAGATCCATGAAGAGTTCAAAATCGATAACGTTGTTGGAAAGTCCGAGAAGATGCTCGCGGTCTATGACCTGGTTGAACGCGTTTCAAAGAATAGCGTCACGGTACTGATTGAAGGCGAGTCGGGTACCGGGAAGGAATTGATCGCGAAAGGCATTCATTATTCAGGAACCAGGAAAAGTCGCCCATTCGTGGTGATCAACTGTGCGGCGATCCCTGAAACGCTCATCGAAGGCGAACTTTTCGGATACAAGAGGGGAGCCTTCACAGGAGCTGTCGCAGACTCGAAGGGCAAGTTTGAGGAAGCCAATGGTGGAACCTTGTTTCTCGACGAAATTAGCTCCATGTCTCTGCAATCGCAGACAAGGTTGCTTCGGGTGCTCCAGGAACAAGAAGTGACTCGCCTCGGCGAGAACAACACGCGTAAGATCGATGTCCGGATAATCGCCGCAACCAACGAAAATTTGACGGAATTGATCAAAGAAAATTCATTCCGGGAAGACCTATACTATCGACTTTCGGTTGTGCCGATAATTATTCCACCTCTACGTGAGCGTCGTGAGGACATCCCTGTTTTGACGGAGTATTTTGTGACTCGTTCCGCATCGAAGCACGGCATTAAACCGCCAAAAGTGGAGCGCGAAGTTTTTAAGGTATTCTTCGATCATCCATGGATGGGAAATGTGCGTGAACTCGAGAATCTGGTCGAGCGAATGGTCGTGCTTTCTGATGGAGATTGTTTAACCATCAACGATGTCCCGGCGAATGTTAAGACCCCTTCGCCAGTTAACGGCAAACTCTGGTTTGCACTACCAAATGATCCGATAAATCTCGATGGTTTGGAGAGCGAAATCCTACGGGCGTCGCTGCAGCGACACGATGGCAATCAGTCACAGACTTCTCGGTATTTGGGCATTACGCGAAGCGCTCTAATTTATCGAATGCAAAAATACGGGTTGGAGTGATATGGACACAGAATCCTTTAACATCATCTCTTCCCGTAACCGATTGTACGTTTGGATCGCAATCGGAATTACGATCGTCCTGATCACGGTTCTACATTTCCTCACACCGACCGATCAGATCGTTTGGCACGAGATCTATCAGCGGCTTTACTACATACCGATAATTGCGGCCGCACTGCTTTTTGGGCTAAGGGGAGGGCTGGCAACATCATTGTTCACAACCATCATTTATTCTCCGCATGTCTATCTGCACTGGCAGCATGGGCATTTCGACTATTCGATAAACCAATACGCAGAGATCGTGATCTTCAATCTGGTCGGTGGGGTGATGGGAGCGTTGGGCGATCGGCTCCGCAAAGCGCGTGAACGGGCCGAGCGAAATGCAGAGCAAAGGCGTCAGGCTTTTGATGAACTCCAGTCGACATTCCAGCAACTGCTCCAAGCGGAAAAGCTGACGTCTCTTGGCGAACTCTCGGCCGGGATCGTACATGAGGTTCGTAACCCGCTTGCCTCGATCAAGGGAGCGATTGAAATAATGGAGGACGAACTGGAAGAGAATAGTCCTCGTCGAGAGTTTGCAGACCTCGCCCGAAAAGAGATCGATAGACTCGACCGACTTGTGGGCGAATACTTGCGGTTCGCACGGCCGGCCAAGCCTGCGAAGACACTTGTTGACCCTAATGCGATTGTCGAGTCCGTTGCCGCATTAATTGAAAATCAGGCCGCCGCACAATCCGTAAGAGTGGTTAAGCATTTGCAGCAAGGAATTCCGAGAGTGCTCGCAGACCCGGAACAGATCAAACAGGTGATATTGAATCTAGCTATTAATGGTCTGCAGGCGATGGAGCCTGTGGACACGAGCCATAAAACGCTAACGTTTCGGGCGGCCGAAAGGGAGGGTGAATGTGCCCTCGAAGTGATTGATTCGGGCCCCGGGGTCGAGCCGGCCAATCGATCGAAAATCTTTGACCCCTTTTTTACAACAAAGGACACGGGAATAGGTCTCGGCCTCTCTATAGCTCACAAGATTGCAACACAGCATGAAGGCAAGCTGGTCGTTGTAAATAGTAGCGAGGGAACCTGCTTCTCGTTGATACTCAAGAGAGCATGAAACTAACTCTAATTTAATCTTGTTGGCACTATTGATCCGATACCGTCGCGAGAGGAATCCGGCCACGAACGTACAAGATCTTATTCCTCCTAAAGGGGGTTTGCATGCCAATTCAGCAAATCAATTCAACCGAAAGAGCTATGAATAAACAAGAGCATTGGGAAAACGTCTATCAGACAAAAGGCCGCGATGAAGTGAGTTGGTTCAGCGAACACCTTAACACGTCTTTGCGAATGATCATGAACACAGGCGTCGGCAAAGATGCCGCGATAATTGACGTTGGGGGCGGCAACTCCAACCTGGTTGACGATCTTCTTGAATACGGATTCGGCGACGTTTCTGTGCTGGATATTTCCTCCAGAGCTATCACCGATAGCAAAGTACGACTTGGCGAAAATGCAGATAGCGTGAACTGGTTTGTTGCCGATATTACCGAGGTGGACTTGCCTAAAGATCACTTTGAGGTTTGGCACGACCGAGCGGTGTTTCATTTTCTTACCGACGAAAGAGATCGCCGCAAGTACGTCGAACGGGTAATGCTCTCGCTCAAACGCGGCGGGCATATCATTGTCGCATCATTCAGTCTCGAAGGACCCCGCAAATGCAGCGGCCTCGACGTTATGCAGTACAGCCCCGAATCGATGCATGGCGAATTCGGAAATTCGTTCCAACTTGTCGAAAGCATCGGCGAAACGCACAACACGCCCTTTGGCACGACACAAGAATTTGTTTATTGTTATTGCCGGAAAGTATAAAAATACGGACGCTATCGTTAAAAACAGCTTTCCAACCTCAAATACAAGTCAGACGAGGACGCATGCCTATCAAACCGTCCCTTCACTGCCGAAAAAAAAGCGGTTGGCAGATCTGCGTGATTAAATAGTTTTAAGCTCAGATGAAGGGCTCTAAAATTCGAGGAACGCCAATGATTGAAATAATTGCTTTTTTCTTGAAATCGGCTGTCGTTTTGGTTACGATAAAATCCGTTGGCGAAGCGTCTCACGAGTGAAAAGTATTCCTTCTATATAAATTAAGTTGGTTGCAGGTTGGTTGCAGCGTTCCTGATCACGGCTATTCAGATCGAAACCGGCACTGCCAGTAAGTTGTTGATTCTAAGATGTTTTGAGCAGTTTTGACAAGTAATACAAACCTACCCAAATCGCTTGGGGTGCGAGAGGTCGCTGGTTCAAATCCAGTCGTCCCGACCAATTAATGCTTCCGGGTCCCCAGCGGGCCGGAAGCATTTGATTTTGGGGGCCGTGCGAGACTATTCTGCTGCGGGTTCCTTTATCGGGGAG